>JBBJNS010000169.1:0-3812 GCA_037720745.1 Candidatus Limnocylindrales bacterium
GCGGCGAGGCGATTCAGCCGGCGACCGTCGTACCCGCGAGCAGCTGGTCGAGCCGTTCGAAGTCCTCGTCCCTCCCGCTGTCGAACCCGCCGAGCATATTCGCGTCGCGGTCCTCGATCGAAAGGAAGACGGTCAGGCCGTCGATGCGGCTGCGTCCCTCTGACAGATCGACGAAAGTGAACACCTCGAGAGTCGGATGCCCCGGCTCGTCGTCGAACTCCCAGGTCTGCACGATGCGGCTTGGCGGGGTGACCTCGTGGAATGAGCCGTGGAAAGGCCATTCGCGATCGAGGCCCTTGACGATGTAGCTCCAGCAACCGCCGGTCCGGGCGTCGAACACACGCATCGTGACCGTGGTGCCGACAGGCCCCGTCCATTCGGCCAGCAGACCCGGATCGGTGTGGGCCTCGAACACGCGCGCGGCCGGTGCCTCGAACTCGCGGGAGAAACTGATCGTCTGTTCCGCAGGTAGTGCGATCACCGTGCGCTGGTTGCTCATGTCGGCTCCTTTCATCGTCTTGGGCAGCTCATCGAGCCGCGTGAGCGGCAAAGCTCGTTGCGAGTCTCTGCTGGCATCGAGGCGGTTCAGCCGGCGGCCGCCGTGCCCGCTAGCAGCTGGTCGAGCCGTTGGAAGTTCTCGTCCATGCCGCTGTCCATCTCGCTGAGCATCGCGTCGCGGTCATCGACTGACAGGAATAGCGAGAGGCCGTCGATGCGGCTTCGGCCATCCGGAAGGTCCACGAAGGTCAGGACCTCGAAGGTCGGATGCCCGGGCTCGTTCTCGAACTCGAAGGTCATAACGATGCGGCTCGGCGCCGTGACCTCGTGGAAGGAGCCATGGAAGGCCCACTCTTCGCTGGCGCCCTCGATGACGTAGCTCCAGCTGCCACCCGTCCGGGCGTCGAATCCGCGCATCCTGAAGTGCGTGCCCTGCGGACCGGTCCACTGGGCCAGCAGTTCGGGGTCGGTGTGGGCCTCGAACACGCGTTCGGCCGGTGCCTCGAACTCGCGGGAGAAGCTGAGGCTTTGTGCGCCCGGCAGGGCGGTCACGGTGCGCTGGTTGCTCATGTCGGCTCCTTCTTGGTCTTGAGCAGCTCATCGAGCCGCGCGTATCTGGTCTCGAGGCGATCTCGATGCGCCTCCAGCCAATCGGCGGAGCGGGCGAGGGTCGCGGCGTCGAGGTGCACGGGTCGGGTCTTCCCTTCCCGACGCTTCGATACGACGCCGCCGGTCTCCAGCACCTTGATGTGCTTGGAGACCGCCTGGAGCGAGATCGGGAACATCGCCGCGAGCTCGTTGACCGTCGCATCGCCGTCAGCCAGCCGGTCCACGATCGCTCGCCTCACCGGGTCGCCCAGGGCCGCGAAGGTCGTCGCAAGATCCGGTCGGTTCACTCGCCACTCCTCATTCAACCGTTTGATTGATTGAGATTAGACGACCGGCGACGCAGCGTCAAGGCGACAGTCCTGGCTTGCTACACTGCGCATCCACCATGCATAGGATCTATGCATCCTGACCGCCGCCTCGAGGATCTAGCGTGACCCAGCTCATCGATCGACCGGCCACGTCAGCGGCCGCCAGCCCCGCGACCGATCGACCACTGCCCGATCTCGTCACGGAGATCCCCGGCCCGCGCGCCCGCGCCCACGTCGAGTACGACCGCACCTGGACCTCGCCCAGCCTGCCGCGCGCTTATCCCCTGGTCCCGGTCCGCGGCGAAGGTTGCGCCATCGAGGACATCGATGGCAACCGCTTCCTCGACTTTGCCGCCGGCATCGCCGTCAACTCGACCGGTCACGGCCACCCGCAAGTCATCGACGCCATCCGCGAGCAGGCCGGCCAGCTGGTCCACTACAGCGCTTCGGACTTCTACCTGCCCATCTACGCCGAGACGTGCGAGGCGCTGGCGGGGACGGCGCCCATCGCAGGGCCCAAGCGCGTCTACCTGGGGAATAGCGGCACGGAGGTGGTGGAGGCGTCCATCAAGCTCGCCCGCTACGCCACGCATCGACCGTACGTGGTCGCCTTTCTGGGCGCGTTCCACGGCCGGACGTATGGCTCCGTCTCACTGACAGCGTCCAAGGCGAAGTACCACGCCGGCTTCGGGCCATTGCTGCCGGGTGTCTACCACGCGCCGTTCGGCAAGGTCGAGGATCTGCGCTGGTTCGACGAGGTGCTATTCGACAAGCTGGTGCCGGCCAACGAGGTGGCGGCCATCATCGTGGAGCCCATCCAGGGCGAGGGCGGCTACGTCGTGCCGGAGGACGGGTTCCTGCAGGGTCTGCGCCGCATCTGCGACGAGCACGGCATCCTGCTCATCGCCGACGAGATCCAGTCGGGCGCAGGGCGCACGGGCAAGATGTGGGCCATCGAGCACTGGGGCGTTGAGCCGGACATCCTGCTCACGGCCAAGGGCATCGCCTCGGGCATGCCACTGGGCGCGATGATCACCCGAGCGGAGATCCTCGAGGCCTGGGGCATGGGCGCCCACGGCTCGACCTACGGCGGCAACCCCGTGGCTTGTGCTGCTGCCCTGGCCACGGTCGATCTGCTGGAGGGCGGCCTCACAGCGAACGCCGGTGCGCGTGGCGAGCAGGCAATGGCCGCGCTGCGACCGCTCTTGGAGCGCTTCCCGTCGCTGGTCACCGATGTGCGCGGCAAGGGGCTGATGCTGGGCGTGGAGTTCGACACGGCGGAGCACGCGGAGGAGGTCCAGTGGGCCTGCTTCCAGCGTGGACTGCTGGTCCTGGAGTGCGGCAAGACCAGCGTGCGCATGTCTCCCCCCCTCGTCGTCACCGCGGCGGAGATGGACACCGCCGTGCGCATCTTCAGCGAGGCGATCGCCGCCGTGAGCAGCACGGAGAGGGCTGTGCACGACGCCGCCGCGGAGGCCGGCGCGCTCAACGAGGTCGAAGCAGGGGGCTGAGGACCGTGACGAGCACCTCCAAGGTGGCCTCCATGAAGGACGCCATCGCCGCCTCTGTGCATGACGGCGACACGGTGGCCATCGAGGGCTTCACGCACCTCATCAGCTTCGCCGCCGGTCACGAGATCATCCGCCAGCGCAAGCGCGACCTGACGCTGGCCCGGCTCACGCCCGACCTCATCTACGACCAGATGGTCGGTGCCGGCGTGGCGCGCAAGCTCATCTTCAGCTGGCTGGGCAATCCTGGCGTGGGCGGCCTCCACGCCGTGCGGCGCGTGACGGAGGGAGACGCCGCGAGCCTGGAGCTGGAGGAGTACTCCCACTTCGGGATGGTGGGCCGGTACACGGCAGGGGCCATGAACCTGCCCTTCTTCCCGCTCCGCTCCTACTTCGAGACGGATCTGCCGGTGGCCAATCCCCTCATCCGGCCCATCAAGTCGCCCTACGGCGAGGACATGGTCTATGCCGTGCCGCCGCTCAAGCCGGACGTAGCCATCATCCATGCGCAGCGCGCCGACGAGCGCGGCAACACCCAGATATGGGGCCTGCTGGGCTGCCAGAAGGAGGCGGCCTTCGCGGCGGAGCGGGTCATCGTGGTGGTCGAGGAGCTGGTCAGTGAGGACGTCATCCGCGCGGACCCCAACCGGACGGTCATCCCGGGACTGATCGTGGAGGCAGTGGTGGTCGAACCCTTTGGCGCCCACCCCTCCTACGCCCAGGGCGTCTACGACCGGGACAACCGCTTCTACATCGAGTGGGATGCCATCAGCCGGGACGCCGACGCACTGGAGCGGTGGCTGGATGAGTGGGTCTACGGCGTCTCGGACCGCGCCGAGTATCGCGACAAGCTGGGCGATGAGCGGTCGGCCGCCCTGCGGCCCGGCTC
>JBBJNS010000170.1:0-3805 GCA_037720745.1 Candidatus Limnocylindrales bacterium
CCGGAGGTGCGCGGCGTACTCTTCGACCTCCTCATGGCGGTGATGGACTCGCTCAGCGTGTGGACCGAGGCGGCGGGCGGCGGCGGACGCGGGATCGAGTGGCGCGACGCGGTGACTGCGCGGATGATGGCCAGCAGCTCCTACGCCCCGTACGAACCGCTGGTGGCGGAGGCCGCCGCGGCGATCGGTCTGCCGATCGGCGCCGCCGATCGCCTCGTGAGGAGCTGGGCCGAGATGGTCCCATGGCCGGATGCGGCAGCCATCTCCGGCGTGTCGATCCCCTACGCCTTCGTGACCAACTGCTCGGGCCGTCTCGCGGAGGCCGCCGCGCGACGCTCGGGGCTCGAACCACGGTTCGTGCTATCGGCTGAGGAAGCCGGTCGCTACAAGCCCCATCCGGCCGTCTATCGGGAGGCCTGCCGCCGCCTGGGGACGGACCCTGCTGCGACGATGTTCGTCGCTGGGTCGCCCTACGACGCGGCGGGTGCGCGGGCGGCGGGCCTCCGCTCGACCCTTGTGGTTCGGAGACCGGACCATCACGCCGACGACGCCACCATCATCGTCGTGGCGTCTCTTCATGACGCGGTGAGCGCCATCGACCCGCGCTAGACCACCGGCGGAGTCGCGAGCGGGGTGTGGCTCGGTGGTAGTCTTCCCCGCGCCATCCATATGGCGCGAAGAGAAGAGTGAGGAGGTCGTGTCCATGCGATCTGATCAGTCGTTCGACGCCACGACCGCCGCCACACCCGCCATCCGAACGGGGCCGCGCATGCGTTTCGGCGCAGCACTGGCGGCAGCAGCGTTCATCGCCGCGGCGTGCACACCGGGCACCGGGACGGGTGCCGGAACGGGCGTGCCCTCGGCGGCCGGGTCGGGCGCGGCGGCGGGAGGATATCCTGAGCGGACCATCAACATGGTCGTGCCCTTCGCGGCCGGCGGACCGACCGACACCGTGACCCGCCTCGTGGCCGAGCCGATGAGCCAGACGCTCGGCCAACAGATCGTCATCCAGAACGTGGCTGGCGCAGGCGGCACCCTCGCCGCCGGACAGGTCGCTGCTGCCGAGCCGGATGGCTACACCGTCCTGATGCACCACATCGGCATGTCCACCGCGCCTACGCTGTATGCCGACCTGCCCTACGACCCGCTCGAAGACTTCAAGATGATCGGCCTGGTCACGGAGGTGCCGATGACCATCATCGGAGCCCCGGACTTCGAGCCGGACACGATGGAGGAACTCGTCGCCTATGTGGAGGAGAATGGCGACAGCGTGAACTATGCCAACGCGGGCATCGGTGCAGCGTCGCAGCTCTGCGGCCTCCTCTTCATGAGCGCGACCGACACGACGGTCACGGAGGTCTCCTACGACGGCACGGGTCCGGCCATCACCGACCTCCTCGGCGGCCACGTCGACTTCCTGTGCGATCAGACCACGAATACGACCGAGCAGATCAGGGCCGGCGAGGTCAAGGCGTACGCCATCACCACGCCCGAGCGGAACGACGCTCTGCCTGATGTCCCGACGACCACCGAGGCCGGACTACCCGACCTCTCGGTGACCGTCTGGCACGGGCTGTACGTGCCCGGAGATACTCCGGACGCCATCGTCCAGGAGCTCTCGGCGGCACTCCAGGCGGCACTCACGGAGCAGAACGTCATCGATAGTTTCGCCGACCTGGGCACGGAGCCAGTCGCGGCGGACCAGGCCACGCCCGAGGCGCACCGCATCAAGCTGGAGTCCGAGATCGCACGCTGGAGGCCGATCATCGAGGCGGCCGGCGTCTCAGCCGACTAGGCAGCAAGACAGCGAGCGGGACGGCTTCGGCGGTCCCGCTCGCGACCACCCCTCGGGGCAGGATATGCAGCAGCGCGCGATACGCGACGTGCTTGCGGGCCTCATCTTCGTCGCGTTCGGTGCCGCCTTCGCCATCACTGCAGCATCGTATGAGGTCGGCTCGGCCCTGCGCATGGGGCCTGGCTACTTCCCCATCATGGTCGGTGGTCTGACCGTCTTCTTCGGTGTCCTTGTCATCGCCAAGGGCATCCTGGTCGGCGAGAGTGGGGAGGTCGGGGAGATCCCGTGGCGGGCCATCGTCTTGGTCCTGGGGGCGGTGCTCTTCTTCGGGTTCACGGTCCGCGGCCTTGGCCTCGTCCCAGCCATCTTCGTCACGGCGCTCATGTCGTCGTTCGCAAGCCGCACGACGACGCTGAAGGCCGGACCGCTCATCGCCGCCGGCCTGACCATCCTCTGCGTTCTCGTCTTCGTCGTCGCACTCAGGCTGCGATTGCCGCTCTTCGGCCCCTGGCTCGGGGCGTAGGGAACCGGCGTGGATCTCCTCGGAAATCTTGCCCTGGGGCTATCGACAGCCCTCACCCCGGAGAATCTGCTGTGGTGCTTCGTGGGGGTGCTGCTGGGCACACTGGTGGGCGTCCTGCCCGGCATCGGCCCCACGGCCACGATCGCCATGCTGCTGCCCATCACGTTCAGCTTCGAGCCGGTGACCGCGCTGATCATGCTGGCAGGCATCTACTACGGGGCGCAGTATGGCGGCTCGACGACGGCCATCTTGCTGAACCTGCCGGGCGAATCTTCGTCCGCCGTGACGGCCATCGATGGCCACGAGATGGCCAAGCGCGGACGCGCCGGACCGGCCCTTGCCACAGCGGCCATCGGCTCCTTCGTAGCCGGCACGGTGGGCACCCTCGTGCTCGTGCTCTTCGCACCGCCGCTGGCGCGGACCGCGCTGCAGTTCGGACCACCAGAAAACTTCTCGCTCGTGGTCCTGGGCCTCGTATTCTCCATCGCCCTCGCGCGCGGCTCCGCCATCAAGGCACTGGCCATGGTCATGCTCGGCCTGCTCTTCGGCACGGTCGGAGCGGACCTCGCCACGGCAACGCCACGCTTCACCTTCGGGATCCGCGAGCTCTTCTCGGGCATCAACTTCGTGTCCGTGGCGGTGGGCATGTTCGGCATCGCCGAGATCCTGCGCAACCTGGAGAACGAGAGGACGCGGAGCACGGTGGTGCAGGCGGTCAAAGGGCTGATGCTGACTCGCGCCGATGCGCGTCGGATCGTGGCGCCAGTGCTGCGTGGTACCGCGCTTGGTTCTGTGCTGGGCGTCCTGCCGGGCGGCGGCCACATCCTCGCCTCGTTCGCCTCCTATTCGGTGGAGAAGCGCGTTTCCAAGCGCCCGGAGACCTTCGGACACGGCGCGATCGAGGGGGTAGCAGGTCCCGAATCGGCCAACAACGCAGCCGCCCAGACATCGTTCATCCCGCTGCTGACGTTGGGACTGCCGGCGCACCCGGTGATGGCTTTGATGGTCGGCGCCTTCATCATCCAGGGCATCACGCCCGGACCCAACGTCATCAGGGAGGAACCGGCACTCTTCTGGGGCCTCATCGTGTCGATGTGGATCGGCAACCTGTTCCTGGTGATGCTGAACCTGCCGCTCATCGGCATCTGGGTGCGCATGATCAGGATCCGCTACAACGTGCTTTTCCCGGCCATCGTCGTCTTCGCGGCCATCGGCACTCTGTCCTTGGCCCTCAACCCATTCGACGTCTATGCCATCGCCTTCTTCGGGATCCTGGGATACGCCCTCATCAAGCTGGGCTGCGAGCCGGCGCCGCTGCTCCTCGGCTTCGTCCTGGGCCCACTGCTGGAGCAACATCTCCGCCGGGCGCTCACCATCTCGCAAGGCGACCCGTCGGTCTTCATCACGCGGCCCATCTCGCTGGTCTTGCTCATCGCGGCAGCACTGGCGCTGCTCTTCGCGGTGCTGCCGTCGATCCGCCGCAAGCG
>JBBJNS010000171.1:0-3797 GCA_037720745.1 Candidatus Limnocylindrales bacterium
AGGCGCTGTTGGCCAGCTCCCGTGGCGCCTGCGAGTCGCAGACCACGAGTCGCGCTCGTTCCAGCGGCAGCGGCACCGTCTCGTGCTCCCGGGAGCGGCAATCCAACAACAGCGCTGCGCCGCGCTCCCCGAAAGCCACCGCGAACTGGTCCATCAACCCCGAGCGCACGCCTACATGGGAGTTCTCCGCGCGTTGACCGACCAAGGCCATCTCCATCGGTTCGAGCGGCGGCCGCTCGACGGCGAGTGCCCAGGCAGCTCCCAGCTCCAGCGCGGCGGACGAGGAGAGCCCGGACGAGATGGGCAGGTCAGAGGCGATGACGCCCCGCAGGCCGCGCATCGGCACGTCGCGCTCGGCGAGGGCCTGCGCCACGCCGGCCACGTAGTCGATCCATTCCTCGCGCGGCGAGCCGATAGCGTCCAGCTCGAAGCCGAGGCGCTCGTCCGTGTCCAGGCGCGTCAGCTCCACGCGCCGATCGTCCGTGGCCACGAAGCAGATGCGGATCTCCAGGTCGATGGCCGCCGGCAGCACGAAGCCGTCGTTGTAGTCGGTGTGCTCGCCGATGAGGTTGACGCGCCCGGGAGAACGCACAACGACCACCCCGTCCGGGGCCGCGCGCACCGCCTCGGGCTCCAGCTCGGCCAGGCTGGCTCGGAGGCCTCCGGAACCGGTCATGCGCCGACCAGCGGCCGGCCGTCCTCGTCCACGAGCTCGTCGGCGTCGACCAGCTCGGCCGTATCCTGCGGCCCCACCCCGCGCAGGCGTTGTGCCGTTTCCTCGGGCAGCGTGTCGTTGATGAAGGCGCCCGCCCCCGCCTCCGATCCGGCCAGGAATTTGAGCTTCTTCTCCGTCCGGTGCGGCGGGTAGGACTCGATGTGGAGGTGGTAGCCCTCGTGGTCGCCGCCGTCCGTGGGGCGCTGGTGGACGGCCATGATGTAAGGCAGTGGGAAGCCGAACAGCCCATCGTACTTGCCCAGTACCACCTTGAGCACGCGCGCCAGGTCATCGACCTCGGCGGCGTCGAGCTCATGCAGCCATCCGATGTGGCGCAGCGGCATGATGTGTAGCTCGTAGGGCCAGCGCGCGAAGAACGGCACCACGACCTGCCAGTGTTCGCTCTCCAGCACCACGCGACGACCGTCAAGGCGATCCTGTGCCACGAGCGCACACCACAGGCACCCGCCGTCTCGGTCGCGGGCCTCGCGCGCGGCCTCGACTTCCAACGCGAGGACGGGCGGGATCATGGGATAGGCGTAGATCTGGCCGTGCGGGTGCTCCAGCGTCACGCCGATGGCCTCACCTCGGTTCTCGAAGACGAAGACGTAGTCGATGCCCTCGGTCGCACCCAGCTCCAGCGTGCGGTGCGCCCAGACGCCGATGAGGTGGCGGATCCGGCGCAGGCTGACGGTGGACAGGCTGGCCTCATGCTGCGGGGTGTAAACGACCACCTCGCAACGACCGAAGGCGGCGCGCACGGGCGTCACCTCTGTGCCCTGAACAGCCGGCTCGGGTGGCTCCATGCTGAGTGACGGGAAGCGGTTGTCGAAGACGGCGATGTCGAAATCGGGCCGCTCGATCTCCGTGGGCACCTCGGCACCGGGCCGCGTGGGACAGAGCGGGCAGTGACCGGCGGGCGGCAAGAAGGTGCGGTCCTGGCGATGTGTGGCGGTGATGACCCACTCGCGGCGGAGCGGGTTCCAGCGCAGCTCAGACATCGCGGCGCCGATCAAGCATCGCGGCGCGACTCAGGCATCGCGGCCGCTTGGTCGGTGGGCTGTGTCTCCGGCGACCACGGCTCGGCATGGGGCGCGTCGGCTTCTTCAGCCGTGGTGCCGGGATCGCCTGCCGCGTCGCCCATGCCCTCAGGGATCGGCGGTTCATCGGGCCACGAATAGAAGAGGATGGCGCGACCGTCCGGCTTGGTCTCGCGCTCCACGCGGAACGGCTCGAAGGCCGGCTGGCCACCGGTTCCTGCTGCGGACGGATCCGCTCGCTCCGTCACTGGTCGGTCACCAGAGCGGCGCCTCCTCTCGGTCTCCCCAGGACACGGGAGCCAGCCGCCCGACGGTGTCCGCCGAGGGACGCTCGGCGTAGCCCCGCCAGGCTAGAAGCGCACGATTCGGTACGCGCGCCAGCCGCTCGCCTTCCCAGCGCAGGTCGTACAGGCCAGTGGCGTCGATGTGATAGTCGAACCGGCGCAGCCCGCTGCTCCAATCGACCTGGTCGATGAGGCCCCACCAGGTGATGCCGATGAGCGGCACGCCCTCGCCGCGCACCTGTCGGACCTCTTCCACGAGCCGGTCCAGCCACCAGATCTTGTGCGCATCGTCGCCGGGTGCTCCCGTCTCGGCGAAGAGCAGCGGCCGCCCCAGGCGCCCGAAGTATTGGCGGCAGAGTTCGGCGGGACCGAGTTGCTGCTCGATGGGCCGGGTCTCATCTACCAGCTCGCCGCGGTCGCCGGTCCGCCATTGGTGTTCCGAGTGGGGGTAGTGGTCCAGGCCGACCACATCGAGCGGCGCGGGATGCTCCTGGAACCACCACAGGTCGCTCTCCCACATGCCGTTCTCCAGCAGGTAGCCGCGCAGCTTATGGTCGGTGCCGACGCGGCCGCCATAGAGCTCATGCATCAGGAAGCGCCGCTCGTTCAACAGGTCGGTATGCGCGCGGGCGCCATCGTCCAGGGGGTGGTGGTACTCGCAGGTATCGGAGATCATCATGCGCGCGTCCGGTCGCTCGGCGGTGATCTCCGCCCACCCCTGACAGACCCCGCGAGCCACGTTGCGCAGCGCCATGACGAAGTTCTGCGGCCCGTGCTGGAAGGGGAACCAGACGCCATATTCGCCTCCGAACTGGGCCATGATGTACGGCTCGTTGGTGGGCGTGTACCAGCGCACCCAGGGATAGCGGCGCGCGAACTCGCGGCAGAACTCGGCCTGAAGGTCGGGGAACATGGTGCTCATCACGCCGCTGCCCATCCACTCGGGCACCCCGAAGTGGAAGAGATCGACGATGGGCTCCAGGCCCAGGTGGCGCATGAGCTCCATGGGCCCGTCGACGGAGGACCAGTCCCACTGCCGTGGCCGCGGGTTGACCACATGCCAGCGGATCCCGTAGCGGATGACCCGGCAGCCGGCCTGCTGGGCACGAACGATGTCCGAGCCCCAGAACCGGTCGTGCTGGGTCAGGGCGATCTCGTCCATGCCGATCTGCGGGAAGGTCGAGCACTCGAAGCCGGTCATCCAGGCGAAGTCACCCGGCCCCTCTGCGTCAAGCGGTCGCTCTGCGGCGGGAGGTCGCTCTGCGAGGGGCGGTCGCTCGGTGACCTCCGGGCTCAAGGTGCCTCGGGCGCCGGTTGTGGACCGGCCGTGGGCCCCTCCACGGTCGCCGTTCCGTCCTCGATGATCAGCCGGTCGATCCACATCGCGCGACGGCCACCGTTCTGGTAGCCGATGTGTGAGACATCCCAGGCGTGATACGTCATCCAGAGGTCGCCGTCCTCGTCCTCCACGACCGACTGATGGCCCGGGCCGCCGGCCGGGCGCTCGGTGGCGACGATGGGGTTCTCCTCGGCGTCCTCGTACGGGCCGAGCACGTCCTCGGCCGTGGCATAGCCAACGGCGTACGCTGCACTGGCGAAGTCGTTGCCGGAGAAGAAGAGGTAGTACGTGCCGTCGCGGGCGATGAGCGTCGGCGCCTCGATGACGTTGCGCTCCCACATCGTGTCGTTGGCCACGCCCATATCCGTCGGCTCACCGAGCAACTCAAGGCCGTTCGGACTGAGCTCCTGGATGTAGAA
>JBBJNS010000054.1:0-13941 GCA_037720745.1 Candidatus Limnocylindrales bacterium
CGTTGGCGCAGCGGCCGCAGTCGATGCAGCGGGAAGGCTCGCGCAGGATGAAGGCATGCGAGTCGTCGCGCAGGTAGTCGTGGTTGGTGCCGGTGAAGCGGTTCTCGCTGACGCTCCGGTAGGAGAAGGCGCCCCGCGCCTGCGGCTCCAGCGTCTTCAGCGTGGTGCCGTACTCGATGCCCTGGCGACGCAGGTCGCAGTAGCCGATCGCCTCGCACGTGCACTGGAGGCAGCGCTGCGACTCGGCCATCGCCTCCTGCTGCGTGTAGGGGATCTCGTACTCGACGTAGGAGTGATTGCGGACGTCCGCCTCCATGGCCTTGAGCCGGTAGCGCGGCTCCTTGACCTCGTTGGTGAAGGGCACGATCGACAGGAACTCCGGCTGCGGCTCGGCCAGCGTCTGGCGCGTGCGGATGGCCTCCAGGTCCATGCCCTTCAGGTAGGCGTCGATGGCATACGCCGCGCGGCGTCCCTCAGCGTTGGCCTGCACCACGGTAGCGGCGCCGACACGCACGTCCCCGGTGCCGAAGACGCCCGGCCGATCGGTGGCGAAGGTGACGGCATCGGCGGCCAGCCGCCCGTTCTTGGTGGCCGCCACGCCGTCCGCGCCGCGCTCCAGCCAGGTCAGGTCGGGGCCTTGGCCGATGGCTAGCAGGACCCGGTCGCAGTCGATGATGAACTCCGTGCCCGCCACGGGCTCCGGCCGGCGACGCCCCGATGCGTCGGGCTCACCCAGGCGCATGCGCTGGAACTCGACCCCGGTGACCACGTTGCGCTCATCGGCCACGACGCGCGTGGGTGCCGCCTGGAAGATGGCGCGCGCGCCCTCCTCCAGCATCTCGTGGACCTCGTTGGCGGCGGGCATGTCCTTCATGTCGCGGCGGTAGACAAGGGTCACTTCCGCGGCGCCCTGTCTGACGGACGTGCGCGAGCAGTCCATGGACGTGAAGCCGCCGCCGATGACCACCACACGCGTGCCCTCATGGCCCGGATAGGGCAGGCCGAGTGTGGCGATGCGCAGGTACTCCAGACCGTCCAGCACGCCCTGGGCGTCCTCGCCGGGGATGCCCAGCGTATTGGTGTCGTAGCAGCCGATGGCCACGCAGACGGCATCGAAGCCCTGGTTCTGGAGGTCGTCCAGCGTGAAGTCGCGACCCAGACCCGTGTTGGTGACCATCTTCACGCCGAGGTCGTAGACACTCTGGTACTCAGCCTCCAGCACTTCGACCTTGGGCAGGCGGTACTGCGGGATGCCGTAGCGCAGCATGCCGCCGGGCGCAGGGTCGCGCTCGAAGACGGTCACCTCGTGGCCGGCGATGGCCAGGTAGTAGGCGGCGGACATGCCCGCTGGCCCCGAGCCGATGATCGCCGCGCGCTTGCCCGAGGGCGCCTGGATATCGAAGGGGACCGGCGCCTTCTCGCCGCGTGCCTGCGCCTTGAGGACCTGGTCGCCTGCCCAACGGTGGCTGTCGCGGATGGCGATGGCCTCGTCGACCTCGTCGCGGCGGCAGTGCTCCTCACAGGGTGCCGGGCAGACGCGACCCAGAACGCTGGGGAAAGGGATGGTGCGCTTGAAGATGCGCGTCGACTCGCGTGGATTGCCTTCGGTGTTGGCCTTGAGGAAGCCCGGGATGTCGATGTGGCTGGGGCACTTGTTCTGGCAGGGCGGCAGGCAGTAGGCGTTGTGGTCGCTGAAGATCAGTTCCAGGTTGGTCTTCCGCACCTGGCGCAGTCGCGGTGTCTGGGTGCGCACGACCATGTCCGGCTCACAGGCCCGCGAGCAGCTGATGGGCGGCTGGCCCTCGCCTTCGACCTCCACCACGCACATCCGGCAGGCACCGAAGCCGGGCAGCTTGGGCTCGTAGCAGAGCGTGGGCACCTCGATGCCGTTGTCGCGGCAGACCTCCAGGATGGTCTGGCCGATGCGGCCGGTCACCTGTCGCCCGTCGATCTCCACGCTGAAAGTGGGCGTGGACATGGGCCGCTGCGGCGCCTGCGTCTCGAGCAGGCGCTCGACGCCGACGTCGGGTGCGGTGGACTGGATCTGTGGCAGGGTATCGGTCATCGGGAGCAGCGGATCCTCGCGGCGCAGCCGGGGGTGATCGTCATCGGGCGGCTCCGACGGCCACCCGGAGGGGCTGGCAGACGCCGGCTGGGCAATCGCCTCTGACGATGTGGGCCTCGAATTCCGAGGCGAAGTATCGCATCCCGCTCATGAGCGGGTTGGTGGCGGTCGATTCGAGAGCGCACAGGGCCGCATCGCGAGTATCCGCGCACAGATCCGCCAGCAGCTGGGGGTCCGTGGGTCGCGGCCGCCCGGAGGTGAAACGGTCGCCGATCTCCGCCAGGCGGCGCAGCCCGATGCGACAGGGGATGGTCTTGCCACACGCCTCATCGTTCAGGTAACGCGTCATCAGCGAGGCGATGTCCACGATGCAGGCACGCTCGTCAGCGACCAGCAGCGTGCCCGAGCCCCAGATGGCTCCTGACTCGGCCAATCGCTCCGGGTCGAGCGCCGTGTCCAGCGCTTCGGGCGGCAAGAAGGCGCCCGACGGTCCACCGACCAGCACGGCCTTGGGTGTGGCCGCGGCGCCAGCCAGGGCGAGGACGTCCGTGAGCGCGGTGCCCATGGGCACTTCCACGATGCCCGGCGTGCCGACCGCGCCACTGACCTGGAGCAGGGTCGTGCCGGCCAGCCCTCCCACGCCCAGCTGGGAGTAGGCGGCGGCTCCGTGAGCCACGATCCAGGGCACGGCAGCCAGCGTCTCCACGTTGTTGACCACGGTGGGCCGGTCGAAGAGGCCTCGCTCCGTGGGGTATGGCGGACGCTGGTCGGGCTGCGCGCGCTTGTTCTCGAGCGCCCGCAACAGCACGGTCTCCTCGCCCACCACGAAGCCGCCCTGCACCTCCCGGATCTCCACTCGGAGGTCGAGGCGGCCGTTCAGGGCACCAGTGCCGAGGAGGCCCTGCTCCTCGGCCTGCTCGACCGCGTCCCGCAGCCGGCGGGCAGCCAGCGCCGCGCCGCTCTTGACGGCTACGAAGGCCTGCGTGGCACCGACGGCGTAGGCCGCCAGTGCCAGCCCTTCTAGCACGGCGTGGGGGTCGCGTTCCATGAGGGTCCGGTCGAGCTGTGCGCCGGGATCCGCCTCGAACCCGTTGGCTACCACGAAGCGGCCGCCGGGCGGCTGCTCGGCGCAGGCCCGCCATTTGCGCCCCGTGGGGTAGCCGGCACCGCCGCGGCCGCGCAGCCCGGACTCGGCCACGATGCGGATGACCTCGTCGGGACTCAAGGCGGTGACGGCGCGGCGGAACGAGGCCCAGGCGCCGGCCGCCTCGGCGCGGGTGAGAGTGGGTTCCTCCGCCGACTCGCCGGCGCGCGCCAGCAATACGGAAGGCCATTCCCGCGTCGGCTCCAGGATGCGCATCGTCAGGTGGTCCAGGCGCTGGCCAAGTGGCCGCTGCGCAGGTGAGCGGCGATCTCCGTGGCGCGCTCGGCGGTGACCGCGCTCTGCGCCACACCATCGACCGTCAGGCGGGGCCCGGAGCCGGAGGACTCGCCGCCGCAATCCACCGTCCCCAGCCGCACGCGCCCGTCCAGGCTCACTCCCTCGATGCCTGTGCCCAGGGCCGCCTCGAGCGCGGCGAGCACGCGGCCGCCACCCTGGAGCGTGCAAGTGGTACAGCGGCAGACGGCCACCTCGTGTGCCGCCACCGGCTCGAAACGAAGCTGTCGGTAGGACGTGGCGATGCCGTAGATCTCGCTGTACCAGGCGCCCGTCTTGTGGCTGATGTGCTGGATGGCGGCCACCGGGAGGTGCCCGTAGTTCTCTTGCGTCCGCTCCAGGATGCGCAGCATCCGTCGCGGGCTGTAGTCCTCCTCTGCCAGGATGGTATCCAGGGGTGCCAGGTCGATGCCCTGCCAGGCGCTGAAGGTGCGGTCCGGCACCGGCCGGCCCGATCGGCGCAGGGCTGACTCCTCGCGCCGCTCGGCGTACTGCTCGGCCGGTCCCCAGTGCATGTGGAAGCGGTTCTTGGTATCCACGCCGCCCATGTCGATGCACTCGATGGGGCAGGCCGCCGCGCACTGGAAGCAGGTCTCGCACTTGAGCGTGCCGAACTCGTCGTACAGCAGCAACAGCCGTCCCCGGTGATGCGGCGAGATGTCGGCGACGACCTCGGGGTACTGCACGGTGACCTTGGGTCGCAGCATCTGCGCCACACCGAAGGCCACGCCCTTGAAGAGGCCCCAACCGGGCATCCGATCCATGAACGACATCAGCTCAGTTCCACGGCATGGACGGGTCGCGCAGGACGACGATGGCGGCGGCCGTCACCAGCAGATTGAGCAGCGCGGCGGAGATCAGCCACTTCCAGGCGAAGCCCATCAGCTGGTCCATGCGCACTCGAGGCAGTGTGCCGCGCATGATCACGAAGAGGGCCACCAGCGTGAAGGTCTTGACCAGGAACCAGAAGAGGCCAGCCACGAACGGGAAGGTGGCGTAGGCCCAGATGCCCACCAGCAGCATGACCAGCAGGTTGAAGAGCAGGAAACCCACGACCAGGGACTTCAGGAACGACCAGTGGGACTTGAGCATCCAGAAGGGCAGTGCGAAGAGCACGATGAGCAGGGGCGGCCCCAGCGCCACCAGGAACAGCAGGCCCATGCCCAGCGCCCCCGGATCGAGTGCCGTGTTCAGCGCGACGTTGAAGAAGTCCAGCACGGGCTGCGCGTCGAGCGGGGCGTTCCAGCCACCCAGGAAGAGGGTCGTGGTGAGCGCCGACATGATGAACAGGTTCACGTACTCGGCGAAGAAGAAGAAGCCGAAGCGCATGCCGCTGTACTCCGTGGCGAAGCCGGCCACGATCTCGCTGTCCGCCTCGTTGAGGTCGAAGGGCGTGCGGCCGGTCTCGGCAGCGGCGGCGATGAAGAAGATGATCAGGCCCAGCGGCTGCTGGAAGGCGTACCAGTCGAGGAAGGAGCCGGCTTGGCTGGCCACGATCTGGTTGAGGCTCATGGTGCCCGCCAGCATCACCACGCCGACCACGGCCAGGATGAGCGGGATCTCATAGGAGATGATGCCCGCCGCCGCGCGCAGGCCACCCAGCAGCGAGTACTTGTTGAAGCTGGACCAGCCGGCCATCATCAGGCCGATGACGCCCAGTCCAGCCACGGCGAAGAAGTAGAGCAGGGCGATGTTCATGTCGAGCCCGAAGAGGCCCGGCGCGAAGGGGATGACCATGATGGTCATCACGGCGCCCAGGTAGGTCACCACGGGGGCCAGCGTGAAGACCGGGACATCCACCCCGGTCGGTGTGAAGTCTTCCTTGGCCAGCACCTTGAAACCGTGCAGCGTGGAGCTCAGGATGCCCCACGGTCCCTGGCGATTGGGGCCCACGCGCAGGTTGATGAAGGCGATTAGCTTCATCTCCATGAGGATGATGACGAAGGCCGTGGGCACCGTGAAGAGCAGCAGCGCCGTGGCTGCACCGGCGAAGCGCACGATGTCGATGTTGTCACCGACGAGCTGACCACCCAGCCCCAGCAAGGATGGCAGCAGGCCCGAGGCGAAGCCGACCAGCAGCACGATGGTGAGCAGCACCAGCAGCGCCACCAGGGGCAGGATGATCTTGCCTGCCAGCGTGAGGCGTCCCCACGGCCGGGTGATGACGCTCACTTGTCTATGCCGCCCATGATGGGGTCCAGGCTGGCCATGATGGCCATCGTGTCAGCCACCAGGTTGCCCGGCATGAGCAGGCCTACGGCCTGGAGGTTGAAGAACGACGGATCGTGGATGCGCAGCCGGAAGGGCTGGTCAGAGCCGTCGCTCATGCCATAGGCCGAGTACTGGCCGCGCGGGCTCTCGATGGAGACGTAGGCACGGCCCGGCGGGATGCGCATCAAGCGCGGCACCTTGGCCATGACCGGCCCGTCGGGCATGCGGTGCAGCACCTGGTCGATGATGTGGATGCTCTGCTTGATCTCATCGAGGTGCAGCAGGTAGCGGGCATAGGAGTCGCCTTCTTCTCGCGTGGGGATGGTGAACTCCAGCTCCGGATAGACGCTGTAGGGATGCGCTCGGCGCACGTCGTAGGGGATGCCCGTGGCGCGCAGCACCGGGCCGCTCAGGAGCGTCCGGCGCGCCATGTCCCGGTCGATGACGCCCAGCCCACGCGTCCGGGCCACGAAGATCTCATTGCTGTTGAGCAGCTTCTGCTGCTCCTCGATGCGCTTCAGGGCGTTGCCCATCCAGTCGCCCAGCCGGCTCAGGAAGTCGTGGTTCAGGTCGCCGTTGACGCCGCCGATGCGCAGGTAGTTGAAGAGCAGGCGCTGCCCGGTCAGCGCGGCCAGCATCTCCACGATCTCGTCGCGCTCGATGAAGCCATAGAGGATCGGTGTCAGGCCACCCAGGTCAAGCGCCAGCCAGCCCACGAAGAGCGCGTGGCTGGAGATGCGGTTGAGCTCCCAGGCCAGCACGCGGATGTACTCGGCGCGGCGCGGCACCTCCAGGTCGAGCAGCTTCTCGGCGACCATGACCGGCATGGCCTCGCTGAACATGGCGGCGATGTACTCGAGCGGGTCGCAGTTGCTGATGGCGTGGTGCCAGTCCCCGTTCTCGCAGATCTTCTCCACGCCGCGATGCAGGTAGCCCAGCACCGGATCCAGGTCGACCACACGCTCGCCATCGATCTTGAGCACCACCCGCAGCACGCCGTGCGTGGAGGGGTGCTGGGGACCCAGGTTGATGAGCATCTCGCCGTCGCGCATGGTGTAGAACTCGGCCTCGCGCTCGGTGCGCGGTGGCAGCGGCGGGATGGCGTCGTAGATGGTGCCCGGCGTCTCGACGAACAGATCGGGATCGTCCAGCGAGCGGATGGTCTGTTCCGTGGTCATCGCGCCGGATCCTCGCCAGAGGCCAGCTCGGCCGTCTGGAGACCCGGCGCCATCTGTCCCGCGTCGCTGCCCAAGCCCTGGCGCAGGACCTCCCGGCGACGGTACTCGGCCGGCTGGAAGGTCTGCTCCATGTGGCGTACGCCCTGACCCGGCGCGCGAGCGGCGTCGTCGGCCAGCAGGAAGTCCTTGCGCAGGGGGAAGCTCTGGTAGTCGGGCGGCATGTAGATGCGACGCAGGTCGCGGTTGCCCTCGAAGATGATGCCGAACATGTCGTAGGCCTCACGCTCGGCCCACTCCGCGCCGTTCCACAGGAACGTGACCGACGGTGCACGCGGGTCGTCGCGCGGCAGACCGTCCACGATGACCCTCAGCCAGTCCGGCGTGGCGTCGGACCAGAGGTGATAGACGACCTGCATGACGCTGCCCGTGTCCACGCCGCACAGATCGGACAGGATGAGAAAGCGGAACTCCGGGTCGTCGTGGAGCAGCGTCATGACCCGTGCCACGTCGGTAGGGCCGATGCGGATCTCGGTCGTGTCCTGGCGCGCGGTCACGGCCCCCAGCAGCTGCGGGCCCAGGCGCTCCTGAAGGCGGCGCTTGAGTGCGGTGTCCGTGGCGGAACTCCTCTGGCTGAGCTGCGGGTCAGACGCCGATGGGAACGGTCGGACCGATGTGGCGCTCCGGCCAGTGACCGCGCCGCTCCTTGATGAGCTGCTGCAGCTTCATCATCCCGTAGATGAGGCCCTCCGGCCGAGGTGGGCAGCCGGGCACGTAGACGTCGACCGGCATGACGCGGTCGATGCCCTCGACGGTCGCATAGGAGCGCTTGTAGCGACCGCCGGAACAGGTGCAGTCGCCCATCGCCACGCACCACTTGGGCTCGGGCATCTGCTCCCACAGGCGGACCAGCGGCCCCGCCATCTTCGTCGTCAGCGTTCCCGCCACGATGAGCACATCGGCCTGGCGCGGGCTGGCCCGGAAGGGGAACATCCCGAAGCGGTCCATGTCGTTGCGACTGGTGGCGGCGGACATCATCTCCATGGCGCAGCAGGCCAGGCCGGAAAGGAGCGGCCAGAGGCTGTTGATGCGGATGAGGTCGAGGACGTAGTCCGCCTTGGTGGGGATGACGTCGAGTGCGCCCCAGCGGCCGTTGTCGCTCTTATCGCCCAGCTCCAGCTCACGCAGATGGGTGATCTGCGGGGGCTGGCCGCCGTTGTAGGCGGTCGGATCGGCCGGCGTCCAGGTGGAGTTGGCGACGATGATGGGCTCCACCAGCGAGTCGTCCCGTGTGGTGGTCAGGCCGTCCTGCGGGTTGCTGGGCTGGTCGGAGGCCATGGGCGCCGGCTCGTCTCGAGCCTCGAGCGGCTGTCCCCCGCTCGTCACGGACGGCTGGATGACCGGCCGATCGTCGTTCACTTCCACGTCAGGACGCCCTTTCTCCAGGCATAGCCCAGCCCCAGCTCCAGGATGGCCACGAAGAGCAGCATGGCGATGAAGCCACCCAGCAGCAGGTCGCCGAAGACCAGCGCCCAGAGCAGGATGAAGATGACCTCGATGTCGAAGGCCACGAACAACAGGGCATACACATAGAAGGAGAGACCGAAGCGTCCCCACGTGTCGCCGAAGGTGTCGATGCCCGACTCGTAGGGCAGGCCCTTGTGTCGATCACCCTTGGTGCGATGGCTGATGAGCCACGACAGGCCGATGGTGAGGAACACGAAGCTCACGCCCGCGAATGCGAAACCGAGCACGTACCAGAGTCCGGTCACCTGATCGTCATCTCCAGGATCAGAGGGCGCGCCGCACAGTACGGAGCAGGTCGAAGGGAGGGGTCGGCGCCTGTCCATTCTAGCGCAGGGCGCCGCGTGGACCGTTCCTCCCGAGGGTTGCTGATCTCAGCCCAGGAGGAGCGGGATGCCGGGTCCGACGAGTGTGTGCGCGCCGAGCAGGATGGGCATCGACGCCTCCGAAGCCGATCGCGTCAGGGCCGCCAGCCACGGGTCGCTCACGTCGTCCGGACGGAGGAGGTCACTGGCGAACCTGTCGGCGGCGGAGGGCCAACCGGCCTCGTCCGCGCCCAGGCGGTCGGCCAGCAGGACGCGCGAGTCGATGATGGCGCCTTCAGCCAGCTCACCGACGAGTGTGGCGAGTGCTTCAGGTCCCTTGTCGTAGAGCATGCGGCCGAGAGTGGCGCGCGGCGGGCGGGCCGTTTCGGCCGGCTTCCGTCGAGCGGCCCTCAAGGGCTGGCCCGTCTCGATCGACTCCACATTCGCGATGGCCAGCGGTGAGGACGCCCGCAGGCCCCTCTCCTCGGCCAGGAAGCGGACTCGACAGCGCACGTTCCGCTCCAGCCAGCGCAGCGTGCGGGAACCGCTTCGCCCGAAGACCAGCAGCTCGCGACGCGGATCGGCGGCCAGCGCACGGAGCGCTTCGAGCTGGGGCACGGTCATGCCCTTCTCGGCGGCCAGCGCCACGAGGCCCGACGGCGCCCCGCGCGCCAGAGAGAGGAGTGCCAGGTCGAGTGGCGTGTCCAGGTCGAGCGCCAGGCGGTCACGCGCCGGCAGGTCCGTCACGCTGAAGCCGGCGTGCTCCTCCAGCCAGCGCGGCAGCGCATTGTCGGAAGGCAGCGGCGGGAGGAGCCGGAGGACCCGCGCGTCGGAGATGGCGCAGATGTCCGAGGAGTAGCGGTTGTTCGTGGCGGCCTGTCGGCCACGTTCCGCCGCGACGCGCACCAGACGCTCGGCATCCCGTGTGCGGAGCAGTGGCACGGCGCCGCTGCCCATCACCACCAGGCGGCGGATGCGCTCGGCATCGATGAGGCGAACCAGCCGGGCGCCGAAGCTCTCGCTGGCAGTGGCGCCCGTCGGGGCGTCCTCTCGACCGGGCACGACCAGCACCCGACCTGCGCCAGCCTCACCCCACAGCTCGAGTTGGTGCTCAAGGAGGCGTGAGCGCGCCTCGGCCAGGAGGCGGACGAGCGGCGGATCCTCATCGCGCGGCGCGTGGTGGAAGATGACGATATCGACCCCGGCCATGGCCGAGCGAGTCTAGAGGAGGCATGACCGCCGCGATGCACGGAGAACGCGCCTTGGTGGGCCTGGGTGGCAATGTCGGTGACGTGGAACGCACGCTGACGGCCACGGTCCACGGCCTGGCTGCGCTGCCCGGTGCGCGGCTGAACGGAGTCTCACGGCTCTATGCCACGGCACCGGTCGGCGTGATCGATCAGGCCGAGTTCCGCAACGCCGTGGTGGCGCTCGACGTGCCGGCCGGACCCGACCCGGAGACGGGCGCACTGGCCCTGCTGCTTGCGCTCAAGGGCATCGAGGCAGCCTTCGGGCGGCAGACGCGTGAGCGCTGGGGCCCGCGCGAGCTGGACCTCGACCTGCTCCTGTTCGGCGAGCATCAGATCCGCCTTCAGCGTCCGGCGGACGTGCGCAGCCAGGACCCAGCCCGAGCGGGAAACGTCCAGTGGCTGGAGGTGCCCCACCTCTCGGCGGCGGAGCGACTCTTCGTCCTCGCGCCGCTGGCCGATCTCGCGCCGGACCTGGTGCCGCCGGGCTGGACGGAGACCGTGGCCGCAGCCTGCCGTCGACGGATGGTGGTCGAGGGCGGCGCCGCCGTGCGACCACTCGGTGCGTGGTCCCCCGTGGAGCGCCAGTGGCTGCCGCTCGAGCACGGACCGAGCGGTCGCGGCTAGACCAGGAGCCGCGACGGCAACACGGTCTCCTCTACCCGGCCGTCTCCGCACTCCACGCGATAGCCATGGGCTTCCTCCCGCACAGTGACGACCTCAGCCAGCTGCCTGTCCCGGAAGAGCAGCACGACGCCGTCGTCCGCCGCGTAGCCGGCGGGAAAGCCGCCCTTGATCAGCCGCTTGTAGGTCGGGCGGCGCTCCGGCTCCGAGTCGTAGTGCGGGCAGTGGCTGCCGGGCAGGAGCCCCAGGCCATCGTTCAGCGGCGCCAGCGGCCCGAACGAGTCGGTCACGCCGCACTCGAACCAGCACAGGCCCCCGGCGCTGCCGCCGGCCAGCACGATGCCGCGCTGCCAGGCCTCGCGCAGGATGGTGTCCACACCATGGACGCGCCAGACGGCCAGCATGTTGGCCGTGTTGCCGCCGCCCACCCAGATGATGTCCTGGGCCAGCAACAGACCCGGAATGTCGACCACGCTGCGGTCGAAGAGGTCCAGGTGCGTGGCATCGGCGCGGCAGGCGTAGCGCTGGTAGTAGACGACCAGGTTCGCGGCGGCGTCGCCCGTGGCCGTCGGGATGGCGCATATCCGGGGCCGCTCCTTGCCCGTCAACTCCAGCAGGAAGCTGTTCAGGCGATCCATGGCCGGACCGACCACACCCCCACCGACGACGGCGATGGTGCGCTCCTCCGCGGCCACCGCTAGAGACGCACGGCGGGTGGCCGGTCGCGGTCGAACATGTGCACGGTGTCCACGAAGCGGACCTGCTTGGACTGGTAGCCCATGACCAGCGAGTGGGTGCGGGCGCCGCCACCGAAGAAGCGTACGCCCTGAAGCAGGTCGCCTTCCGTCACGCCGGTGGCGGCGAAGACGAGCGATTCGCCGGGTGCCAGATCCGTGGTGCCGTAGACCCGCTCCTCATCCGGGCTGGTGCCCATCGCCTCGGCACGCTCTCGCTCCTGGTCGGAGCGGAAGCGGAACCGTGCCTGGATCTCGCCGCCCAGGCAGCGCAACGCGGCGGCCGTGATGACGCCTTCGGGCGCGCCACCGATGCCCATGACGGCATGCACGCCCGTGCCCGAGACGGCGCAGCTGATGGCCGCCGAAAGATCACCATCGGAGATGAGCTTGATGCGCGCGCCCGAGGCGCGTACGTCGGCGATGAGCGCCTCGTGCCGGGGGCGGTCCAGGATGACCACCGTGATGTCCGCGTTCTTGCGGCCGAGCGAGGACGCGATGCGGTCCACGTTCTCTCCCGGGCTGAGGCGTATATCGACCTGACCGGCGGCGATGGGACCGACGCACAGCTTCTGCATGTACGTGTCGGGGGCGTTGAGGAGGCCCCCCTTCTCGCTGGCGGCGAGGACCGTGATGGCGTTGGTCTGGCCCAGGGCCACCAGGTTGGTGCCCTCCAGCGGGTCGACCGCGATGTCGATGGCCGGATGATCGTCATGCCCCACGCCGACGGGCTCACCGATCCAGAGCATGGGCGCCTCATCGCGCTCACCCTCCCCGATGACGATGGTGCCGCGCATCTCCACCTCGTCCATGGTGCGGCGCATGGCCTCCGTGGCCGCCTGGTCGGCGCCATGGCGATCACCACGGCCCATGAGCCGCGCCGAGGAGATGGCGGCCGCCTCCGTGACGCGGACCATCTCCAGCGCGAGCAGCGTTTCCATGGTCGCCTCCGTGGGTCGGCCGCGGCCAGCCGCGCCCGAGGGTGAGTGGATCTAGTGGCGGAAGTGTCGTCTCCCCGTGAAGACCATGGCCATGTGGTGACGGTCGGCGATCTCGATGGCCATCCCGTCGCGCACTGAACCGCCGGGCTGGATGATGGCCGTCACGCCGCGCTCAGCGGCCAGCTGGATGGCATCGGCGAAGGGGAAGTAGGCGTCCGAGGCGAGGCAGCTCAGGGTCGAGCGCTCGGCGGCTCGGTGGAGTGCGATCTCCACGGCCACCAGGCGGCTGGCCTGCCCGGCACCCACGCCCACCAGCGCGCCGCTCCGCGCCAACACGACTGCGTTGGAGGTCACGTGGCGCACGGCGCGCCAGGCGAACAGCAGATCGTTGAGTTCCTCCAGGGTCGGCCGGCGCTTGGTCACCACGTGCAGCTGGGTGCGGTCGATCTCCAGGCGGTCGATGGTCTCCACCAGCAGGCCACCCTCCACGCGATGGAAGTCGAGATTGGCGATGCCGTAGTCGGCCAGGCCGCCGGAGGGCGTGTCGGGCACGGAGATCACCGCCAGATCGTTCTTGCCCCGGAACACGGCGCGCGCGTCATCGGTGTAGCCGGGAGCCGCCACCGCCTCGTACGCGTTGCGGCAGATCTCCGAGGCGGTCTCCTCGTCGAGACGCCGGTTGACGGCCACCACGGCGCCGTACGCGCTCACGGGATCGGTCTGGAGTGCTCGCCGGTACGCCTCGGCCAGCGAATCGTGTGAGGCCAGTCCCACGGGATTGCCGCGTTTCACGATGCACACCGTGGGCACCGAGAAGTCGGCCGCGATGCGGAAGGCAGCATCCAGGTCGACCAGGTCATTGAATGAGGGATCGTCGCCCTGCAGCTGCGTGGCGTCGGCCAGCGATCGCGTGCGATGGGTGGTCTCGCGATAGAAGGCCGCGCTCTGGTGGGGATTCTCGCCATAGGGCAGGTCGCGCATCTTCTCCAGCACGACCGTGAGGCGCGCGGGGAAGCGCACGTTGCTGATGTGGTGCAGATAGCCCGCCACCTGCGCGTGGTACGCGGCGATCATGGCGAAGGACTCGGCCGCCAGGCGCTGACGGGTCTCCGCCGAGACCTGGCTCAGCTCGCGGATCTCAGCCACCACCGAGTCGTAGGCCGCCGGATCGGAGACGGCAGCCACGCCCGCGTAGTTGCGGGCCGCCGCCGAGAGCAGCGCCACGCCGCCCACGTCGATCATCTCGATGGCTTCGTCGATGGGCACCACTCCCGACCCGACCTGCGGGGCGAAGGGCTTGACGTTGACGATGACCAGGTCCAGCAGGCCGATGTCCTGAGCGGCCAGCTCCTCGAGGTCAGCTGGCACGTGGCGTCGGGCCAGGATGCCGGCGTAGACGCTGGGATGGAAGGTCTTGACCTGGCCGCCGATGAGCGACGGCGCGGAGGTCAGCTCGCTGATGGAGGCGACTTCGATACCTGCGGCGGCCAAGGTCGCGCGGGTGCCGTCAGTGGCGAAGATCTCGACCCCCAGGTCGAGCAGGTCGCGCGCCAGGGAATCGATCCCATCACGATTCGCGACCGAGAGCAGGGCTCGCAAGCCGTGTCCTCCATCCCTCGGTCCGCAGCGGCTCGTCCTGGGCAGGACGTCGGCCGGGAGACGCGAGTATAGCAAGGG
>JBBJNS010000172.1:0-3778 GCA_037720745.1 Candidatus Limnocylindrales bacterium
GTACACGTCGGTCTTCGCGTTGCCGCCCCGGGTCCCGTCGGAGACCGGCGGCCGCCAGCCCATCTGGTCGGCCCCGTTCTCGACCGAGCGCACGTACTCGAACTCCTGGGCCATCATCTCGACGTAGTCGGGTATCGAGTCCGAGTCGGCGTCGGTCAGCGACGGGGCGTCGTCCGTGCTCCGCACGTAATGGACGCAGAAGTTCGGCGTGCAGAAAGGCGTGGCCTCGCCGGTGGTGTAGGCCTCGTCCCCAACAACGGCGGCGCCATCAGTCGGCCGGGCCAGCAGCCCATTCGCCTCCCGCCGGTCGGCGCTGTCCAGCAGCGACTTGCCGGCGGCCAGGCGCGCGAGCGCCGGCGTAGCCTCGCGCCCCGTGCGCACCCCCTGCCCGTCCAGGACCTGCTGGGCTTCCTGCAGCGCATCCTGGGCCTCGGCGCGGGTGTTTGGCTCCGCCGCGGAGGCAGCGGCAGGAAGCGCAGCGACCGTGAGCGCGAGGGCGAGCGGAAGCAGACGGCGGGCCAGGCGCATGTATCGAAGGTATCGGCACCGATCCGCAATGTCGTAGCCGTGCCCGAGGATGGCGCGACCGGCCGGGACATTTGTCTACCGGCGCCCCGCGTCAAGTGCGGAGCCCCAGCCGCTAGGCTCGCGGCGTGCTCGGGCTGATCTACGACGTGCACGGCAACCTGCCGGCGCTTGAGGCCGTGCTCGACGACGCCTCCGGCGTGGACTCCTGGCTGCTGGGCGGCGACTACGCGCTGTTCGGCGCCTGGCCCGTCGAGACGGTCGAGCGCCTGCGCGAGCTCGACGCCCACTGGATCCGCGGCAACGGAGAGCGCTGGACAACCGAGCCGGACGAGGCGCCCGAAGCGGTGCGGGCGGCCATCTCCTGGTGCGCCGGCATGCTGGGCCGCGACGTGGTCGCAGAGCTGTACGGGCTGCCCCAGACCCACACCGAAGGGGAGACCCTCTACTGCCACGCCTCGCCGGGCTCCGACGTGGACTCCTTCACGCCCGAGCCCGGTGACGACGAGGCCGAGCTGCTCGACGGCATCGGCTCGAAGCGCGTCGTCTTCGGCCATACCCACCTCCCCTTCGCGCGCGTGTCCGACGCCGGGATCGAGCTGGTCAACCCCGGAAGCGCCGGGATGCCCTTCGACGGCGATCCACGCGCGGCGTACGCCGTGGTCGGTGACGACGGGGCGGTCGAGCACCGCAGGGTGGAGTACGACCACCGGGCCAGCGCGGCCGCCGTTCGCGAGCGCCAGGGCAACGTGGGAGAGGTGGCGGCGGCCCGCATCGAGCGCGCCTCCGCGCAGGCCGGCTGAGCCGCCGCTCGACGACCTTCACACGTCTTTTACAACTGGTAGCGTGGCCGCGCCATGCGCCTCTCGCTCGCTCCTCGTGACCGCCAGTTCTTCGACCTGTTCGAGGAGGCCGGGGGCAACATCCTCCGCGCCGCCGACCTGCTCGACCAGATGCTGCGCGCCTATCCCGACCGAGGCAGCGACCTGGCCCGCGACATCCTCATCTGCGAGCAGGACGGGGACCGGATCACCCACAGCATCATCCGGCGGCTGAACGAGACGTTCGTCACCCCGATCGACCGGGAGGACATCTACTCGCTGGCCTCCGCCCTCGACGACATCGTCGACTACACCGAGGAGGTCGCCGACTACCTGGGCCTCTACAAGATCGAGGCGCCGATGGAGCAGTCCCAGCGACTGGCCCACATCCTGCTGGAGGCCGCGCGGCAGATCTCGCAGGCCATCCCCAAGTTGCGGAGCTTCGAAGACATCTCGCATTACACGATCGAGGTCAACCGCCTGGAGAACGACGGCGATCGCGTCACGCGCGAAGCCATCGCGTCGCTGTTCGACAACGGCATCGACCCGATGGTCGTGATCCGCTGGAAGGACATCTTCGAGCGGCTCGAGAATGCCATCGACTCGACCGAGCGGGCGGCCAACATCCTCGAGGGCATCACGATCAAGAACTCTTGACGGCGTAGTCGGCCGACCCCCATGGACCACGACCTGATCCTCCTCATCATCGTCGTGGTCACCGCGCTGGCCTTCGACTTCACCAACGGCTTCCACGACACGGCCAACGTTGTGGCCACGTCCATCTCCACGCGGGCGATGGCGCCGAAGGTCGCTGTGGGCTACGCGGCGATCCTCAACTTCGTGGGCGCCTTCCTGTCGGTGGAGGTGGCGGCCACCATCGCCAGCGGGATCGTCGAAGCCCAGCTGATTACGCCTCCGATCGTCTTCGGCGGCCTGATCGGGGCGATCGCCTGGAACCTCGCCACCTGGTACTTCGGTCTCCCCTCCAGCTCCTCGCACGCCCTGATCGGCGGCATGGTGGGGTCCGCCTTCGTGGCCAACGGCGCCGACGCCGTCATCGGCTCGGGCCTGCTGGGCAAGGTCGTGGTCCCGGCGCTGGTGGCTCCCGTGCTTGCCTTCGTGGTGGCCGGAGCAGCCATCACCGTCATCTACCGGATCGTCGGCCGCCTGCGACCGGGGCCGACGGGGGAGGGCTTCAAGGCGGGCCAGATCCTGTCGGGCGGACTGCTGGCGCTGGCCCACGGCACCAACGATGCCCAGAAGACCATGGGAGTCATCGCCCTCGCCCTGATCTCGGCCGGTTACCTCGACCCCGGCGATCCCCCGCCCCTGTGGGTGATCGCGTCGGCCGCCACCGCCATCGCGCTGGGGACCTACGTGGGCGGCTGGCGGATCATCAAGACGATGGGCAGTCGCATCATCAAGATGGACACCGCCCAGGGGTTTGCCGCCCAGGGCAGCGGCGCCGCCGTGATCCTCGCCTCCACCCACGTCGGCTTCCCCCTGTCGACCACGCACACCATCTCCGGTGCGGTAATGGGTGCCGGTGCCGCCAAGCGGGTGTCGGCCGTCCGCTGGGGCGTGGCCGGCTCGATCGTGGTCGCGTGGGTGCTCACGCTGCCCGCGGCGGCCGTGATCGGCGGTCTGACCTACGGCGTGACCAGCATCTTCGGGTCAGACCTCCTGGGACCGCTGCTGGTCTTCGTCCTGCTGGTGACCGCGGTCGTCGTGGTGTACGCGCGCCGGGTCGCCCACGGCTCCCCGATCACCGCCGCCGAAGGCTGACGTGGGTGTCTTGGCCGAAGCTGTCGTCGACTGGGGCGCGTTGCTGAGCGTGCTCTGGGCATCCGCACTGGGCGGGATCGGAGTGACCGCCGCTTTCGCCATCGCCCTGTACGGCGCGGTGCGCGCGGTCGATGCGCGCCGCGGCGGCCAGCTACCCCTGGCCTACGGCTACTGGACGTTGATGACCATGGCCCTGGCGCTGGTGCTGGCCGGCGTGGCGTTCGGCGTCCTGGTGATGACCAGCAAGGTCTAGAAGCCGCGCTCAGGCCGAGCAGTCCGGGGCGATCTCGGCCAGGCGGTCGAGCTCCTCCTCGGTGCACCAGGCCCCCGTCGAGGCGCGGACATAGGACGTCCCGGGAAGGTTGCGGACCCCGAAGCCCCGCTCCAGGAGTGCCTTGACCGCCGCCTCGGGGTCGCGCGCCTCCCAGGAGACCAGCGTGGAGCGTCCGCGGGGGGCGACGATCAGCCCGTTCTCGGCTAGGCCCTGGGCCAGCCGCCCCGCCAGGGTGGCCGCCCGCCCGACGATGGCGTCCAGGCCCGGGGCCTCGAGCACGTCGAGCGAGGCCAGCGCCCACGCCGAGTGGTGGGTCACGGGGAAGCCCCCGTCAAAGCGCGCCGCGCCGTCGCGCAGCGGCAGCTCCAGCGCC
>JBBJNS010000173.1:0-3732 GCA_037720745.1 Candidatus Limnocylindrales bacterium
CCGCCGCCGAGCCGGTCTTCCTGGTCACAGCGACCGTGGGCATGGACGGTGCGGCCCTGCGTGCCCTGGCGACCCTGGCGCCACGCGGCATGGTGGTCGCTGCCACCGGCGCCGGCAACACCCATCCTGATCTGCTGGCCGCCGGGCGGGAAGCGATGGAAGCCGGCATCCCGCTTGCCCTGACCTCGCGCTGTGTGGCGGGTGGCGTCTCGGCCACTTACGGATTCCCCGGCGGTGGTGCCGACTGGCTGGCGGCGGGCGCCATCGACTGCGACACACTCAGCGGTCCTAAGGCGCGCGTGGCCCTGGCACTGGGGCTGGCTGCCGAACTGGACGATGCGGGCCTGCGAGCGCTTCTCGCTGGTCCTGGCGGCGCAGCATGAGCGCGGACCTGGTGATCACCGGGCGGATCGCGACGCTCGAGGGTGCGCAAGGCTTCGGCTGGGTGGAAGCCATCGCCGTTCGCGATGGGCGGATCACATCGGCCGGCAGCCGGGCTGCGGTGGAGAGGCTGGCGGGACGGGCTGCGCGCCGATGGCGGCTCGATCCAGGACAGGCGGTCCTCCCTGCCCTGACCGACTCGCACCTTCACCTGGCCACGGCGGCCATCGCCGCGCAGGAGCTGTCGCTCGACGACGCGCCCGATCGGGAGGCCATCTTCGCCGCCATCCGGTCTGCCCACGAACGCCTCGCGGCGAAGGATGATGCCGGGGCCTGGCTCCTGGGACACGGCTGGTCCCTGGACCGCCTGGGCGACTGGCCCACCGCGCAGGATCTCGATAGCCTCGCCCCCGGCCGCCCGTCCGCATTGTGGTCGCACGACCATCACAGCCGCTGGGTCAGCAGTGCAGCCCTGGCCCGAGCAGGCATCGAGGAGGGGACACCGGAACCGCAGGGCGGCATGATCCGGCGGGATGCTGACGGCCGGCCGAGTGGGATCCTGCACGAGCACGCCGCGAAGCTGGTGTCGGTGGCTATCCCGGAGCCGGACAGGGAGCGGCTCGCGGCCGCCTTGTCCAGCTATGCCGGCGAGCTCGCACGCTTGGGCATCGTGGCTGTACACGACCCGGGCGAGATGTCCGACGATCCCGAGATCCGTCGCGGCCCGACGCTGTATCGCAGCCTCGCCGAGGATGGCGCGCTGGCGCTCCGGGTCGCTGCTTCCATCCGACCCGAGCAGCTGGCGCCGGCCATCGACCGTGGCTTCCGCAGCGGCCCGACCGACGCCGCCCCGGGCTTCAGCTCGGGCTCGCGCCCGGGCGGGGGTGTGGACCACGCTGACCCGGTCGCGACACGACTGGCCGAGCGATACCGCGGCGGTTGGCTGAAGCTTTTCGCTGACGGCTCTCTGGGATCACGCAGCGCCGCTCTCCTGGAACCCTACGAGCCGGGCAGTGGCGCGCCCGTAGGCGGACCGGCGGGCATGCTCCTCGCTCCGCCGGAGTGGCTGCGTGATCGTGCCCAGCGCGCCGTTCGAGCCGGCATAGCCGTCCAGATCCACGGCATCGGGGATGCCGCGGTTCGCTCTGCCCTGGACATCCTGGAGCAGCTGCCGTCTCCGGCGGATGGCATCCATCATCGCGTGGAGCATGCGCAACTCGTGCACCCGGCCGATGTCGCGCGGTTCGGGGCGGCCGGGATCGTGGCCTCGGTACAGCCCGTCCACCTCGTCGGTGACGCGCCCGTGGCGCGCACGGCATGGGGCGACCGTATCCGCTGGTCATTTCCCATCCACTCGCTCGCGGCGGGTGGGGCGCTCATCGCCTTCGGGACGGACGCTCCCGTCGAGTCGCCAGATCCCTGGCCGGGCATCGCCATCGCGGTGACGCGCGCGTCCGCGACCTGGGCGGCGGGCGAGAGCGCGATCTATGCGTCGGAGTCGATCGACCTGGCCCGTGCCATCCGCGCCGCCTGCCTTGACCCGGCTCTCACAGCCGGCGAGGCCGATCGGGGCCGGCTGGTGTCCGGGCACCGTGCCGATCTCGTGGTGGTGCCGGCGGAGATGCTCGACGATGACGCCGTGGCGGCCGGCGCCCTGGACCGTGCTCGTCCGCTGGCGACGCTGCTCGATGGCGAGGTGGTCTACCGCGACGCGCGGTTCGATCCAGGCGACTGAGGAAAGGCGGCGCAGGGACTACTGGGTCGGCCGATCAGGGCTCGTTGAGGCGTTTGGCCAGCCGGCCGGAAAGGGTCGATCGGATCTCCTCGAAGGCTTGTTCTCCGGCCCGATCGTCAAGCGCACATGGGTCGCCCGGCTGGCCCACCGTCCACCTCCAGCAGGGACCATCGGAGAGGTCGTAGAGCTCTTCCTCTCCCGTCTCGTACAGGACGTATTGCCAGCGGCAGCCCCCGCTGGCGGCGTCATCACAGGCTTTCTGGGCGGTCCCGGAGCTGGGTGTGGTGCGCAACCCGTACCAAGCAGGCATGTCGAGCGGCTTGTGGCCCAGCGGTGATGACTGGAGGATCTCCTTGCGGCGCAGGGAGGAGATCTCGCCGAAGAGGAGTCCGGCAAAGCTGACCCCATCGGCCCTGGTCTGGCCATCGGGGTAGGGTCCCATCTTGCAGCCGGCGATCTTGCACAGCGTCGGTGCCAGATCGATGTTCGACAGCGGCTCGGCGATGGTGCGTCCCTGTGTGCCCAGTCGATCGGGCCACGAGACCATGAACGGGATGCGCGTGGAGTACGGCGTCGACTTGCGATCGAGACGGTGTGCGCCCAGGTTCAGGCCATTGTCAGAGGTCAGGATGAGCATCGTGTCACCCAGCCGGGCCTGTGCAGCGAGCTCGAGGCGGATGGCGCCCACCATCTCGTCGACGGCCAGCAAAGAGCGACAGACGCCACGCAGATCGTAAGCGGGCGCGCTCAGTGGTCGCGCGTTCCGGACGTAGGCCGGCTTATCCGAGACGTCCCGCTCGTTGTAGTGCGGCGGCGCCCAGCCGGGCACGCTGGAGCAGCGCGTATCGGTACGGTGCCGCGGCGCTGGCAGGGTCGGGCTGTGGGGCGCGTAAGGCGATATCCACGCGAAGAGCGGCCTATCCGCCGGTGCCTGGCGGAGACGGAACATCGTCTTGCCGCGGATGACGTCGGTGGAGTAGTCCGAGGCGAGCGTTCCCCGATGCTCCGGCGTGGCGCTGTCGTTGTTCCAGAAGTCGTACTCGTAGTAACCCGCGTATCCGGTCTTGCCCGGTGCCAGTGCGTGGAAGCGGTCCCAGCCCGGTGGCACTCTCGGCGCTATCGCCTCGTAGAGATTGAAGTATTTCCCGACGTGGAAGGTGTGGTACCCGGCGCCATCGAGCTGTGTGGCGATGGTCATGCGCGGATCGAATCGCCGCACCGTGTTCTTGTACACCCCGTGGTGGTGCGTGTGCTGGCCGGTGAGGAAGCCGGCACGGCCCGGGCAGCAAAGCGGTGTCTCACCATGGAACTCGGTGAAGCGGACGCCCTGCTCCAGGAATGTCGTGCGGATGTTGGGCAGGCGGCGGAGGACGCGATCGTCGATGCCGGGCATATCGTCGATCAGGATGACGATGATGTCGGGCCGCTCCTCGGGGGTCGCAGCGGCGACCGGCTCAGGTCCGACGGTAGCCATCCCGGCAAGCAGGCTGATACTGAGCAATGTGGCGCGCGCGCGCATCTTCACCCCTTCTTGTGACGGCGTTCCCTCCGGCGCCGTCCAAGAATGGTTGACGCTCCGATGGCCATCGTGCCACATGCGTGCAAGCAGTGACCCG
>JBBJNS010000174.1:0-3716 GCA_037720745.1 Candidatus Limnocylindrales bacterium
AAGGCAAACGAGGACCGCCTGGCGGTCGAGGGCGACCTGACCATCAAGGGCGTCACGCGCCCCATCCAGACCGAAGCCACCTTGCGCGGCGTGGCCGTGGGCATGAGCGGGGCGCGCCGGGCCGCCTTCACCACGGAGTTCACCATCGACCGTGGCGACTGGGGCATGACCTTCAACGTGCCGCTGGGCGGCGATGCCGTGCTCATCGGCCGTGAGATCACCCTCCAGTTCGAGCTCACCGTCGAAGAGCAGGCGGCCGAGACAGGGGAGGAGTCGCCCAGCGCATGACCGTCTCCACGGGATCGCCGCCGCCGCCCGCCGCAGCGGACCGGAGGATCCCCGTCTCCCCTGCTCTTCGACTGTGGTCGGCGACGGTAGCGGTACATGACGGGCTTGCCGAGGTGCTCGCCGGAGCGGCCGGCCACCATGGCACGGCCGGAGCTGACGTGGTGGCCGTCCTGCTGCCCCTGGCGGAGGCGGACGAGCAGCGCCTGCGCATGAACGAGCTGGCGGACCGTTCGCATCTGACTCCGAGCGGGCTGACAAGGCGCATCGATCGGCTCGTGGCCGAGGGTCTGGTCCAGCGCGTCTCCTGCCCGGCCGACCGACGCGGCGCGCACGCCCAGTTGACACCCTCGGGCCGGGAGGTCGCGCGCCGCTCCATCGAATACCTGGGAGCAGTGCTGGATCGACACGTGGCGGCGCGTCTCTCGCCGCAGGAGACGGCCGCGCTCTCGGATCTGCTCGCCCGACTCAGCCGGGAGCGCCCTCCGGGCTGACCTTCTCCAGCGCCTGACGCAGGGCATCGGCATCCTCGTCCGTGAGCTTCGCCGCAAAGTGCATCGCGATACCGCGGGCGTGCACGGGCAGCGCTCGGCGCAGCGCCTCCACGCCGGCCGGCTCCAGCGAGACGACCACAGAGCGGCGATCCGTGCCGGCCGCCTTGCGCGCCACCAGTCCCTCGCGCTCCAGTTGCTCGACGCGACGCGTCGTGCCGCTCTTGCTGACCAGTGTGCGGCGGGCCAGCTCGCTCATGCGCAGGCAGGCCGGCGCTTCCATGGCCAGTTGGATGAGTACATCGAAGTCGGAGAGGGGTAGACCGACTTCCTGACGCAATTCCGCGTCCATCATCCGGGTCACGCCGGCATGGGAGCGCAGGAAGGCGACCCACGCCCGCCCGGCCGGCGTGTCGAGGCCGGTCCCGCAGGCACGCGTCGTTTCGAAGACCTCATCCCTCATCTGGGCGCCGCCACGTTCCGCTCGTCTGGCCTCGGCCCATTCCCGAGATGCCACCCCCCGACAGGTGCCAGCATAAGGCGAGGTGCCTTGTGCGGCGTCGCCCTATGCGCCTCTTCGATCCCATAGCCTGAGGCTCCGGACGCTACCGGCCTGACTGGAGGCCCCCTCTTTGCAAATGCCCGGCTTCGATAGGAACGGTAGACTCCTGCTCGCCGGCAAGGCCCTTCGGAGCTTCGCCTTCGGTCTGAACGCGGTGACCCTCGGGCTGTATCTCGCCTCCCTCGGGCTGTCGCCCGAAGGTATCGGTTGGGTCCTCTCGGGGGCCCTGCTGGGCACCATGGCGCTGACCCTGGCGGTGACCTTCTGGGGAGACCGGCTGGGCCGGCGTCGATCACTCATCGCCGGATCGTTGCTGATGGGCCTCGCTGCGTTGATCCCCTCACTTGGCGGCGATCCGCTTCTGCTGGCCATCATCGGGCTATCCGGGATGGTGGCCATCACAAGCCAGGAGTCGACCGGCCTTCAGAGTCTCGACCAGGCAGCCCTTCCGCAGACGGTCCCACCGGAGCAGCGCACCCGAGCGTTCGCCGCGTACAACGTCGTGGCAGTGGCCGCAAGTGCGGCAGGCTCACTGGCTGCTGGTCTGTTGCCGCAGGCGGCGTCCATGGCCGGCCTGGACGGACCGTCCTCGTACATTCCGGCCTTCCTGCTCTACTCACTTACGGGACTGCTGGCGGCTCTTGTGGCCGTGCCGCTGGACCGCGGCATAGAGGTGGACTTCCCGGTCACGAGGGGACTTGCCATCCATCGCTCGCGTGGCACCGCCGGACGACTCTCGATGCTGTTCGGCCTGGATGCCCTGGCTGGCAGCTTCGTGGTGCAGTCGTTCCTGGTCTACTGGTTCACCGAGCGATTCGGCGCGGACCCGGTGCTGCTGGGCGTGACGTTCCTCCTGGCCGGTGTCCTGGCGGCGGTCTCCTTCCCCGTGGCGGCCTGGCTGTCCGACCGAGTCGGACTCGTGCAGACGATGGTGTTCACGCACATCCCGGCCAACCTGTTCCTCATCGCCGCCGCGATGTCGCCCGCCCTGCCGGTGGCGCTGGGGTTCTTCCTGGCGCGCGCGGCCCTCTCGTCCATGGATGTCCCGGCGCGCCAGTCGTACACCATGGCGGTCGTGGATGCGGACGAACGCACTGCCGTTGCCGGCGTCACGAGCCTCGCGCGCAGTCTCGCGCAGGTGCCTGGCCCGGCGCTGGCGGGACTGCTCCTGGTGCCGCTGGGCATCGGCGTACCGCTCATCGCAGCGGGCGCGCTCAAGATCGTTTACGACCTGGCACTCTTCGCCTCGTTCCGGGCCAGACCGGCGCCCGAGGAGATCACTCGTCGCCGTACAGCGCGAGGAGCATGAGCGGAGCCAGGCGCTGCCAGGTCGGCGTGTCGTGGCCGCCGCGGATGTCCAGCGAGGTCACCCGTACGCCGCGAGTCGATAGCCGATCGGCCAGGACGTCTGTGCCCTCGATGATCCAGGGGTAGTCAGACCGACCGGCGCCCAGGAAGACGCGCAGATGGTCGATGGCCGCCGACTCTGCCAGGAGCAGCGGGTCGTGTTCCTGTCGCGCGGCTGGCGTGGGATATAGCCACTGCCGGTCGGGCAGCATGCCCTCGAAGACCGCCGGGCTGAGACCGGCCACCCCGCCGAACCGATCGGGGTACCGGAACGCGGCATGCAGGGCCGCAAAGCCGCCCATGGACAGCCCGCCGACGGCTCGTTCGGAGGGGTCGGTGCTGATGGGGAAGCGTGACTCGATGGATGGGATCAGCTCGTCCAGGATGTAGCGCTCGTAGAGGCCGTGGTCGTAGCCTTCCTGCGAGGGTGGCGAGTCGACGCCGTACGAGTCGTCGATGAGGGCGGACACGATGATCAGCGGCGGGATGCGACCTTCATCGACGAGGCCCTGGGCGATGTCGTGGACGCCGACTCCCGCTCTGCCGAAGCTCCCGCCCATCCAGCCACGCTCGCTGCCGTAGCGGCCGTGGAAGAGGTAGAGCACGGGGTAGCCGTCGGGCGGCGCGGGCTGGCGAGGCACGAAGACCTGCGCCGGCATATCCAGAGCCAGCGCGGCGCTTCGGACGGTCACGTCAATGACCCCGGATCGGAGGTGGACGGTCGGCGGGGCGGCGCCCGGGGTGCTGGAGCCCAGCGGGCCCGTCCCGAGCTGACCATTCCGAGCGGATCCCATGGAGGTGGCCGCGACCACCGTGATGAGACCCAAGGCGGGAAGCGTCAGCAGCGGCCACCGACGCGGCGACCGTCGCCGCCGGTGCGCCTGTTCGCGTCTGGCCTGAGTGCGCATCTCTGGCTAGCCTACGACCGGGAGCGACAATAGGCGTCAGGGCCGGTAGCTCAGCGGTTAGAGCAGGGGACTTTTAATCCTCGTGTCCTGGGTTCGAATCCCAGCCGGCTCACCACCATTCCA
>JBBJNS010000175.1:0-3709 GCA_037720745.1 Candidatus Limnocylindrales bacterium
TGCGCCACCTGATCCTCCGTTCCTGGAAGTCCCAGCCGGCCCCGCTGCGCGCTGGCAGGCGGCGCGGGTGGGAGTAGCCCCCAAGGGCGCACCCTAGCACGCGCGATCGCCGTCGTGGAGGGAAGCGACCGATGATTCCTTGGTCGGAGCGCGGTCTGAACGCTTGAAGGGCAGCACTTCCCGCAGGCCCTGGTGAAGGAGGACCAGAGATGGCAAAGATCAGACCCTGCCTGTGGTTTGACGGAAAGGCAGAGGAGGCGGCCGAGTTCTACGTATCGCTGCTTCCCGACAGCCGCGTCGACAAGGTCTGGCGCTCCCCTGCCGACACCCCGAGCGGGCCCGCGGGTATGGTCCTGACGGTCGATTTCACGGTCGCGGGTCAGCCCCTGCAGGGCCTCAACGGTGGACCTGACTTCACGTTCAGCGAGGCGATCTCATTCGGCATCGAATGCGAGGATCAGGCTGAGGTCGATCGGCTGTGGGATACGCTGACGGCCGACGGCGGCGAGCCAGGCCCCTGCGGCTGGCTCAAGGACCGTTTCGGCCTGTCCTGGCAGATCGTGCCGCGCGAGCTGAACGAGATGATGGAGGATCCCGATCCGGACCGTGCCCGCCGCGCGATGGAGGCGATGCTTCAGATGGGCAAGATCGAGGTCGACGAGCTCCGGCGGGCAGTCGAAGCGGCCTAGTGCGCCGAGTGAGAGGAGACACCATGGATTTCAACAGCATCCTGATCGGTTCCGAGGACCCGCAGCGGCTGGTCGACTACTACACCAAACTGTTCGGGGAGCCCGCGTTCGCGGACGGTGGCTACACCGGCTGGCACATCGGCAGCGGCTTCGTCACGGTCGGCCCTCACAGTGAGGTGAAGGGCCAGAGCGCGCACCCCGGTCGCATCATCTGGAACATCGAGACACCCGATGTGAAGGGGGAGTTCGACCGGTTGGCGGCTGCTGGCGCCACGGTCATCAAGGAACCGTACGGCTTCGAGGACCAGCCCGGCCAGATCGCGACACTAGCCGATCCCGACGGCAACCTCTTCCAGCTCATGAGCCCGATGGAACCACAGCCCGCCTCCAGCGACGCATAGGGCCGCTGGCAGTGCCAGTTCGTGGATGAATGGACTTGTGCCGGCGACCGGCCGTCGCCTATCTTGGTATCAGCCCGGAGGGGCCATCAGGAACGAAGATCACGGGTACGGGAGCTTGCTCTCGCAGCCACGATCATCGAGCCAGACGGTTCCTTCGGGTCTTTCCATGTCCTACGCTCGCTCGCGCACCAGGTCGATCAGCCGTCCGAGGACGCGCTCCCCGTCGGCGCGGAGCCCGTTGTGCTCGAACTCGTTCGTGATCCACGGCCGTAGCCCGCGGATGGCAGCGGCCGTCTCCTCGGCGAAGGCGCGCTCCACGTAAAGGTCGTTCACGTAGATCGTGGCCGCCACGGGAACATCGTTGTGGCGAAGCCGCTCGGCGTCGTAGAGGCGCGGCCAGGCGTGCTCGGCGAGCAGTCCGGCGGCCGCTCGATGGCCGTGCAGCGCGCCATAGTCCTGCCACATCCAGGGAAAGATGTGCTCCCCCGTGAAGAGGCCCTCCTCCTCCACCTGGGCGGGCAGCAGGCGCGCGGCGGACCAGCGGGTGGCGACACCATCGGCATATGAGGACTCGTGGAGCGTGGCGTAGATCGGGTTGCGCCCGAAGCGGACACCGTGCTCCGCGTCATGGAGAAAGGCATTCGATCCGAAGGGCAGCTCAAGCACATGATGGAGCAGCTCGAAGCCGGCGCTGTCCCCCAGCCACATCCCGAGCTGGCGGAAGCGCCGCGCGGTCAAGCGGTCGCCCGATGGCAGCCGGACGTCCTCGTCGTCGAGCCTCTGGAGGATGTCGCGCGCCCGGACACGGTCGCCCGGGTAACGCGCGAAGTAGGCACGGTTCGTCTCGAGCAGCCGGACGTAGGTGGCCCCATAGATGTCGTCCACGGGGCGGCCTATGGCCGACAGTCCGCCGGTGATGAACGCCTCGCGCAGTCCTTCGGGCGCGATCGACAGGTAGGTCATGGAGGTGAAGCCGCCGAAGCTCTGGCCGAGCACGCTCCAGCGTTCGCCACCCAGCTCAGCGCGGATCAGCTCCGCGTCGCGGACGATGGAGTCGGCGCGGAAGTACTTGAGGTAGTCGGCCTGCTCCTGCGGCGTGTCGCCCGGGATCGTGCCGCCGACCGGCGTCGACCGGCCCGTCCCCCGCTGATCCAGCAGCAGCACGCGGTAGTCTTGCAGCGCGCGCTTCATCCAGCCGGTCGGCGGGCTGGTCGGGCGAGCAGCCTCGAACCCTGGGCCACCCTGCAGGAAGAGCAGGTACGGTCTCTTCTCACCTCCGGGTGCCGCCACCTGGCGCGTGAAGACGGTGATGTTCGGCCCGACGGTCGTGCCGTGCTCGAGCGGGACGAGGTGCTCTCGCTCGGTGAGGATGACGCCCGGGGCCCGGTAGGTCACTGCCATGGGGCAACGATAGCCGGATGGATGGCGATGAGTTCGCGGCTCGCACTCGGTCTATATCGGCGGCGGCGGAGGAGACGATCAGCCTGCGACTGAGGAGATGACGAGCCTGTGACCGAATACATCGAGATCCGCGGCGCGCGCGAGAACAACCTCAAAAGCATCTCGCTGCGCATCCCGAAGCGGCGCATCACGGTCTTCACGGGCGTGTCCGGCTCGGGCAAGTCTTCCATCGTCTTCGACACCATCGCCACGGAGGCGCAGCGTCAGCTCTACGAGAACTTCAGCTTCTTCGTGCGCAGCTTCCTGCCCCGCTATCCGCAGCCTGACGCCGACTCGATCGACAACCTGAGCATGGCGGTCATCGTCGACCAGAAGCGGTTGGGTGGCGGCTCTACCTCCACGGTGGGCACGATAACCGACATCTACACGTTGCTGCGGCTGCTGTTCTCGCGTCTCGGACAGCCACCGGCCGGCTATGCCAACGCCTTCTCCTTCAACGACCCTCAGGGCATGTGCCCGGAGTGCAACGGCCTGGGTCGGAAGACGGGGGTCGTGTGGGAGGAACTCATCGACCGCTCCAAGTCGCTCACCGAGGGCGCTGTCCGGGTGCCGTTCTTCGCCGGCTGGGAGTCCACCAGCTTCGCCGCGTCGGGGCTCTTCGACAACGACAAGAAGGTGGCCGACTACACGTCCGAGGAGATGGACATGCTTCTCTTCAGCAAGCCCCGCAAGTACAAGCTGCGCATCGGTGACGGCTCGATGAACGCCACGTTCATGGGCGTCGTCGAGAAGATCGAGAAGGCGTACGTCCGACGGGACATCAAGACGCTCTCGGAGCGAACGCAACGGGCCGTCGAGCCGTACCTGCGACCGCGTCCCTGCCCGCTCTGCAAGGGGGCGCGGCTCAGCCAGGCAGCCCTAGCCAGCCGCATCGACGGCCGCAACATCGCCCAGCTGGCCGCCATGGAGGTCGGCGAACTCGTCTCCCTGGTAGAGAACATCCGGGGCGATGCGGTGGCGGCGCCCGTGGTGGCGATGCTCGTCGAGCGCCTGCAGCACATGGTCGACGTCGGCCTGGAGTACCTCAGCCTTGACCGGCCCACGGATACGCTCTCCGGCGGCGAGTCGCAGCGGGTAAAGATGGTCAAGCACGTCGGCAGCAGCCTGGTCGATGTCATGTACGTCTTCGACGAGCCCAGCATCGGGCTGCACCCTCGT
>JBBJNS010000055.1:0-13659 GCA_037720745.1 Candidatus Limnocylindrales bacterium
GTCGGGTCCGCCAACCTCCCCCTGGTGCGGCCGCGCGGCTGTCATCCCAGCGGACGCAGACGGGCAGGATTCATCCCGATGACTGACTCGACGCTCGAGCGCCGTCACGCATGAGCGTGCGTGAGCCCAAGGTCCCCGTACGACGGCAAGCCGTGCCGCGGCGCGCCGCGCGCCTCGCCTCGGGCGGCCCGCCGCGCCGTGCGGGAGCGTCCCAGATCCTGGTGGGGGCTCTCTTCGCGCTGCTACTCCTGGGCACGGGCGCCTTCGTCTTGGGAGCCCTCAACGCGCAGCCGATGCGCTCCACCGCGCCGTCCGATGCTGCAGGCCAGCCCAGCGCTGGCACAGGCACGCCCGGCGCTTCGCAGGTTCCAGGCACCTCGACCGACCCCGATCCGAACCCGTCAGCTAGCCCGCCCGTTCCATCCCAAAGCACGGATCCCGGCACCAGCCCGGGCCCGGCAACCAGTTCCGATCCCGGCACGAGTCCCGATGCCAGCGGCCCGCCGCCACCCAGCGTCCCGCCGGGCACGGTCGAGGTGGCCATGCCGGTGGTGCCGGTCGTCGGGTTCTGGGCGATGGATGCGGGGCTCAGCCGTGCCGACCTGGTGGCGGCTCTGGAAGGCGACAGCCAACGCTATGACACGGTCCTGGTGCCCGCCGCTGATCGGGCCGCCATCGAGGGGGCACTGGGCGTGACCATGGCCGCCTCGGTCAGGGACGCGGATCCCGACGAGATCCGCGATACGGTCAAGGATGGGGCGCTAGGCCTCCTGCGTGCGGCCGACGTGACACCACGTGTGCGGGCGCTGGCGCTGGAGGACCTGGAGCTATTCGGCAATGATCGCGTGCGCTCCAACCAGGACTGGCCGCTGGTCATCCCCGTCGCCGAGCCCCCGGAACGCGTCTGGGATCAGGCCGCGACAGTTTCCATCGTGGCTGGCGGCGACTCGATGATGGACCGCGGCATCTATGAGCGCGTGGTCAACCGCGACAAGGGTATCGATTACCCGCTGGACGGCGGGACCATCGAGATCACCGGACGCTACTGCTGCGGGACCTTCACCGGCCTCGGGGCCTACGAGGTACCCGAGTACCGCAAGACGGGCAACGCCGGTCTGGTGCGAGCCAAGCTCGTCGATGCGGACCTGGCCTTCATCAACCTGGAAAACCCCACGCCGGACAACTGGACGTTCCATCTGCACGGAACGCCCTTCTCCGGCAAGCCAGCGCTGCTGGAGATCTTCACGCGGGCGGGCATCGACTGGGTCTCTCTGGCCAACAACCACATGTACGACTACGGGCCCAGCGGCATCGAGGACACCCTGAGGCACCTCGAGCGCTTCGGACTGGAGTACGCCGGTGCGGGCATGGACCTTGAGGAGGCGCGCCGGTACTCCGTCTTGCCGGCCGGCTCGTCGACGGTCGCGCTGCTGCCCTGCCTGACCATCACCCCCGACGTCTGGGCGCGGCCAGACCGGGCGGGAACCATGCCCTGCAACGACGACCAGATGATCCCCAACATCGAACGGGCTTCGGAGGAGGCGGATATCGTCATCGTCTTTCCCAGTTGGGGCCCGGAGTACACGCCGTTCCCGCAGAACAGCCAGCAGCGCTTCGCCGCGAAGTGGGTGGCCGCCGGTGCCGATGTGGTGGTGGGCTTCGGTCACCACATGGTGGCTGGCATGGAAGAGATCGATGAGCGGCTCGTCTTCTATTCCATCGGCAACTTCGTCTTCGACCAGAACTGGGCCGAGTTCACGATGGAGGGGATCCTCCCGGAGATGACCTTCCATCAAGGCGAGATGGTCCAGGTTCGGCTTAACCCGTTCCTGACCATCGATCAGGCTCAGCCGAACTTTCTCGACCCGGCGGGCGACGGAGAGGCCGTCTTCCGGGAGATCCGGCGCGGATCCGAAGGGCTGGACCTCGACTTCTAAACGGCCGCCGGCTGGGGCGTCCCGAGAGGTCGATGGCTCTTCCGAGGCAGGCGCCGCCCGATGACCGAGCGGCTGCGACGCCTGGGCGGCGGACTGAGCCGCGACTACTGGAAGCTGTGGTCGTCGTCGGCCGCGTCCAACCTGGCCGATGGCATCTTCGTCATCGCCCTGCCGCTGATCGCGGTCCGTCTCACGGATTCACCGGTCCTCGTCGCCGGCGTGGCCATCGCCGGCCGCTTGCCTTGGCTGCTTTTCGCTCTCATCGCGGGAGCCCTGGCGGATCGACTCGACCGGCTGCGCACGATGCGCCACGTGAACCTTCTGCGGTTCGCGGTGATCGGGCTCATGGCTGCCCTGGCGTTGCTGGACCTGCTGTCCCTGCCGGCCCTCTACATCGCCGCCTTCGTGCTCGGCATCGGCGAGACCCTCTTCGATACGGCGGCGCAGTCGATCATGCCCTCGCTCGTGGGGCGCGAGCAGTTGAGCAAGGCCAACGGGCGGCTCTATGCGGCCGAACTGTCGATGAACCAGTTCATCGGGCCGGCCCTGGGTGGCTTGCTGGTCAGCCTCTCCGTGCCCTTGGCGCTGTCCGGCAGCGCGCTGTGCTATGTCTTCGCCGCCGGAGGGTTGATGCTCATAGTCGGTGACTTCCGACCGGCCCGAACCGGTCCGCCGACGCGCATTCATACGGAAGTCCTCGAGGGACTCCGCTACCTGGCCCGTCACCGGTTGTTGCGGACGCTGGCCGGGATGGTCGGGCTGATGAACCTGGCCACCTCCGCAGTGTTCGCGATCTTCGCCCTGTATGCCGTCGCTCCGGGGCCGATGGGTCTGTCCGAGGCCGGCTTCGGACTCCTGCTCACGACCTTCGCGGTGGGCAGCGTCATCGGTTCGGTGCTCGTCGAGCGCATCGAGCGTCGTTTCGGCCGAGCCTCGGTGCTCACGCTGGGAGTGCTGGGCGCGGGGCTGCCGCTCTTCGTGCCCGCCCTCACGACCGAACCCATCCTGGTGGGTGCGGCATTCGCGGTGATGGGCTTGACGCTCATGCTCTGGAACGTGGTGACGGTCTCGCTGCGGCAGCGGATCATCCCCGATCGGCTGCTGGGTCGCGTCAACTCCGGCTACCGACTGCTGGCCTGGGGAACGAAGCCGCTCGGCGCGCTTCTTGGTGGCGTGGTCGGCCAGCTCTTCGGGCTGCAGGCCGTCTTCATCCTGGCCGGCGCGGTGACGCTCGTGTTGCTCGTCGCGCGGGCGACCATCAGCGACGAGGCGATCGATGCCGCTGAGGCAGAGGGCGACCGGGAGGCCTCGGCCGTCGCCTAGGACTCGGCCTCGGGCGGCAGGCCGGCGAAGAGGTCGTCCTCCGGGATGCGCACACCGACGTGCGAGTCGCGCAGCGTGAGGTCCTCCGTGGGCTGGATCGTGCGCCACTCATCCGCATCGAAGGCCAGGAAGAAGCCCTCCTTGGAGAGCTGCGTGACGTGCTCACCGATGGCCGCCAGCTTGGCTTCCATGTACGGGGCGATGTCCACACGCGTGGTGATCGGGCCCTGGGCGGCGCTCATCTGGGCGAGGTGGCCTTCGCGCTGGGCGCGTGCCTCGTCGGTCTCGTCGGGCGGCGGCGCCCACCAGGTCTGGATGCCCTTGGCCTCGATCATGTCCAGGAACTCCTGCCGGCGGGCGATGTCCAGGACGCTCTCGTACAGCTTGAGCGGCTGCCAGGGTGAGAGCCCCTCCTGCAGCTGCTCGGGGTATGCCGCGGGGTCGCCGGCTCGCGTGAAGGCCAGCTTGGCCACGAGCGCCGCTCGGATATGGTCGGGGTGCCCGTAACCGCCGAAGTCGTTGTAGCCGACCATGACCTGCGGACGCGTCTGCCGGACGATGCGCACCAGCCGGCCGGCGGCCTCTTCCAGATCCGCCTGCCAGAAGCTGCCCGGCGCGTCGTTCTCCGGCGTGCCCATCATCCCCGAGTCGATGAAGCCCAGCCAGTGATGCTCGATGGGCCCTAGGTGGGCCAGCGCCCGTTCCAGCTCCACCTTGCGGATCTCCGCCAGGCGGGCGTGGTTCTCCGGGGTGTCGAGCTCCGGCACCACGATCTCGCCCTGCTCGCCGCCCGTGCAGGTGACGCAAACGACGCGGTGGCCGGTGCTGGCGTAACGAGCCATGATCCCGCCGGTCGCGATGGTCTCGTCGTCGGGGTGGGCGTGGACGGTCATCAGGGAGTGTCGGGCTGCCATCGTCCGATGCTATCGCGAAGTGGCTTGGGTGGACGGCCAAAGGTCGAGGTCCAGCTCTGGGACCAGTGTCGCGAGCTGGGCAAGGTCAGGCGTGTAGGCGGCTGTCAGCGCGGCACGCAGTTCATCGCCGAGTTCCACCTTTCGCGCTGTGGTCGGGTTGACGGGCCGATCGAATCGGGCGGGATCGACGCGAACGTCCCGCAGTCCGAGGAAGTCGAACGTCCGGGCCAGCTCACCCTGCGGGTCGGCGCGGCAGCGTTCGTACTGAAGGATGAGCACCCGCTCCCGCGGGAATGCGGCGAAGACGCGGCGCAATTGCTGTGCGTAGAGCCCGCGACCGAAGGCGCCCATCGCGTCCTGCCGCCCCAGGCTGCGGCGGTCCATGTCGTCCGTGTGGGCCATCCCCGACCGGTAGCGCTCCAGCGGGTCGCGCAGCAGTACCAGGATGCGTGTCTCCGGAGCCGCCCGGCGGAGGAGATCCGGCGTCCAGAAGTCGATCATGTAGCTGGGCGTCCACTCGCCGGCCGAGCCACCCGGCGGCCGCGGGAAGTAGCGCGCGTAGAGCTCCACGTCCGTGTCCGTGAAGGCCTGCTCCCAGTAGCCGTCGAAGAAGTGCAGCTCCTTGGGCTGGTCGCCCGCTCGATGCACATCCGGGTGCGCGTGGATGAGCGCGCTCCACCACGAGGTGCCCGCCTTCTGTGCTCCGATGCCCACGAAGTCGGGCGGCGCCACGACCCAGCCAGCAGGCACGCGCGGCGGCTTGCCCGGTCCGGGCGGCCGGTGGCCCCGGATCTTGCGAGCGGCGCGCAGGACGCGGATGGCGCCCTGGCGCGCGCGGACGGTGAGCGGCAGGTTGCGGCCGCTCCGGTGGCCCGCGGTCATGGCCGGGCCGCCGTCATGGCCGCGACCCCCGGCCGAGCCCGTACGGACCCCACAGCGAGAGATCGAGCCCTGGCACCAGCTCGCTCAGACGCTCGACCTCCGGCGCGAACGCACGTGCGAGTGCGGCCCGCTGTTCCTCGCCCAGGGCCGCCTTGCTCACTCGGGTGGCGTTGACGCGCCGCTCCGGCGCAGTAAGGGCGTCGGCCGGCGCCGGGTCCAGGCCCAGGAACTCGAACGTGCGGCGCAGCTCCCCGCGCGGGTCCGCCACGCAGCGCTCGTACTGGAGCACCACCACCTGCTCCCTCGGGAACACCCCCCACAGCCGCTGGAGCTGGTCGGCGTAGCAGCCGCGCTGGAAGCCGCCGTTGGCCGCCGCGCGCGGCGTCCACGACAACGTCAGGCGGTTCACGGTCAACGTGAGCCCTGAGCGAAACCGCTCGATCGGGTCACGCAGGAGGACCAGCAGGCGGGTTTCCGGGGCGGCTCGTCGGAGCAGGGGCGGGACCCAGAAGTCGACCATGTAGCCCGGCGTCCATTCACCGGCCAGGCCACCCGCCGGCCGCGCGAAAGAGGCGTGGTAGCGCGGGATCTCCGCGTCGGACCAGGAGCCGTCCCAGTACCGGTCGAAGAAGTGCACCTCCTTGGGCACGCCCGGCGCGCGGTGCACGTCGGGATGAGCGTGGATCAGCTCGTCCCACCAGGTGGTACCCGAGCGGGCCGTTCCGACCCCCACGAAGTCGGGCGGCCGCACCTCCCAGCCGGCGGGCACGGAAGCGGGCTCGCCACGGTCGAGAGCCTTGCCTGCGTTGGTCACCTGTGCATCGCCTCGATGATACGGGGGTCGTCAGCGGCTAGCCTTGGTGCATGCCCCCTTCGCGCGATGAGCCCGGTCCCCTCGCTGGCGTGCGCGTGTGCGACCTGTCGACCGTACTGGCCGGACCCTATTGCACGATGCTGCTGGCCGACCTTGGCGCCGAGGTCATCAAGGTCGAGCCGCCGGATGGTGACCCGACCCGTCGCTACGGGCCGCCCTATGCCGGCGCGCCCGAACCGACGGTGACCTACCCCTTGGACGACCCCCGCGCCGACTCGAACTACCCCGGCGAGTCGGGCTACTACCTGTCCATCAACCGGAACAAGCGCGGCATGCGGCTGGACCTCAAGCAGGCAAGCGCGCGAGAGGTGCTCCGCCGCATCCTGGAGCGCTCCGACGTATTGGTCGAGAACCAGCGTTCGGGTGGCCTCCATCGCCTGGGCTTCCCCGACGAGGAGCTCGAACGTATCAACCCCCGACTGGTGCGCCTCTCCATCACCGGCTACGGACCCAGCGGTCCGGAGGCTGGCAAGCCGGGCTTCGACTTCATCATCCAGGCCGCCTCGGGCCTGATGTCGATCACCGGGCAGCCGGACGAGGCGGGCGGTGAGCCGACCAAGGTCGGTGTGGCCGTAGCCGACCTGACCACGGGGATGCTCGGCGCCGTGGCCGTGCTGGCCGCGCTGCGCGAAGCCGAGCGGACCGGTCGCGGCCAGCGTATCGACCTCTCGCTGCTGGAGTCGAGCGTCGCCTGGCTCATAAACCAGGCCGCCAATCACCTGGTGGGTGGCACCGTGCCCGGCCGGCTGGGCAACCGCCACCCCAACATCACGCCCTACGAGACGTTCCCCACGGCCGACGGGCAGATCGCTGTGGCGGTCGGTTCGGAGCGGCAGTGGCAGCGCTTCTGTGAGGCGCTGGGAGCGCCGGGACTGGCCACGGACCCTCGCTTCGCCACGAATGGTGAGCGGGTGCGCGAGCGGGATGCGCTGCGTGACCTTCTGGTGTCGCGTTTCGTGGCGCGGCCGTCGGCGGAGTGGCTGGAGGTGCTCTCCGCGACGGACGTACCCTGCGGACCGGTGCGGGACGTGGCCGAGGTGTTCGCCGATCCTCAGGTGCTGGCGCGCGAGATGGTGGCCACAGTGGAGCACCCCACCGTCGGTGCGCTGCGCCTCACTGGCATCCCCTTCAAGTTCGCCGCGACGCCGGGCAGCATCCGCCGGCCGCCGCCCCTGCTCGGCCAGCACACCGACGAGATCCTCTCCGAGCTCGGCTTCTCAGGCATGGAGATCGAGCGACTGCGGGCATCCGGCAGCGTCTAGACTGACCGGCGCCCCACCCGAGCCCCCCGCAGACCCATGGAGAAGGAGACGATGACGATGGTCGACCACCGCCAGCCGTGGGCGCTGATCCTGGGCGCCAGTAGCGGCTTCGGCGAGGCCACGGCGCTGGCGCTGGCGGCAGATGGTTACGACATCGCGGGCGTGCATCTCGACCGGCGAGCCGGCCAGGGGCGCGTGGACGAGCTCAAGCGCAAGATCGAGGCGCACGGTCAGCGAGCACTCTTCTTCAACGGCAACGCTGCCGACGATGAGCAGCGTGCGGCGGTCGTGGCGGAGCTGGGCGAAGAGTTCGCCAGCCGGCGCGCCGCGGAAGGCTCGCCGTATGTGCGGGTGTTGATGCATTCACTGGCCTTCGGGACGCTGAAGCCGTTCCTCTCCCTGGATCCCGGTGCAGGCATCAACCGCAAGAACATGGACATGACCCTGGACGTCATGGCCCACAGCCTCGTCTACTGGGCGCAGGATGTGTGGCGCGCCGGGATGTTCGACGGAGGATCCAAGATCTACGCCATGACCAGCGAGGGATCGACCCGCATGATCGCTTCCTACGGCGCGGTCAGTGCGGCCAAGACGGCACTCGAGTCGCACTGTCGCCAGCTGGCCATGGAGTTCGGGCGGCTCGACGCGGGCGTGACCGTGAACGCCATCCGCGCCGGCGTGACCCAGACGCCAGCGCTGATGCAGATCCCCGAGCGCGACGCGCTCATCGCGCATGCCACCGCGAAGAATCCCTCAGGGCGTATGACCACGGTGGAGGACGTGGCCCAGGCCATCACGGCACTCTCCCGAGAGGGCACGCACTGGATCACCGGCAATGTCATCGGCATCGACGGCGGCGAGCTCATCGCAGGGTGACTCGACCGACGGAGGACGCGATAGCGGAGGACACCGCACGGAAGGCGCCACGCGACCGGCGCACGGTCCCCGAGGCGGCCATCCGCGACCACCTGGCCAACGAGCGAACCCTCCTGGCCTGGCAGCGCACTGCTCTGACGGTCGTCGGTCTTGGCTTCCTGGTCGACCGCTTCGCCTTCGATTCTGCCGACACGGGCGTATCGGCGCTTCTGGGCATGGGTCTCATCGTGCTCGGCGCGGCGCTTTCCGTGGTGGGGCTCCAGCGCTATCTGCGGACCGAGCGCGAGATCGACACGGCCAGCTACCGCACCTCGCTCCTGGCGCACCTCTTCTTGACCGGAGCGATCGTCGTGGGGGCCGCCGCACTGGCGGTCTACCTCATCACTGACCGCGGAGTGCCAGCCTGAGCGTTCCTGACGCCTCGATGAGACGGCCGAGGCAGTCGCGCCATCCCTGCAGATGGCCGTCGCGGTCAGCCGTGGAGGGGTTCGCTGAATGGGTGACGACCACCTCCGTCCGTGTCTCGCTCACCTCGCTCAGCTCGATGGCGACATGGCTGACGGCGCTCTCCCCGCTCCACTGCCAGCTCATCGCCAGTCGACCCGGCGACTCCACGTCCTGGTAGGTGCCTGACACGCCCATCTCCTGGCCCGCGGGCAGCCCGTCCGCGCGGATGCTGAAGGCGCCTCCCGGACGCAGATCCAGTTCGATACGGGTGCCGAATCGCTGCGGCCAGAACCACTGGGCAAGCACCGCAGGGTCCGTGAAGGCGGTGAACACCACCGACCGAGGGGCATCGACGGTCACCGTGGCGACCACGACATCGTCTCCCAGCGTCAAGGTGTGGACTCGGTCGTTGGTCACGGGCTCGCTGTTCTCGGCAGCAGTCACGGATCGTCCTCCTCGGCTGGTGGATGGGCAAGGTGATCGGCAAGGGCGTTGAGCTGCGCCGCCCAGAAGGTGCGATGTCGTTCCAGCCAGTCCGCCGCCAGCGTCAGCGCGTCCGGTTCCAGCCGGCAGATCTGGTAGCGGCCCTCGCGGCGCCGGCTGAGCAGACCCGCACGTTCGAGGACACACACGTGCTTGGAGATCGCGGGAAGGCTCATCGCGAACGGGTGGGCCAGCTCGCCCACCGTGGCCTCGCCCTGTACCAGCCGGGCTAGCATCTGTCGGCGAGTCGGGTCGGCCAGCGCCGCATAGGTACCGTCCAACGTTGCCTGACCGTTAACCATCCGGTTAACAGTATTCGGAACCCGATCGTGCGTCAAGCCCGTACCTGCTGCTTCGATCGGCGTAGTCGGATCGGCGTAGTCGCTGGTCGGCCTCAGCTGGGCGCGCCGTCGCGGCGCACCACGACGCTGCCGCTCAGATGGTCGTGAAGTCCTCGGCCACGCTCGTCCAGGAGCACGGAGACGATGAGGACCACGAACCACGCCGCCGGAGCCAGCTGCGCCAACGTCGAGACCAGCGCGAACGAGTCGGCTGGCGATCGTCCAAGGAAGGCCAAGACCTGGGAGATGAAGGCGACGACCCCTGGTCCGATGGTCAGCACGGGCAGCGGGGCGAATAGCAAGAGCCATCGGAGGAATGCCGCGGATGTGGACACGGCGCTGCCGTCGTGGTGTGACACCGTGAACAGCCCGAAGGCCATCTGCCCCGGAGTCGCGCGGAACACCCGAACGAGATAGGAGTACACCAGCGCCTGGCCAGCCACTACCGTGAGCAGACCGATGGCGAGTACGAGGTAGGCAAACCGAGGCTCGCCGCCCAGTGCTACGGGCTCCGGCAGGATCCCGCTGAAGATGAAGGTGTAGACGGCCCGAAAGGTGTAGTCGGTCACGACGGTGAGGAGCACGGCGTCCAGCGCGAAGGCAGCGGCACGGAGAGGAAACTCGACGTAGCTCACGCCGGGTGCGGGGCCATCGGCTGCGGGCGCCAACGTGCGACCCGCCGGCTCTGCCTCCAGGTCCCAATCGGTGGCTTCGACCCCATCGTCAGCAGGCTCGAGGACCGTCTCGCCGGTGAGCCCGGGTGGGTCGTCGAGGTTCGTGAGGTCGTATCGCTCGTCGCTGGTCATGGGCCCCTCTGTCGACTACCCGTTCCCCGTCGCCTACGGCGCCTGGCTGCTTGATCCTCGCCCGTAGCCCGTCAGCTCCACGTATGCCTGGCCGCCGAGCGGCACACCTTCGCGCGTGGCGGTGACCACCTGCGATCCCTCCCAGTAGACCACGCCGGTGGTCGGCCGAGTGTCCAGTTCCTGTGCCGCCACGGTTGGCACGAGACCCACGACCAGACCCTCATCAGGTATCTCGATGCGCCAGCCGGCGGGGTACGTGGCGCCGGTCGTCTCCGACCTCCACTCATCCGTCACCGTCACGCTGAACGTCTCCCGCGGCAGGTGCTCTACGGCTCCATCCGGTCGCACCAGCGTCCCGTAGATCAGCGGATAGCCACCCTCCGCATCGCGCACCAAGGAGAGCGTGAAGTCCGTGCCGTCGTCCAGGTTGACCGCGAACCAGTCCCAGCCGCCGGCGCCCACGGCGATGAAGTCGCCCCACTGATGGTCGAACCAGGCCACGCCCTCGACCTCCAGCTCCTGCCCGTCCAAGGTCAGTGTGCCGGCGGCGTCCATCTTGGTGCGCGAGTAGTAATAGGAGCCGCCGGCCGGCCCGAAGTCGATGTACCCGTCGCGATCGTGAAGCGCCACCGGACGGGCGCCGTCGAGCAGGCCGAGGTCCAGCCCGAAGGGAGCCCCATCGGCCGAACCCAGGGCTGAGAGGCGGTCGCGCCCGTCGCCGCCGGTGATGGTCCAGGGCACTGCATCCGTGGCCGGGATGCCCGGCCCGACCTCGCCACGGATGGCCAGGTCGAGGATGGTAGCCACGTCGTCGTCCGCTGACTCGCCCCGGGAGAGGTCGACCTGCGGCCCGATCTCGCTGCGCTGGTCGTAGAGGAATCGATCGCCGTCCTCGTCCGTGACGGCCAGATGTGAGGCCCACGCCACTGGGAACGCGCCCCGCTCGGCACGGAAGATGACGTATTCGAAGCCGAAGCTGCGTCCGTCGTCGGCGCTGAGGTGCCCGGTGTAGTACCACCACTCGGTCAGCCGGTCGTGCGTGCCATCGTCGCGTGGCAGGACCACCGGCTGCGGATCCGGAGCGCGACCAACGGTCGGCGTGGGCAGAGGCACGGGTCGTTGCGCGGCTGGCTCGTTGGCCAGCAGTCGACCGGAGGGCGAGCACGCCGCCAGAAGGAGCGCTGCCACCACGGACAGGACGAGCGCTTGGAGAGCCGCGCCCTCGATGACCGGCAGCCGCGTCCCGATCCAGCGCCGCAACCGCGCGGGCATCCACCAGTTCCGATCGCCCAGCAGCCGCATCGTGGAGGGCACCAGCAGCGCCCGCACGACCGTCGCATCCAGTGCCACGGCGATGGCCACGCCCAGCCCCACGGCCTTGATGAGCACCACCTCCGCGAAGACGAACGAGCCCGCCACGACGACCACGATGAGCGCCGCGCTGGTGACGATCCGGCCGCTCCGCTCCAAACCTTGCGCCACGGCCTCACGGTTGTCGCCGGTGCGGTCGTAGGCCTCCTTCATGCGCGAGAGCAGGAACACCTCGTAGTCCATCGAGAGCCCGAAGAGCACGCAGAAGAGGATGACCGGAAGGGTCGTCTCCACGAAGCCCAGTGGCTGGAAGCCCAGGACCGCCGAGAGATTCCCGTCCTGGAAGATCCAGACCAGCGCCCCGAACGAGGCCAGGATGGACAGCGCGTTGATGATGAGGGCCTTGAGCGGCAGTACCACGGATCGCAGCAGCACGAAGAGCACGAGATAGGTGGAGGTGAGGATGAACAGCGCGCTGCGGGGGAAGTCGGCCCCGATGCGGTCGACCACGTCCTTGACCTCTGCCGCCCCGCCGCCGACCAGCACCTCGATGCCCGCCGGTGGCGCCAGCGCCGACGCCGGATCACGCAAGTCGTCGACCAGGGCGCGCGCCTCCGTCCGGTTGGGACCGAACCAGGTGATGACGCTGAAGGTGGTCAGGTCCCCGTTCGTGGTGCGCATCAGCCGGTCGGCGACGTAACGGTCGGCGGGACCGCCGGCGTTGGACAGGATCAGCTGGTATTGGTCACGCTCCAGTCGAGGGTCGATGTCCACGATGGAGTCCACGCGCGCCACGCGCGGGTCGGCCGAGATACGACGCGAGTAGTCGAAGAGGGCGCCCACGTTCTCCGGCGTGGTGGCCGGACCGTCGGTGCGCACGGCCAGCAGCAGCGGCGCGAACTCCCCCTCCTGGAACTCGTTGACCAGTAGGTCGTAGGCCTGTCGAGAAGGCACGTCCGGCGGCAGGATGGTGGCGTCCGGCGCATTGAAGCGGACATGCAGGAAGGGCGTCCCCAGGACGATGAGTAGTCCCAGGGTGGGCACGAAGACCCGCAACGGCCGTTCCATCACCCAGCGCGCCAGACGTGCCCATCCGCCGGGCCGTGTGAGGCCCGTGCCGTCGACCGGCGCGCGGTGCAGACGAGGCAGCCGGAGGGAGTCGATGCGCGGCCCGATGATGGACAGCACGGCTGGCAGGAGCGTGACCGCGGCGACCACCGCGAGGCCCACCACGATGGCGCCTGCCACGCCCACCGAGCGCAGCACCATGAAGTCGAAGAGGATCAGCCCGATGAGGCCCAGCAACACCGTGATGCCGCTGAAGAAGGCCGCCCGCCCGGCCGTCCCCACGGTCGTCACCACGGCCGCTTCCACGGCCGCCTGGTCCGTCCTTCCGTCCGGCAAGCGCCCGCCGTTGCCGCGCGCCAGCTCCTCTCGGAAGCGACTTGAGAGCAGCAGCGCGTAGTCCACGCCCAGACCGAAGCCGAGCAACGTGGCCAGGTTCAACACGAAGATGCTCATCGGCGTCACCGACGCGATGAGGAAGATGACGGCCAGCGCGATGAGCACGGCGATGCCGCCGACCACGATGGGCACGCCCGCCGCGACCACGCTGCCGAAGACGACCAGCAGCGCGATGGCTGCCAGGGGCAAGCCGATCAGCTCGCTGCGCTGGAGGTCGCGCTCGCTGACGGTCTGGATGTCGCCGTAGAAGGCGGGGCCGCCGGCCAGCAAGGTGGTGTAGCCGGGCACCTCGCGGATGGCCTCCTCCACGGGGTCGATCGCGTCCGGCGAGGCGTCGGGTGGCAGGTCGAGCGAGACCAATTGGTAGATCGTCCGTCTGTCCTCGCTGACCTGATTCGGCGCCAACGTGTGAGGTAGCACGCCCGTGACATGCTCGGCCGACGCGACGCCGGCCAGCGCCGTGGCCACCGCCATCTCGAACGCGGGCTCGCCGGCGCGGGCCTCCGTATCGGAGCGCACCACGATGACCAACGCGGAGGGCGGCAGGCCGATCTCCGACTCCAGCGTCTGTCGCGTCCGTGCCGCTTCCAGATCGTCCAGGGAGAAGCCGCCTGGGCTCAGGGCACCCGGTGCCTGGGGTGCCAGGGGAAGGGCCGCCAAGGCAAGCAGCGCCCACACCGCCACGACCCTCCAGGGATGGCGGGCGCAGCGTTTACCGAGGCGTTCGAAAAGGGTCATG
>JBBJNS010000176.1:0-3700 GCA_037720745.1 Candidatus Limnocylindrales bacterium
TCTCACACCAGCTCAAGGCGCTGGCCGAAGCTATCGGCACGCCGGTCGTGGAGGTCATCGGGCGCCGAGTTCGGTTGACCCAGGCCGGAGATCTGCTGTACGAGCACGCGAAGCGCATCCTGGCCGAGTTCGAAGCCGCCGGGTCAGCCCTTGACGACCTGCGCGGGCTTCACCGAGGACGGCTGAGCGTGGCCGGCGACACGACCGTCGGGATCTATGTGCTGCCGGACCTCCTGGGAGCATTCCGGCAGGCGCACCCGTCGGTGGAGGTCCGGCTGGCCGTGGACAACCGGCAGGGCGTCTACCGGCGCCTGGTCGCCGGCGAGGTCGACTTCGTGGTCAGCGGGCGACGCTGGGTGGATCCGTCCATCGCCCTCCTGGTCCGTCCGTTCCTGGCCAACGAGTTGATCGCCGTAACCGCTGTGGGCCACGCGCTGGCCGGCCGCCAGCACGTGACGCTGGCCGAGCTGGCTGCGGAGCCGTTCATCGTTCGAGAACCGGGCTCGGGCACGCGCGAGACGGCGGAGGAGGCACTCCGCGCGGCGGGACTATCGATCCGACCGGTCATGGAGCTCGCCAGCAACGGCGCCATCAAACGCGCGGTCGCTCAGGATCTGGGCGTTTCCATCCTCTCGCGCTACGCCACAGCCCTGGAGCTCCAGATCGGCCACCTGGCGGAGATCTCGGTGGAAGGCTTCCCGTTGCGCCGTCAGTGGCACCTGGTCTACGCGCGCGACAAGCGCCTCGGGCCCGTGGACGAGGCGTTCCTGCGATTCGTGGACGACGGCCGCTGGAAAGAGACTGTCGGCAAGCCGATCACGACCGACTGAGTCTTCCGCCGCGATCACGCGTGACCGGCGAATCGCCGTCGGCTAACATGCCCGCAACTCGCTTCCGCCACAGGAGCATGGACCGTGCCCATCATCAACAAGGTCAGCGCCGCGGTGTTCGACCGGCAACCTAAGGCCGCCGGGCGTCAGCCGAGTCCGCAACAGCTCGAGCTCATCGCCAAGATCAAGGCGATGAAGAACGAACGCGATGTCTATGAGGTCCTTCTGACGGGCGCTGAGAAGCCGGTCACGGTGCGCCAGCAGATCATCCGAGCGGCCAAGGCAGCGGAAGTCGAGATCGCCGTCAAGCGCTCACCGCACGGCTTCTACATCGGCCTGATGACGCAAGAGCGCACGCGGGGTCGTGGCCGCAAGGCAAAGAGCGGTTCCCAGGCGGGTGGTCCGGAGAGATAGCGCCTGCGCTCATCACGATCTGGTACCTCGCCCTCGACCACGCATCGTGACCGGCTTCGAGCTCCGACCGCTGGGCCATTACTCCCTGGCGGCAAGCACACGCTTCCTGGAGGGCTTCGCGCCCAGCGGGGTCCGACCAGCAACGGACGATCGACTGCGCCTGGCCTTCCCGCTCGAGCCGAGCTGGCAGGCGGTGGCCATCTCGCTCTGGCAGGACGGTCCGATCGTCCGCGGCCAGTACGTCGGTGACCACGCGCCGGACGCTGTGCGCGCCCACGTCGCGAGACTGCTCTCAGCGGACATCGACGGTCGCGGCTTTGCTGCGGTCGGGCGTCGCGATCGGGTCGTCGCCCCTCTTCAGCGGCGCTATCCCGGCCTCCGACCGGTCGGCTTCTGGTCAGCGTACGAGGCGGCCGCCTGGGCGGTGCTCAGCCAGCGAGTCCGCATCGTGCAGGCAGCGCGGATGAAGGAGGACCTCGCCCGAAGGTTCGGCGAGGTCTTGAGGATCGATGGCGCGGAGCTGGCGGCCTTCCCAGCTCCGCAGCGGCTGCTCGAGCGCTCAGTGCTCGCGCACCTCCCCGAGATCAAGAGCGGCCGGCTGCGAGCGATCGCCCAGGCTGCCCTCGACGGCCGCCTTGACACCGAGCGGCTGCGCACAGCAGAGCCCGAGGCTGCCATCACCGAGCTTCAGCACATCCCCGGGATCGGGCCATTCTCGGCGGAACTCATCCTGATCCGTGGTCGCCATGGCACCGGACGTCTTTCCCACTGCGGAGGGGCGGTTGCACGCCGCCATGCGCGCCGCGTACGAGCTGCCGGGGAGTGTAGGGCTGGAGCAGTTGCAGCAGGTCGCCGATCGATGGCGACCATTCCGGTCATGGGTCGCCCTGCTGTTCCGCACAGCCGGGGAGGACGACACGCACGAGATCGGCGGACGTGCCTCGGATCCGGGCACCTGAACGGCGCTGCGCCGTCGAGGCCGGGCATGGGACCTCACGCCGCTGCTGGTACGCCCTCCCGCCCACGAGCAAACACGATGGCCAGCTCCGCGACCCGCCGCCCGAGGTGCTCGCCGGTGGCCAGGTCGCTGGCCGGTGGCACCACATCGGCTCCTTCGTCCGAGTTGGCCTGCGACATCGCGCCCACCCAGCTGCCGAGCCGGTTGAGCTCATCGGCCGAGCTGCCCTTCGTGTGCCAGCCCGGATACAGGTCGAGTCCGACCCAGATCATGCCGTGCTGCGCGGCGAAGGCGAGCAGGTCGAAGAGAGTGTTGAGCTTGTCGCCGGACATCGTCTTCGAGTTGGTGAAGCCCGCCGCCAGCTTGTCCTTCCAGCACGGACCATCGACCCACCGGTCGACCGTGCCCTCCAGGAAGCGCTTCATCTCGGCCGAGAGCGAGCCGAAGTAGGTCGGCGAGCCGAAGATGATGGCGTCCGCCGCGTCGAGGGCCGCCCAACTGTCGTCGTCCAGCCGCATCACATCGAGCAGGTCGACCGTCGCGCCCGGGACGGACGAGGCTCCGCGTGCCACGGCCTGTGCCAGGCTCCCTGTCTTGCCGTAGCCGGTGTGATAGGCCACCGCCACCCTGATCGTCATCGTCGCTTTTGACCTCGTCACCTGCACGCCCCTATACGGACCCTAGTCCGCTTGACTGCATTAGAATAGACGGACTACAGTCCGCATGTCAAATGCGTGATCTACCGGTCCTCGGCCAGCCACCGCCCGAGAGGGCAGACGCCGCGCGTAACCGCCGGCGCATCCTGGAGGCGGCCGAGCGCCTGTTCAAGGACCGTGGCGTGGCGGGCGTGTCCATGGACGACGTGGCGGCGGAGGCGGGCGTGGGCAAGGGCACGCTGTACCGCCGCTTCGGAGACAAGGCCGGCCTGGGCATCGCCGTGCTGGATGAGCGCGAGCGCGAGCTTCAGGACGCGATCCTGCGCGGTCCCCCGCCGCTCGGCCCGGGAGCCCCACCACGCAAGCGGCTGAAGGCGTTCGTAAGGGCGTATCTCGACTATGCCTGGCGCAACCTGGAGCTGCTCGTCGTGGCCGAGACCGGTTCACCCGGAGCTCGTTACCGGAGCGGCGTGTATGCGGGGTTCCGCCGGCACGTCGAGATCCTGCTCATGGATGCCGGCGCGGACGATCCGGTGCTCGGTGCCGAGCTGGTCCTGGCTCCGCTGGCGGGCGACTTCCTGCGCCATCTCGCTGTCGAGCGAGAGCTGGAGCGTGACGCGATCCGAGCAGGCCTGCTACGGCTGGTGGCGCGTCTGGCTCGTAGCTGACGCTGGCACGCCGCCGACGTCATCATCGAGTCACCGTCCGTCCGATCAGCGTGGCCGACCGAGGCCAGTCGAAGTCCGCCGCGAAGCCCCGTCAGACGGGCAGGTGCAGTTCGGGCTCTCGGCTCCAGAGCCGGTGCTGCGCCATCACGTCGGTAAAGCGCTGCGTGACCCGTC
>JBBJNS010000177.1:0-3692 GCA_037720745.1 Candidatus Limnocylindrales bacterium
GCGGAAGACGAGCTGCGCGGTGAGCAGTGGCCGGCCTGGAAGGTGGGCGCTGAGCAGGGTCAGGCCGTTGGTTAGCACGTGACGCTCGAAGCGGGGGAAGTGGTACTCGCGAGGCTCGCGTGGCGCGGGTCGCACGTCGAGGACCGCAAGCGGGTCGGCCGGCGGCGCTTCAGCCGCGGGTGGCGCTTCAGCGGCTCGCGCCTCGGGCGGGTGGGGCGCGTCGAGCGCTTCGGGCGCTTCGGTGATGACCGTCGCGGTGGGCGGCGCCTCGGGCAGGACCGGATCGCCGGACGAGTCGATGAGAGCCGGCTCGTCGGGGCCGTCGATCAGCAGGGAATCGGTCAGCGGGCCCGCCGGGCGGTCGTCGGCCGGATCACCGGGGCGTCGGGGATCGCTCATGCCGCCACCTCCTGGCTCTCGGCGGGGACATACGTGATGACCGCACGATTGTCGGCCCGGAAGACGTCCGCCGCAGCCTTCTGGATGGCCGCGGCATCCACCGCCAGGTAACGGCCCAGTTGTTCGTTGATGAGCTCGGGCCGGTCGAAGTAGGTGGCGTACATGCTGAGCCGGTCGGCGATCTCATCGACCCGGCCCAGGGCCGAGAGCTCGGAGGCCTCGATCAGCGCGTGCGCGCGGGCCAGCTCGTCGTCCGTGACCGGCTCATCCACCATCCGCTGGAGCTCATCGAGATAGGCCGCTTCCACGGTCGCCGCGTCGCTCTCCGGGCGGGCAGTGACCCAGCCGGCGTAGATGGTCGAGCCGCCCACGAGCGGCAGCGCGAAGGCCGTGACGTCCTGGGCGATGCGCTGCTCCCGGACGAGTCGACGATGGAGCCGGCTGCCCTTGCCGCCGGCCAGGATCTGTGAGGCGACCTCCAGGGCGTCGTACTCGGCGCTGCCGAAGGGCGGCATCCGGAACCCGAAGTGGACGCGCTCCAGGGGCACGGCGTCGGGCACCACCTCGCGGATCTCGCGGCCGATGCGCAGGGGAAAGTCGGGCACGTCGAACGGCGGAAAGCCGCCGGCGGCGGGGATGACCCCGAAATAGCGCTCCGCGGCCTCCATGACCGGCCCCTCATCCACGTCCCCGACGATGGACAGCACCGCATTGTCCGGCGCGTACCAGGTCCGAAAGAATGCGGTCACGTCTTCCAGGCTGGCTGCATCCAGGTCCTCCATCGATCCGATGGGCGTCGAGTGGTACGGGTGGCCGGCCGGGAAGACGGCGGCCATGAGCTTCTCGTAGAACGATCCGTATGGTCGGTTGTCGTAGCTCTGGCGCTTCTCGTTCTTGACCACCTCGCGCTGGTTGTCCAGATTCTCCTGGCTCAGGGCGTCCAACAACGTAGCCATGCGATCGGCCTCCAGCCACAGGCCCAGCTCCAGCTGATGCGAGGGCAGCGTCTCGAAGTAGTTGGTGCGGTCGAAGAAGGTCGTGGCGTTGTTGACGCCACCCGCGCTCTGGATGATGGTCATGTGCTCGGCCTTGGTGACGTGCCGCGAGCCCTGGAACATGAAGTGCTCGAAAAGGTGGGCGAAGCCGGACTTGCCCGCCGTCTCGTTGCGCGACCCCACCGCGTACCAGAGATTGATGGCCACCACCGGCGCGAGGCGGTCGGGCGCCACGATGACGCGCAGGCCGTTGCCCAGCCGCCGGTCAGTGAAGCGGACGACCGGCAGATCGGGATCGCGTGCTGGCATCGGGCCTCCAGTGTCGGGCGAGGTCGGCGGGGCGGGTGGCGGCGCCTGGGGATGGTGTGATGTCTCGGTGGCGATTGTGCCATCCGCGGCCATGCGACCCTCCGCAGAACGCCCGACGCCGCTATCACGCCGTGCCGAAGTCCCGGATCGCGGGCGGTGCCCCTTACCGCGGACGATTCCAGCGAGGTTGGCATTTCGAGGGCAAGGAGGGGACAACGCCCTGGGCAGCAGCGCCCGAAGGGTTCGACAGCCCGGCACCGGAGCGATGTCCAAGCGTGGTCGAGCGTGGTCGAGCGTGGTCGCATGTGTTCTAGCTCAGCCACGAACGATCCCCCCGACTCGTATCGAGGCTTGCCGTTGCCTAGACCCGAAAATGCCAACCTGGCTTGCATCCGTGGGTCCAGGCCCATGTTCGGCCGGCCCGTCGAAGCCCGGTCTCGGGCCTAACGCCCGATGATCGACTCATCGCCACGCTACTTGACACATCCTGGAGCGGCGTGTTAGAAATCTATCTAACGCACGTTAGGGGAGAACCACGAATGGCTCGGACCACGACTGAGAACCGACGGCTACGCGCCGCCAGTGCCCCGGTCGCCGGCCGCGCCATCGTGCGCGACTTCTCGGGTGGCGGCGCGCGAGCAGAGATCACCTTCGACGCACGTACCGCCTACGACTTCGTGATCAGCCTGAACGTGGCGGCCGGCGAGGACGCTGATCTGCTTCCCGAGGACGCAGCCTGGCTGAAGCGCGCACGAGCCAGCCTCCCCGATGCGCTCCGCGAGGACCTGGAGGTCTGCTTCGGGGCCGCCTCCTCCGGCGCGTTCCATGCTCTCCCGTCCTTCATCGTGGCCCGGCCCGACGTGACCGACGCCGCCTCCTTCGTGGCGGCGTTCGACGGGATGACACCCGACGCCCTCGCCCGCTCGATCCTGTTCGATCTCCTGCGGCCGGTGGGCGCAGACGATCTGGTCGATCCCATCCTGGACGGCGATCCGGCAGCCGTGGAGAAGGCCATGGAGCGCATCGATGAGCGCGAGAAGACGGACGTTGCCGGGTTCTTGCGCGAACCCAGGATGGCTGTGTCCCGCATGCGAGCGACCCTCGATGCGTGGTTGCCGCTCTATGGCGAAGTCGAACCGCGCATCGCCCAGATGCTGGAGCGGGACGTGGCCGCCCGCAAGGTCGACCGCGCCAGCCTGGACGCCGACGCACTGATCGAACGGACTACCGGCGGCCTTCGCTTCCTTGCCGAGCCACAGATCCGCCGCGTGATCCTGGCGCCCTCCTACTTCGCCCGACCGTTCAACTACATCTACCAAGGTGCCGACTGGCGACTCTTCGGCTACCCGGTGGCCGACGCAGTGGTCGAAGGCGGCGATCTCGGGAGCCCGCCCCAGGCAGTCGTCCGGCTCTACCGAGCACTGGGCGACGCCACCCGCATGCGCGTCCTGAAGCTGCTGGCCGACCGGGACTGGTACCTGACCGAGCTGGCCCAGCAGCTCGAGCTCTCCAAGCCGACCATGAAGCACCACCTGGCCTTGCTGAGGGCGGCCGGCCTGGTGACCGTCACCGAAGAGGGCAGCCTCACCTACTACAGCCTTCGACGCGAGCGACTCGAGGAGGCCGGCGTCGAACTGCGCCGCTTCCTGGGCTGACAGACAGACACCGCGAACGGTCGCGTCCAAAAGGGGTCGCGGCCATCATCAAGAGAAGGAGTTAGACGCATGACTAACACAAGGCAGACATCGATTTCTCGGGACGACTCACCTCACGACTGGAGGACCAGATGACCAGCTACGAACTCCTCGCCGCCGATCGCAGCAAGGCGCTTCACCATCGGATGGAGGAGCGAACGCGACGAGCGACGTTGCTCGACGACGCCTCCGGGCACCGCCGCCTGGAGCCGACCTCACGCCGGTGGCGACTCCGCCTCAGCGTCATGCGCCCCGCCTGATGGTCAGCCGAGCAGCCTGACCTCGGCGCGGTCGA
>JBBJNS010000178.1:0-3603 GCA_037720745.1 Candidatus Limnocylindrales bacterium
CGGCCTTGGGCGCCGTGAAGCGATGGCCCTCGGTGTCGTCGTCATCGCCGTCGGCGCGGACGTTGAAGCGATGACCCTCGGTGTCCTCTCCGCCCTCGTCCGCTTTGGGCGCACGCATGCTGTGACCCTCCACCTCATCGTCGCCGCTGGCTTCGCCGCCCAAGCGGACCGAGCGGGAATCGCCGGGACCCATCTTGTTATCCATGGTTCTCTGTCCTCCGGTAGTCATGGCGGGCACGTCCGTGACCCGATCTGCCGCAACAGTACGCTGCGCCCACCCCCCACGTCAGCCCGGGACGTGACAACGCAGTTGTCGGGTAGCTGACACTCAATGGTGCCCTGGCTCAGCGCTCGGCCCTGCGAGCCAGACCCTCGACGTCGGTGATGACGAGGGCGTCGCGCTCGATGCGCACCAGCCCGTCGCCGACAAGGCCGCTCAACAGCTTGTTGACGCTCTGGCGGGTGCCGCCGATCATCGATGCCAGGTCCGACTGCGTGTACGGCCAGTCCAGGAAGGCCTCACCCGAGGCGGTCGAGTCGTTCTCGCGGGCCAGGCGGACGAGCCGCATCGCGAGGCGGCCCGCGAGGTCCAGGAAGTGCAGCTCCTCGACGTGGCCGGTGATCCGCCGCAACTCATGGGCAAGACCTTCGAGCAACGCGTCGCGCAGACGTGCATCACCCTCGAGGAGGTCGCGGAAGACGACGCGCGCCAACATGAGCGTCTCGGTCGGCTCGAGCGCCGTTGCCGTGGCCGATCGCGTGGATCCGTCCAACAGTGCGAGCTCACCGAAGAAGTCCCCGGGACGAAGGGTCGCGATGATGGCCTCCTCCCCTTCCGTCGAAGGGAGGACGATCTTGGCAGTGCCGGTGGCGACGATGTGCAATGAGTCGCCCGCGTCGCCTTGGTGGAAGATGACCTCGTTGCGGCGGAAACGCCTGCGCCGGAGCCCGCGGGCGACCCGCTGCAGGGTGTCCCCGTCGGCGTGCGCGAACAGGGCGCATCGCCGCAGGGACTCGATGGCAAATTGGTCATGCACCCGTGTGCCCCTTCCAGGCGCCCGTCGCTGCGGCAGGCCCCGAGCCACGATGAAGGTTGAGCAAGCGCGACGTCAAGCCCGGACCGGAGCCGACCAGCTCGTGGAATGCCGGACCATCCAGCGCCAGCAGTATGCCGGGCTCGAGGGCCGTAACGGTGGCCGTGCGGCGACCACCGCTGAGCAGCCCGATCTCGCCGAAGAATTCGCCCTTGGTCATGCGTCGCAGGACCCGTTCAGGGCCTCTGGGAACCAGATGCTGCGTCACGTCGACGCTGCCGTCGGCGATGACATAGAACCGATCGGCTGGTTCCCCCTGGCGAACGACGACCTGACCCGCAGTGATGGTGACTACCGTCGACTGCCCCATGGCGGCCTCCAACCGCGCCGGCGGCAGCCCGGCCAGCATGGGGACTTGCGCAAGATGCTCACGGAGCGCGTCGTGGGCGGGACTCTGGATGGCGTGGCGACCGAGCAGCGGCACAGCGATCCCCACCGCCAGAGCGACCAGCCCGGCGCACGCCGCAAGGACGAGGTCGTGGCCGAGCGCGACCGCCAACACCGGCACGAAGAATGAGCCGGCGGCATAGGCCGCCACCGCGAGCGTCTCCATGGCGCCGATGGCCCGGCCCCGGATCTCGTCGGGCACGATGCGTTGGAAAAGCGTCGTGGCGATCACTTCGATGAGCAGAGCTCCGGCCGAGCCCACGGCCAGGGCCACCATCGCTAGTCCGAGCGACCCGGTCTGGCCCAGCATCAGGACACTGGCCGCGAACGCGCTACCGCCGACGATGAGCGGCGGAGCCAGCCGGCGGCGGAGGACCAGTGCGCTCGATATGAGCGCCCCGACGAGGCCACCGACGCCGACGGCGGCATTGAGCAGCCCCGTGCCCGCTTCTCCGGAACGCAGGATGTCCACGGCCAGCACCACGGTCAACACCCCCAGGCCTCCGGCCACGAATGACCCTGCGACACCCAGCACGTTGAGCGCGAGCAGTGGCGCGGCGATGGGCCGGATGGCCGAGCGCACTGCTCGAGCTGCGTTGACACTGGTGAGGTCCGCCGCCACTGCGGCTTCGGCACCGGGAGTGCCCCGGGCGCCGGTCGCGTCACCTGCCCGCGAGGAGGGAAGGCCCCACAGGACCACGGCCACGAGCGCGAAGGAGGCGGCGTTCAGCATGAACGCGATGGTGAGCCCGCCGATGCCGATGAGGATCCCGGCCACTGCCGGACCGATCACGAAGGCAAGGTTGTCGAGCGCGGACCAGGTGCTGTTGGCCGGACCGAGTTCGGACTCATCTCGCACCAGTGCCGGGATGTAGGAGCCGATGGCCGGCGAGAAGAAGGCCGAGAAGCAGGTGGCCACGATGGCCAGGACCACGATGATCTCGACCGGTCCGCCGAAGGCCACCACGGCGGCCATGGCCACCATGATCACGCCACGCGCGACATCGGTGACGAGCAAGATCATACGACGGTCGAAGCGATCGGCGGCGATCCCAGCGGGGAAGGACAGCAGGATGTACGGCAGCACCCGGGCGGCGCCGACGATCCCCAGCACGACCGGGTCCGCAGCTTGTTCATAGACGACGATCAGCAACGCGACGAGGTAGAGCCAGTCCCCGATCGAGGAGACGAACTCGCCGAACAGCAGGCGACTGAGCTCCCTGTTGCCGAACACCCGGCGATATACTGCGAGCACTCTCATCCAGCCTCAGGCTGTGCCGGCGGCAGGCCGGCTCCTGTCAAGCACTTTACAGACCAGCGGTCGGGTGAAACGTTGACCTGTGCACGTGCGGCACGCATCCTGCTTGATGCGGACCATCACGCGGCGTGGCTACGTGGACCCGCTCGAACCGGAGTTTGAGAGCCATGACCAACGAGGAGCCAAGGGCGACCGACGATGACACGCAGCTGAATGATCCCGCGGGTGACGACACCGAGGGCCACAGCCTGATGATCGACCCCACCACGGCACGACAGCTTGCGCGTGCGAAGGAACAGGATGTCGATCGAGCCGCACGCGACCGGCAGCGCCAGAAGGAAGCCCGGAACCGGTAGACCAGCCTCGTGGGTGCTGGAGCCGCCAGCGCGGATGATGGATCACGATGACCGGGCCAAGCGCCCGGTCATCCTTCTGTCCGGCGCACGACAGCGTCGCGAGCGACCAGCCGACCATCGAAGCGACGTCGGATCGACCGACCGCTTGTCGGCTGGCTGCTCGTCCACGGAGCAATGGAGGCACATCATCGGGTCCACACGACCGCCGCCTGGGCGGGAAAAGGAGGACCGAGATGAACCACACCATGAACCTGGAGATCCACGCCAGCGCACACCGAAGCGATCTGCTCGCAGAAGCGCACAACATCCGTCTGGCGCGATCCGACATAGATCGGAGCGCTGCTTCACCAGAGCGTCGACCCCGGCCTCGGCTCCGGCACGGCCTGGCGACTACGATCGTCGCCACTACCGTGGCCCTGGCAACGGCGCTCGTCGGGCACTTCTGAAGCCGGCTGCACGGCACGAGCCCCGCCCATGAGGGCGAGGCTCTTCTCGTAATCGATATCCG
>JBBJNS010000056.1:0-13232 GCA_037720745.1 Candidatus Limnocylindrales bacterium
ATATCGGCCCGGGATCCGTTCAGGCGGGGCGTAGCATCGTGCGCGGCCGATCGATGAGAGGGACGTGATGTCACGCTGGGACGGTCGCACGAACGGCTGGTGGATGATCGGGCGCGCGGTCGCGTTCGCGCTCGTGGGCGCGCTGGCACTGGCCGTGCCAGCCGCAGGTGATACGCATAAGTCCCGATCGGGCGCCACCGGGCCGCATTTCCTGAACGACTCCGAGGAGTACCCGGGGGCGAACTGCAGGTACGCCGGGGTCGACCCGGGCGTCTACCTCGAGTCGATCAGGGTCTTCGCGCCCACGGTCCTGGCGAGGGACAGGACGAGCGGCAACGACGCGCGGACGGTGGGCTGGCGGATACTCGTGCAGCGCTACGGCATCTTCCACAGCGAGCCTGCGTGGGAGCCCTTCGCGTCGAGCTCGTTCCGCTACGCGACCGCCACCGATGTGCAGGCAGCGTCGTTCAAGGCACGCCGGTTCTACTTCGAGCCAATGGGCGTGGCGGACGACCAGTACCGCGTGCTGGTCGTGATGGTCTGGCTCGAGCCGGGATCCAGCGAGGTCGAGGGCCGCGCCCGCCACGTGGTCGACTTCCATCGGCACCCGAACGCGGCCTCGGAGCCGTCGACGGGGCCGTCGTGCCCAGGTGGCCTCCTCGTCTGAGGTCATGGCGGTAAGTCCAACGCGTGATCAGTTCTCAATCGCCACCAACGAGTACCGCGGCGGGTCGGAGAAGAGCGAGTTCCACAACGTCGTGACCTGGGACCGCCTGGCGGATATCTGCGGCCAATATTCTGGGCAAGGCCCAGTTAGATGCCCGGATGGTGTGCTGCTAGGTGCCATAGAGAGAGAGTTGGAGCGAGAGATGACGCCGCGACTCGTCCCGATCGAGTGCACACGGAAACGGGTGCCATCCTTCACGAGCTCGCTTCCCACCGACCGCCCCGCTGCTATCATCCGACCCTACGAAGCCTGCGGGCGTTCCGCCCGCATCCCGTGAGGGAGGAGCCGTTGCTCGAGGAAGGGGCTGCGTCGGTCCTGTGAGGCCGCAGCGCACCTTCGCCCAGGGGTCTCGCCCGGCGCTCGCCGGGTCGTCACCGGGACTTCGTACCCTCCTTCGGTCACGTCGCCACCTCGAGGCGAGCCGCTGATGCCGGCTACCGTGGTCGTCGGCCTTCAGTGGGGCGACGAGGGCAAGGGCAAGACCACCGACCTCTTCGCCGCCTCCGTCTCGCTCGTGGTGCGCTACCAGGGAGGGGACAACGCAGGCCACACGGTGGTCGTGGGCGACGAGGTCTTCAAGCTCCACCTGGTGCCATCAGGCGTCCTCCACCCGCACATCACGCCGGTCATCGGTTCCGGCGTGGTGGTCAATCCTCGGACCTTGCTCGACGAGATCGCCATGCTCGAGGAGCGCGGCATCGACGCCTCCCGCGTGCGCGTCAGCCGGGCGGCACACGTGATCATGCCGTACCACGTGGAGCTGGACCGCGCCGCCGAAGCGCGCCTGGACAGTGGCGGCATCGGCACGACGCGGCGCGGCATCGGCCCGGCCTACGCAGATCGCGCCTGGCGCACGGGCATCCGCGTGGGCGACCTGCTGCGACCCGCCGCGCTGCGCCAGAAGCTGGCCCGCGTCCTCCCCGAGCGCAACGCCATCCTGCACGAGACATTCGGTCTGCCGACCTTCGACCTCGATGCGCTCCACGCGGACGCGGTCGCCTGGGGTGAGCAGCTGGGCCATCGCGTGGTGGACACCGTGGGCCTCGTCCAGGAAGCGCTCGCCGCCGGCCAGCACGTCCTCTTGGAAGGCGCGCAAGGCACGCTGCTCGACCTGGACCACGGCACCTACCCCTTCGTCACGAGCAGCAATCCCACGGCGGGCGGCGCCTGCACGGGCGGCGGCGTCGGTCCACGACAGATCAGCCAGGTCATCGGCGTCATGAAGGCCTACTCCACGCGCGTGGGGTCCGGGCCGTTTCCCACGGAGCTGGAGGATGAGCCGGGGCGCCACCTCCTGGAGAAGGGTCGCGAGTTCGGCACCACGACGGGCCGTCGCCGACGCTGCGGCTGGTTCGACGCGGCCACGCTGCCCTACGCCGTGGCTGTCAACTCCGTGAGCAGCATCATGCTCAACAAGCTGGATATCCTGTCGGGCCTGCCAGGGATCAGGCTGTGCACGGGATACCGGGTCGATGGTGTGGCCGCCTCGTGGCCACTGGAGTTGGACGATCTGGTGCGGGCCGAGCCCATCTACGAAGAGTTCGCAGGCTGGGAGGCGGATCTCAGTGGCATCAGGCGCATGTCGGATCTGCCGGCCGCTGCGGCAGCCTACGTCGATGCGCTGGAAGAGCTGGCGGGCGTGCCTATCGCCCTGGTGAGCGTGGGACCGGAGCGCAGCCAGACGATCGTGCGCGGACACGTGGATGGGGTGGCGGAGCTGACCGGCGCGCTGGAGTCGGTGGCCTGATGACCTCTCCGCAGCGTGTGCTGGTCATGGGCTCCGGCGGGCGGGAGCACGCTCTCGCCTGGGCGCTCTCCCGTGACGCCGGGGTCGAGCGGGTCTTCGTGGCGCCCGGCAACCCTGGCATGAAGGACGTCGCGACGATACGCCCAGCGGCGGCCTCGGACGACCGGATGGCCTCGATCGCCAACGAGCTGGAAGTCGATCTCGTGGTCGTCGGTCCGGAGGGGCCTTTGGTGGCGGGCGTCGCGGACCACCTTGCCCGAGGTGGCGTGGCGGTCTTCGGTCCCGGCCGCGATGCGGCACGCCTGGAGGGCAGCAAGGCCTTCTGCCGGGATGTCGCAGCGTCTGCGGGAGTGCCCATGGCGGACGGCGCCGCCTTCGAGGACGACGACGAAGGTGCCATCGACTTCAGTCGGCGGCTTGGCGCGCCCGTGGTCATCAAGGCGGACGGCCTGGCCGGCGGCAAGGGCGTGACCGTCTGCTCGACGCTGGCCGAGGCAGAGTCGGCCATCCGTGCCTGCCGGACCCGCTTCGGCCTGGCCGCACGGCGGATCGTGGTGGAACGGGCACTCAGCGGCCGAGAGGCGAGCGTCATCGCCATCACGGACGGCGCATCGCTGCTCGCCCTGCCCGCGGCACGTGACCACAAGCGCCTGGGCGACGACGACACGGGGCCCAACACGGGGGGCATGGGCGTCTATTCGCCGCTGCCCGACCTGTCCGACGCCGACGCGGCGGCGCTCATGGAGCGCATCCATCGACCCATCCTGGGCGAGCTGGCCCGGCGTGGCATCCGCTATTCGGGCGCCCTCTACGCGGGCCTGATGCTCACGGCCGATGGCCCGTACCTGCTGGAGTGCAACGTCCGCTTCGGCGATCCTGAGACCCAGGTGCTGCTGCCGCGGATCGTGACGCCCCTGGCGCCGCTCCTGCTGGGTGCCGCCCATGGGCGTCTTGGCAGGGCCGCGGCGGAGTCGGGTCTGGTCGACGGTCGCATTCCCGGATACGGGGCGGCGGTCGGCGTTGTCCTGGCCGCCGCCGGCTATCCCGACGAGCCCCGCCTGGGCGACCCGGTCGGCGTGGACGGTCGACCGGCCGTGGACGGTGCGCTCACCTTTTGGTCTGGCGTGCGACGTTCCCACGGAACGTTGGTGACCAACGGTGGCCGCGTGGCGACCATCGTGGGCCGTGGCGTTTCGCTCGATGCTGCGGCAGCGGCGGCCTATGGGGCCACGGACGCGATCACATTCCCCGGGCGGCAGATGCGCCGCGATATCGGGCGGGTGAGGTCCTTGAGCGTCGGCGCAGCGAGTGGCGGGCCATGATCCCGCGCTACACGTTGCCCGAGATGGGCGCGGTTTGGACCGATCAGGCGCGCTTCGAAGGCATGTTGCGAGTCGAGCTGGCGGCGCTGCGAGCCCAGGCCGCACACGGACTCGTGCCAGCGGAAGCCGTCCGCAGCATCGACACGAACGCCCAGGTTGATGTCGAGCGGATCGCGGAGTTGGAGCGCACCACCGACCACGACGTCATCGCCTTCGTATCGCAGGTCGCCGAGACGGTCGGCGAGCACGGGCGCTGGCTGCACTTCGGTCTCACCAGCAGCGACGTGGTCGACACCGCGCTAGCCCTCCAGTGTCGTGACGCCGCTCAGCGGCTCCTCGCAGACCTGGACCGCCTCGTGGAGGTCCTGACCGCGCGCGCCCGCGAGCACGCGAGCACCGTGATGATGGGCCGCACCCACTCCGTGCACGCAGAGCCCATCACCTTCGGCCTGAAGTTGGCGTCGTGGGCCTTCGAGGTCGATCGGGACCGACGGCGCCTTCGCGCTGCGGCGGACGACCTGGCCACGGGCAAGATCTCCGGACCAGTAGGCAGCTACTCCACGGTCGATCCGGCCATCGAGATCGAGGCGTTGGCCGAGCTCGGGCTGTCGCCCGACCCGGTCAGCGCGCAGATCGTGCAGCGCGACCGGCACGCCGCGTTCATGGCCGCCATCGCTGTGACGGGCGGCTCCATCGAACGCTTCGCCACGGAGATCCGCAACCTCCAGCACACGGAGATCGCGGAGGTCCAGGAGCCGTTCCGCACCGGCCAGAAGGGTTCCAGCGCGATGCCCCACAAGCGCAACCCGATCCTCGCCGAGCGGCTGGCCGGGATGGCGCGGCTGTTGCGCGGCTACGCCCACGCGGCGCTGGAGGACCAGGCGCTATGGCACGAGCGCGATATCAGCCACTCCTCGGTGGAGCGGGTGGCGCTGCCTGGCGCGACCATCCTGCTGGACTACATGCTGGTGCGCTTCCGAGGCCTGGTCGAGGGACTCGTGGTCCGCCCGGAGCGGATGCGCGAGAACATCGAGCGGGGACTCGGGCTGTGGGCCAGCGGACGGGTGCTCAGCACCTTGGTCGAGACGGGCGGGCTGTCGCGCGAGGCCGCCTATGCCGTCGTCCAACGCGCGGCGCTGCGAGCCTCGGATGAGCGGCGCCCATTCCGCGAGCTCATCGAGACAGACCCCGACGTGACCGGAGCGCTTCCGGCCGACGCCCTGGCGGCCTGCTTCGACGAAGGCCACCTGCTGAGGCACGTGCCCGGGATCATCGCGCGACTGGGTCGGCTCTCCAAAGAGGTGCCCGTTGGCAGCTGAACAGACCACTGGCTTCGTGCGCTCCGGCAAGGTGCGCGACCTCTACGCGCTCGACGACGACCGCCTGCTGCTGGTCGCCTCGGATCGCATCAGCGCCTTCGACGTGGTGCTGCCCACGTCCATCCCCGACAAGGGCCGCGTGCTGACCGGGCTGTCGCGTTTCTGGTTCGGCGAGACGGACGCGGCGAGGATGGTCCCGAATCACCTGTTGAGCACGGAAGCCGCTGAGCTTCCCGAAGCGTTCCGCCATGGCGCAACGGACCTGGCCGGCCGCATCATGATCTGCCGGCGCGCGCGACCACTGCCCGTAGAGATCATCGTGCGTGGCTATCTCTCAGGCAGCGGTTGGAAGGATTACCAGCGGACGGGCGCCGTGTGCGGCATCCCGCTGCCGGGCGGCCTGCGTGAGAGCGACCGGCTTCCCGAGCCACTCTTCACACCCTCCACCAAAGCGGAGGTGGGACACGACGAGAACATCGACTTCGACGCCGTGGTGGGTCTTGTCGGGCCGGAGGTCGCCGAGCGGTCGCGCGAGATCGCGCTGGGGCTATACCGCTTCGGCGCCGCCCATGCGGAGGCGCGCGGCATCATCCTGGCCGACACCAAGTTCGAGCTGGGCCTGGTCGATGACGGCCAAGGCGGTGACGCGCTCATCCTCATCGATGAGGTGATGACCCCCGACTCGAGCCGCTTCTGGGATCTGGCAGCCTACGAACCCGGGCGCGCTCAGGCGTCCTTCGACAAGCAGTTCGTGCGCGACTGGCTGGAGTCCCAGCCGTGGGACAAGACGCCGCCGGGACCAAGCCTGCCGGCGGGCGTGATCGAGGGCACGCGGGCTCGATATGTCGAGGCCTTCGAGCGGATCACCGGCGCTTCCTTCGAACGCTATCTCCGGGAGGACCGTATCGGCGCATGACCACCTACCGGTTCGCCGTCTCGGTCATGCCCAAGGAGGGCATCCTCGACCCTCAGGGTCGAGCCGTAGAGGGGTCGCTCGGCCACATGGATCTTGATGGCATTCGGGACGTGCGCGTGGGGCGACGCGTGGAACTGTCCGTGGAGGCCGTGGATGGGTCGGCGGCGCGCGGCGTGGTGGATCGACTTGCCGGGGAGCTCCTGGCCAATCCGCTCATCGAGAGCTGGTCGGTGGAAACCCTCGACCCGGTGGGGGCGGCCTCGTGAAGGCCGGCATCGTGGTGTTCCCGGGCTCCAACTGCGATCGCGATGCGCTGCACGCGGCGCGTCTGGCGGGCATGGAGGCCGAGCTGCTCTGGCACGAGGACCCGGATCTCCGAGGCTCAGACCTGGTGGTCCTGCCCGGCGGCTTCGCCTATGGCGACTACCTGCGAGCGGGAGCGCTGGCGCGCTTCAGTCCGGTGATGGGTGCGCTCGGTGACCACGCCGCGAGGGGTGGGCTGGTGCTGGGCATCTGCAACGGCTTTCAGGTCCTGGCCGAGGCCGGGCTGGTGCCAGGAGTGCTGCTGCGCAACGCGTCCCTCCGCTTCGAGCATCGCTGGGTACGGCTCTCCGTGGCACGCCACGACACGCCGTTCACGCGAGCGGTGCCGGACGGTGCCGAGCTGCGCCTGCCCATCGCGCACGGTGATGGCTGTTACTTCCTGCCCGAGTCGGAGCTGGATGCTCTGGAGGCACGCGGAGGGGTCCTGTTCCGATATGCGCATCCTGAGGGCAACCCCAACGGCTCGGCACGCGACATCGCGGGTGTCCTGAACGAGCAGGGCAACGTGTGCGGGCTGATGCCGCATCCGGAACGCGCCTCGGAGGCGCTGCTGGGCTCGGACGACGGGATGCTGCTGTTCCGCTCGCTGCTGGAGAGTGCGGCCACTCGCCTTGCTGGGATGGCCGCCTGATGAGCTTGGCGGAACCGCCCCTCCACGAAGTCGGGGACGCGCCCGGCGGCGGGGAGGCTGATCTCACGCCCGAACCTGCGCTGCACCGCGCGCTGGGCCTCACGGACCACGAGCTCGAGGAGATCCGCGCCCGACTGGGCCGCGACCCGAACGACCTGGAGCTGGCCATGTTCAGCGTGATGTGGAGCGAGCACTGCTCCTATAAGAGCTCCCGCTCGCTGCTGCGGACCCTGCCCACGGCAGGGGAGGGCGTAGTGGCGGGGCCGGGCGAGAACGCGGGCGTGGTGCGCATCGGCGATGGGCTGGCGGTGGCCTTCAAGCTCGAGTCGCACAACCACCCCAGCGCGGTGGAGCCGTACCAGGGCGCCGCGACAGGCGTGGGCGGCATCCTGCGTGACATCTTCACCATGGGCGCGCGGCCCATCGCCATCCTGGATGCCCTGAAGTTCGGCGATCCGGCCGATGCGCGGACGCGGCACTTGGTCCGTGGTGTGGTCCGCGGCGTGGGCGGCTACGGCAACTGTGTGGGTGTGCCCACGGTCGGCGGCGAACTCGCCTTCCATCCCTCTTACGCCTCCAACCCGTTGGTCAACGTGATGGCCGTAGGGCTGCTGGATGAGCGCGATCTCACTCGAGCTGCGGCGCCCGGTCCGGGCAATCTGGCCGTGCTCTTCGGGTCGACCACCGGGCGCGACGGCATCGGCGGTGCGTCCGTGCTGGCCAGCGCCACCTTCGGGGAGTCCCATAGCGCGGACGGTGCCAAGCGTCCGACGGTGCAGGTCGGCGATCCATTCGCGGAGAAGCTGCTCATCGAGGCGAGCCTGGAGCTCATCGGGGAGCGTCTCCTGGAGGGCCTCCAGGATCTTGGTGCGGCGGGCATCACCTGTGCCACGTCCGAGACCGCCGACCGCGCCGGGACGGGCATCGAGGTCGACCTGGACGCGATCCCGCGCCGTGAGCGAGGCATGGCTCCCTTCGAGGTGATGATCAGCGAGTCACAGGAACGGATGCTGGCCATCGTGCGGCCGGAGCGGCTGGAGGCCGTGTTGGCCATCTGCCTACGCTGGGGCCTGCCAGCGGCGGTCGTCGGGCGAGTCACGGATGACGGCGACGTGACCGTCGTGTCGCGCCAAGGTGTCGGCGAGTCCGGCACGCCGCGGGAGCTGGCAAGGATCCCGGCGCGCGCCCTGACCAGCGAGGCCATCGTCTACGACCGCGAGGCGCGTCCTCCCACGCACATCCGTCGAGCGCCGGCTCCCGGCGCGCCGGAGCTGCCTCACGACGGCCTTCCAGAGCGAGGCATGGACCCCGGCGCCGTCCTCGTGGCGCTGCTGGGCGACCCGAACCTGTGTAGTCGAGCCTGGGTGACCACGCAGTACGACGCGACCGTGGGCACTGACACGGTCGAAGCGAACGAACGTGCCGCTGCGGTCGTCCGCATCAAGGGCAGTCGCAAGGCGCTGGTGATGGCCACGGACGCCAACGCGCGTATCGGCCTCATCGATCCGTACCTTGGTGCTGTCACCGCCGTGGCCGAGTGCGCGAGGAACGTGGCCGTCAGCGGGGCGCGGCCGCTGGGCGTCACGAACTGCCTCAACTTCGGTGATCCGGAGCGCCCCGAGGAGTTCTGGCGGCTCCAGGAGGCAGTGCGTGGCCTCGGCGACGCCTGCCGTGCGCTCGGTCTGCCGGTCACCGGCGGCAACGTGAGCCTCTACAACGAGTCGGCCGATGGCGCCATCGCACCGACCACGCAGATCGGGATCGTCGGCTTGCTGGACGACATCGAGCAGCGCGTGGGACCCGCCTTCCGCACAGCGGGCGACCTAGTGGCGCTGCTGGGCGAGACGGTCCCGGGCCTCGCTGGGTCGATCTATGCGGAGCACGCAGGCACCGCACCGGACGATCGTCCGCCGGGCGTGGACCTCACTCGCGAGGCCGCCCTTCTTGCCTTCCTTCCGGAAGCCGCGACTCGCGGCCTCTTGCGATCCGCCCAGGATGTGAGCGGTGGCGGGCTGGCCATGGCGCTGGCCGAGTGCGCCATGTGGGGCGACATCGGCGCGGACCTGCGGGTGTCCGTCGCCTCCGCGCCAGCGGCCGAGCTCTTCGGCGAGGGGCCGGGGCGCGTGGTGGTGACCGTAGCGGCGGACCACTGGGGCGACCTGCACGCCTTGGCGCTGCGCCACGAGCTGCCGTTGCGTCGCCTGGGCACGGTGGGCGGGGACCGCCTGCGCATCACGCTCACCGGCGAAGGCGCCACGGGAGCGGCCGAGGGTCGCGGCGCCAGCGTGGCCGACGAGGTCGATGAGTCGCTTGCGGTCCTGCGACACGCCTGGCAGGCAGGGCTACCGCGAGCGTTGGGCAAGGCCGGCTGACGTGTGCGGCGTGATGGGTGTCTTCTCCGCCGGTCGCGAAGCTGCGCCGCTGGCTGCGCTGGGCTTGTTCGCGCTCCAGCACCGCGGCCAGGAATCGGCTGGCGTGGCAGTCAGCGACGGCACCGGCGTGATGGTCTACAAGGATCTGGGCCTTGTCGCACAGGTACTCGATGATCGGCGCATGCCGTCACTGCGCGGCGATCGTGCCATCGCGCACTGCCGCTATTCCACGACCGGCTCCACGGTCTGGGAGAACAGCCAACCGGCCTTCCGCCTCGGTCCGCGGCGCACCGTAGCGCTGGGCCACAACGGCAACCTCGTGAATACGCGGCAGTTGCGCGACGAGCTCGACGCGGGAGTGGGCGCCATGGTGGGGACCAGCGACACGGAGCTGCTCACGGCCTTGCTCGCCGGGGAACCGGCCACTGACCTGGTCGAGGCGCTGACCGCTCTTCTGCCGCGGGTCAAGGGTGCCTATTCACTGGTGGTCATGGACGAGACGCGCGTCATCGGTGTGCGCGACCCGTTCGGCATCCGGCCGCTTGTGCTGGGTCGCCTGCCGGCGGAGGGCGACGGCACTCACGGCTGGGTGCTGAGCTCGGAGACGTGCGGCCTGGAGGTGGTCGGCGCCACCTTCGTGCGCGACGTGGAGGCGGGCGAGATGGTCGTCCTGGGCGAGCCGGGCGGGCCGCGATCGGTGCGCTTCGCGCCGGGCCGCGAGCAGCTCTGCGTCTTCGAGCTGATCTACTTCGCGCGGCCGGATTCCTTCATGGTGGGCCGCAACCTCTACGAGGTCCGCCGGCGGATGGGGGAGGAGCTGGCCACCGAGGCGCCGGTCGAGGCGGACCTGGTGATGCCCGTGCCCGACACCGGGTCGGCGGCGGCGGCCGGCTACGCCGAACGCAGCGGGATCCCGTACCGCGAAGGCATCGTCAAGAACCGCTATGCCGGCCGCACCTTCATCCAGCCCAGCCAGGCGCTCCGGCAAAGGGGCGTCACGGTCAAGCTCAGCCCGCTGCCCGACCAGGTGCGCGGCCGCCGGCTGGTCGTGGTCGACGATTCGATCGTGCGCGGCACCACCACGCGACGGATCGTGGAGATGCTGCGTCGGGCTGGTGCCGCCGAGGTCCACCTGCGCATCAGTGCGCCGCCCATCCACCACCCCTGCTTCTATGGCATCGATACGCAGATCGAGACCGAACTGATCGCCTCCCGGCTCGATCGGGATGGCATCCGCGATTTCGTGGGTGCCGACTCGCTGGCCTACTTGTCCATCGGCGGAGTCCTGGATGCGATCGGCCTGCCTCGCGAGCGCTTCTGCTTCGCCTGTTTCGACGGGCAGTACCCGGTGCCCGTGCCCTACGACGCCGAGTCGCACAAGTGGGTGCTCGAGCCGTCCTCGGCGGTGCGTGCCGGGTGACGGCATCGACGCGCGACGCGTACGCCGAGGCGGGGGTCGATGTCGCTGCGGGCGACCGTGCCGTGGAGCTGCTGCGCGATCGGATCGGCCGGACGTCAGACCTGCTGGCGGGGAAGTCCGGCTTCGCTGCCGCTCTGCGCCTGCCGCCGCCATCTCGGCCGGGCGTGGAGAGCCTGCTGGTGGCCGCCACCGACGGCGTCGGGACCAAGACGGAGATCGCGCGGCGCATGGGCCGCCTCGACACGGTCGGCCAAGATCTGGTGGCGATGTGTGCGGACGACGTGGTCTGCCATGGCGCCCGCCCCTTCGCCTTTCTGGACTACCTGGCCGTGGGGGCCGTCGATCCGGAGCGCGTGGCCCACATCGTGGCCGGCGTCGCTGAGGCCTGCGCCGCCATCGACTGCGAGCTGGTGGGCGGTGAGACGGCGGAGCACCCCGGTCTCATGGAGGTCGACGCCTTCGACCTGGCCGGCTTCTGCCTGGGCATGGTCGACCGGGACCGCCTGATGGACGGGACCGCCGCGAGAGAGGGGGACGTGGTGGTCGGGGTCGCCTCCTCCGGTCTCCACGCCAACGGCTACTCGCTGGTCCGCGCGCTGCTCGCCGACGGGCGACTGGACCTGGACGAAGCGTTGGCGGGGCAGGGCAGCGTCGGGGACGCGTTGCTCACCCCGACCACGTTGTACGCCGCACACATCCTGGCGCTGCTCGACGCGAGCAGGGACGCCGGCTTCCGTCTCGGTGGTCTGGCGCATGTCACCGGTGGCGGGCTGCTCGGCAATATCCCACGAGCCGTGGGTCCCGACTTGGGCGTCGCCCTGACGCCTTCTGCCTGGCCGGTGCCGCCCGTCGTGGAGCTGGTCGCCGCTCGCGGCGGCCTCTCGGGTCCGGAGCTGCGGGCGACCTTCAACGCGGGCATCGGCATGGCCGTCATCATCGAGCCCGACGCGGCCGGAACGGCGCTGGACTTCCTGGAGGACCGGGACATCGCGGCGTGGCGCATCGGCCGGGTGGTGCCGACCTCCGTGACCGGACCGTCGCGCTATGTCGAGGTGATGTGAAGGGCATCGCGGTCTGCGTCTCGGGGGAGGGGAGCAACCTCCGTGCGCTGCTGGCGGCTCAACGCCACGGCACGCTGGGCGGGACAGTGACGCTGGTCGTCGCCGACCGCGACTGTCGCGGGTTGGAGACGGCCCGCGACGCCGGCATCCCGACCGGGATCGTGCCGCCCGGCGCGTATCCCGACCGCGCCTCGTGGGACGCGGCATTGGCGACCGCGCTGGCCGCCGTCGCGCCGGACATCGTCGTGCTGGCCGGGTTCATGCGCGTGGTCGGTCCCGCGACCCTTGCGGCATTCCCGGACCGGATCCTGAACGTCCATCCCAGCCTCTTGCCCGCCTTCCCGGGCACGGATGCCATCGGTGACGCGTTGGCGGCAGGGGTCCGCGTGACCGGCGTCACGGTGCACGTGGTCGATGAGTCGCTCGATGGCGGGCCGATCGTCCTCCAGCAGGCCGTCTCTATCGTGCCTTCGGACGATGATGACGCGCTCCTCGCGCGGCTTCATGCCGTGGAGCACCGCCTCCTGCCGCGGGCTGTGGCACTGATGCTTGCCGGCGCCGCGGCCGTGGAGGGCGGACGCGTGACGATCGGCGCCGCACGGGCCGCCGAGCTGCCGCATCGTCGCCGCGCCCTGATCTCCGTATCCGACAAGACAGGTCTGGCTGACCTAGGACGGGGACTGGCCGCCCTGGACTTCGAGCTGGTCTCGACCGGCGGCACGGCCCGTGCCCTGCGCGAGGCAGGTCTGGCGGTCACCGACGTGAGCACCGTGACAGGATCACCCGAGATGCTTGACGGACGCGTCAAGACACTCCACCCACGGATCGCGGCGGGCATCCTGGCCGATCGCCGCCAGGCGGATCATCGGGCGCAGATCGTGGCGGCTGGAATCGAACCGTTCGAGGTCGTGGTCGTGAACCTCTACCCGTTCGAGGTGGCCTCTCGACGTGCCGGCATAGCGGCAGACGAGCTGATCGAGGAGATCGACATCGGGGGACCCACGCTGGTCAGGGCGGCCGCCAAGAACCACGCCAACGTGGCGGTCGTCACCGACCCGGCTCGCTATCCCGAGTTGCTAGCCGCAATGCAGGGTGGCATCGTCCCGGACGGCACGCGCCGCTCGCTCGCCGTCGAGGCCTTCGCGCACACGGCCGCCTACGACTCGACCATCGCTCGCGTCCTGCCCGCCGTTCTGGAAGACGGGTCCGCGGGTTCGTCCATCGACCCGTTCCCGCCTGTGCTGGATCTGCGCCTGGAGCGCGTGGAGCGACTGCGCTACGGGGAGAATCCGCATCAGGCGGCAGCGCTCTATCGCCGCTCAGGTACGTCTTCGGCAAGCGGTCCCTTCGCTGACGGCGTGAGGCTGCTCCAGGGCAAGGCGCTGTCGTACAA
>JBBJNS010000179.1:0-3563 GCA_037720745.1 Candidatus Limnocylindrales bacterium
CAACGGGCCGTACCCCGAGTATCTGTCGCTCCGTGGCCCCGAGGACTTCTATCCCGAGATCTGTGACTTCTACGAGCCGGGGCACGCGGCGAGCCCGACGGAGTGCCGCCCGCCGATCCCCGAAACGGCCGAGCCGAGCCGCTCGGTGGCCGCGACTCGCTATCCGGTGCCATCCCCCTCGGCGTCGCCCTCGCCGCTGGCGAGTTCGTCCGCTTCGCCAAGTCCGACGGCCTCGCCCGGTCCCAGTGCCACGGTGTACGACGCGGAGCACGTGAGCGACTACCTGGTCGTGCTCCTGAACGAGCGGACCGGAGAGGTGGGATGTGCCACAGAGAACCACGTGACCTGGGACGTCAGGCACTTCGAGCAGCGAGCTCAGGCCCTGGTCGATGGCGGCGGTGAGGGTATGGAGGTCGATGGGGACCTCGTGCGCGGATCTCTGCTCGACACCATCGAAGTGTTTGGTGGCACGGAGCTGGCCGCCACGCAGGGTCCAGACATCGCCTGGTATCTGTCGGATCCGGGCCACATCGACCTAGTCGGACGGCGGGACATCGATGCCGAACTCATCACCTTGCAGCTGCGGCGCATCCTGGTGCAAGACGGACATGAGGTCTGGTGGCGGACCCACGACTACATCTCCGTGTCTGACGGTCCCTGCTAGGCGCGCAGCGACCCGCAGTCGTGCGCCTCGCATACCATCGCAATGCAATCCTTCGATCGCGAGGACCACTTTGGCCGACTCTGAATGCCTGTTCTGCCGCATCGTCGCGGGCGAGATCCCGACTCACTTCCTCCATGAGGATGAGCTGGTCGTGGCCTTTCCCGACGTCTCGCCCAGGGCCCCGACGCACATCCTGTTGATCCCGCGCGAGCATCTCCTCTCGGCCACGCAACTGACCGAGTCGCACGCGCCGATGCTCGGCCGGCTCTTCGCCACGGCGGCACGCTTGGCGGAGGGGCGCGGCCTGGACGAGAGTGGCTTCCGGCTGGTCACCAACGCGGGGCCCGATGCCGGCCAGTCGGTCGATCATCTGCACGTCCATCTGCTCGGGGGACGCAAGTTCGGGTGGCCGCCGGGATGACGGGGACGGCCCGGGTCATGGTGCTTGCCTTGACGGTCGCCTGCCTGGTCGCCGCTTGCGCGCCGGCCTCGAGCGGTCAGGAGGGCGGTCAAGCGCCGACCCCGCGCACCACGCCGCAGGCGTCTTTCTCTACGCAGATATCCAGTGGTGTGGCGGTCGTTCGGCGCGCGCTTGCCGACGTGGGCGTCCGCCTCGATCCGCCCATCGTGCCCTACCGACCGGCCGAGCCGCCCGGCATCGCGACTGTCCCGCGCGCCGTGCTTCAGGCTGGCATCGGCGACCCGGAGGCCGGCTACGTGACGATCTATGAGTTCGCGGACGCCGACACGGCCAGCACCCGTGGCGCGGAGTTCGCCGAGTACCTCGAGAGCGGCTTCGGCCAGACCAACTACCCGCTGGACGCGCAGTTCTCGTTGGCTCAGCTGGGTGGCACGCTCATCTTCAGCTGGTGGTCCTCCGAGCTGGCCGCGGACCGCGAGCTGGCGCGGACCGCCTTCGACGCGATCTCCTCGGTGGGAGTCCGCATCCCCATCGTCGGCTGAACGCCGGCTCAGCCCTCCCGAACCGGCAGTGCCCCGTCCGCGGCGACCCAGAGGCGGACGTCGTCGCGCTTGATCTTCAGCGTGTGCGTGCGCGGAAAGTCGAGTTCCGGCCAGAGGCGCCAGGCGTCGATGCGGCTGTGCGCGGAGAGCCGCGCGTTGGCCGACTTGATGGCCGCCCCTATGGCCCCGTTCTGCCGGGCGACTCCCTCCGGGTCGGTGGGCCGCTCGGGCGCCGCCTGGGTGGTCGAGACGAGGGGCAGGCTGCCGACCGGCAGGACGACCGCCTCGATCCGTCCGGGCGTGGTCTCCAGCACGACGGACTGGCCGATGCCAGCCTCCTGCAGCACGTTCTCGATGTCCTCCGGGTACACGTTCAGGCCGCTGGGAAGCACGATGATGTTCTTCTTGCGGCCCGAGAGGACTAGGTTGCCGCGCTCGTCGTACCGCCCTATGTCGCCGGTGTGGTACCAGCCGTCGGCCAGCACCGCGCTGCTCGCGTCGGGGTCGCGCCAGTAGCCGGGCATGACGGTCGGACCCGCCACCAGGATCTCCTTGTCGTTCTCGGCCAGGCGGATGCGCACGGGAGGGACGGTGCGACCGACAGTCGAGGTCGGGTGCTCCCGCTCGGATGTCGCGGCGGCGGGGCCGCACTCGGTGGCGCCGTAGCCCTGGACCACGACGACGCCCAGATCCTCCCAGTTCTGTTGGGTCTCCGGCGGAAGAAAGGCGCCGGCCACCACGAACAGGCGCAGTCGACCCCCCAGCTGGGCGTGGACCTTCCGGAACAGGAGCCGTCGAAGCGGGTATGGCAGGCGGCGGGCGACCGACCGGAGTCGATCGAAGGCACGCTTCTTGCCCTGCCGCTCCACCTCGCGGGCGATGGCGTTCCAGAACAGATCCATCAGTTGGGGCGTGACGACCATGGTGGTCACGTGGTGGTCGCGCAGCGACTCGAAGATGACGCGCGGGTTGCGCGATCTCACGTAGAGCACGTCGGCGCCGATGGTCGATCCGTAGAAGAGGACGGGAGCCTGTTCGAAGAGGTGCGACAGCGGCAGCAGCGAGACGGCGCGATGCTCGCGCGGGGGGAGGAGCAGGGCGCATGCCTCGACCGTCGAGAGCACCGTGCCATGGCTCAGCATCACGCCCTTGGGATAGCCCGTGGAGCCAGAGGTGTAGATGACCTCCCAGACGTCGTCCCGAGTGGGCCGCGGCCAGGAGTCGAGCTGGGCCTCCCAATCGGGCGGGAAGGTGTCGTCGGCGTCGGCGGTGAGTTCGTCGATGGTGTGGATCGCGAGGTCATGGAGGCCGGCGGCGACAGGATCGGGGGCCTCCAGGCCGGTGCCCACGGCGAGCCAGTGGGTCTCGGACTTGGCCGCGATGCGCTGCACCACCTCGGGCACCATGCGCAGGTCCAGAGGCACCACGATGAGCCGTGCCGTCTGAGCGCCCCAATAGACCGCCGGCAGACGCGGCGTGGAGGGGCTCCAGGTGAGCAGGCGGTCGCCGGGCTCCAGGCCAAGGGCGCGGAGACGCCAGGCGGCGAGGCGCGCACGGTGACGGAGCTCGGCGGGTGTCCAGGCAAGCTCGATGCCCGCGTCCGTGCGCAGCGACAGCGTCGTCCGGCCGGCGTAGCGGACGGCTGCGTCGTCGAGCAGGTCCACCAGCGAGTCGAAGGTGCGCGGATCCGGGTAGCCCGGGTGATCGGGATGGTCGGGGAAAGTGGCACGGGCAGGCTCGTCGGGCACGGGTGGGCCGGCGCGGGCGAGTGGGTCGGCGACGTCGGGCATGCCGGGGCGGGCGGCGTCGTGAGGATGATCAGGCATCGCGGCCGAGTCTAGTCGGCTGAGTGACCCCATGGTGAGACGGTGAAGTCGTCTGTCCGAGCTGGGGCCGCTGAGGTACGAGACTTCCGGTCCCGAGCTTCCCGCCCTCG
>JBBJNS010000180.1:0-3535 GCA_037720745.1 Candidatus Limnocylindrales bacterium
GATCGCCGGCGCGGTAGCCATACCGGCCGGCGTGCCGCTGGTCGTCGTCGAGGGCCGCGACCAGCTCGTCGAGGGGGGGGGCTGGGAGCGGGTGCGTCTCGAGATCGGCCTAGCTGTCCTGCCGGGCTACACGGCGCCCAAGCTCGCTTGGCTACGAGACCACGCGCGGGACACGTACGCCGCCAGCGCACGCTTCTGCCTGCCGCACGACTATCTGAACCTGTGGCTGTCCGGGTCGTACGCCACGGAACCCGGCGATGCCTCCGGCACGGCCTACTTCGATGCCCGCGAGCGGCGCTACAGCGAACCAGTGCTGGCGGCCATCGACGAGCACCGTGACTGGGAGGCGACGTTGCCGCCGGTCATACCCTCACGCTCCGTCCTGGGGGAGCTGCGCGCCGACATAGCCGCTGCCACCGGGCTCGTGGCGGGCACGCCGGTGAGCGCCGGCGGCGGGGACAACATGTGCTCGGCCATCGGCGTCGGAGCCATCGAGCCGGGGCCCATGACGGTCAGCCTGGGGACATCGGGCACGGCCTTCACCTACAGCGCGGAGCCGGCCGTCGACCCCATGGGCGAAGCGGCCGCCTTCTGCGATTCCACTGGTGGCTGGCTGCCGCTGGTGTGCACGCTCAACTGCACCGGCGCCACCGACTGGATAACGGAGCTGCTGGGACTCGATCATGCTGGCTTCGAGGCGGCGCTGGTCGAGGCAGCTCCGGGCGCGGCGGATCTCACCTTCCTGCCCTACCTCGACGGAGAGCGCACCCCTGACCTGGCCTCGGCCAATGGCACCTTCGCCGGTCTGCGCAGCACGCACCGCCCTGTGCACCTGGTGCGTGCCGTCGCGGAGGGCGTGACCTTCGGTCTCCGCTACGGGGTCGAGGCTCTGCGACGGGCGGGCGTCGCACCGCGGGAGATCACGCTGGTCGGTGGTGGCGCGGTTTCGGATGCGTGGGCGCAGCTTTGTGCCGACGTGCTGGAACTCCCCGTGCACCGACCGGTGTCCGTGGAGGCGGCGGCTCGGGGAGCCGCACTTCAGGCACGCTGGGTCGTGGACGGCGTGGCTCCGCAGCGTGACGTGGCGGACGGTGACCGTTTCGCGCCGGGGACCAGCCAGGCGCTCATCGATGCGGGAGGTCGTCAGGACACGCTCCGCCGGCTCGCGCTGGATGGCCGCATGTGACCGGTGCCCGGCGCTTCTTCCTGGGACTGGACATCGGTGGCACCAAGCTCGCGGCGGGCGTGGCCGGCGATGACGGCCGCCTCTTGTCGCGTGAGGTGATCCCGGCCCGGACGGAGGACGGCCCTGAGACCATGATCGAGCGACTCGTGGCGATGGGTCGCCGCGTGGTGGACGCCTCCGGCGTAGCGCCGTCCGACATCGCCGCCACGGGCGTCTCCTGCGGCGGGCCGCTGGACATCCGCACCGGGATCGTCCGGGAGCCGACCAACCTGCCCGGCTGGATCGATGTCCCACTGGTGGCTCGACTGACGACGGACTTCGCCGACCTCTTGGGTGGTGTGCCTGTGCACCTCGAGAATGACGCCAACGCCGCGGCCATGGCGGAGCATCGCTACGGCGCCGGCCGCGGTGTACGGAACCTGGTCTATCTGACGATCTCCACCGGTATCGGCGGCGGCGTCATCCTGGACGACCGCATCGTGGAAGGCGAGAGCGGCAACGCCGCGGAGATCGGCCACATGTCGCTCTGCCACGACGGATGGGCGTGCCCCTGCGGCAGCCGAGGCTGCCTCGAGGCGTTCGCCTCGGGGACGAACATCGCGCAGCGCGCTCACGACCGCATCGCGGCCGGCGAAGCCTCTAGCCTGACTGCTTTCGAGACCGAAGCCATCACTTCCCGCGAGGTGGCCGAAGCGGCCCGTGCCGGCGACCCGCTGGCGTGTGCGGTCTGGGACGAGACGGTCACCGTGCTGGGCGCCGGCGTGGGCAGCATCATCAACCTCTTCAACCCGCGCCTGGTCATCCTGGGCGGCGGCGTGACAGCCGTCGGCGACCAGCTCATCGTGCCGGTCCGACGAATCGCGCTGGAGCGGGCGTTCCCCTCCATGGCCGCGGAGGTCGACGTGGTCATCGCCCAGCTGGGCGCCGACATCGGGATCGTGGGCGCCGTGGCCGCCGCACAGGCACGACTGGAGTACTCCCGGTGAATCGAACCCTCCACATGATCGGCTACTCCCACATCGACCCTGTCTGGCTGTGGCAGTGGCAGGAGGGCCTGCAGGAGGTCAAGGCCACCTTCCGCTCCGCGCTCGACCGGATGAAGGAGTACCCCGAGTTCAAGTTCAGCATCAGCTCGGCCGCCTTCCACGAGTTCATCCAGCTCAATGAGCCCGAGATGTTCGAGGAGATCCGCGCGCGTGTCGCGGAGGGTCGCTGGGAGATCGTGGGCGGCTGGTGGGTCGAACCGGACTGCAACGTGCCGGCGGGCGAATCGTTCGCGCGCCACGGGCTGTACGCACAGCGCTTCTTCGGCACCGAGCTGGGCACCCGTGCCACGGTCGGCTTCAACCCAGACGCCTTCGGGCACAACGGCATGCTGCCCCAGATCCTGAAGAAGTCAGGCCTGGACTTCTATGTCTTCATGCGGCCCCAGATCAACGAGCGGGACATGCCCAGGCTCTTCTGGTGGGAGTCGCCGGACGGATCGCGCGTGCTCGCCTATCGCATCATCGGCGAGTACAACTCGCCCTCGGGCACGCTCGATGACCAGGTGGCGCTCTGTCTGCCGGAGCTGGGCCATCCCCATCGGGAGCTGATGTGCTTCTACGGCGTGGGCGATCACGGTGGCGGGCCCACCAAGGCCAATATCGAGAGCCTCCGCGCACTCGATGCCGATCCGGCCATGCCGCACCTCAGGCCCAGCACGGTCGAGGGGTTCTTCCGGGCGATCCTGGACCAGACCGACCCCGCGACGATCCCCGTCTGGCGGGACGAGATGCAGAAGCATGCGGTCGGCTGCTACAGCGCCCATTCGGGCATGAAGCGCTGGAACCGACAGGCCGAGAACGCGCTGCTGGCGGCCGAGAAGTGGAGTGCCGTCGCACTGCGGCAGACGGGGCAACCGTACCCGGAAGACTTTCGCCAGGCCTGGACCGACGTCCTCTTCAACCAGATGCACGACATCCTGCCCGGCACCAGCCTGGAGCCTGCCTACGACGACGCCCGCGATTCCACGGGCGAGGCGCTGGCCATCGCCGCTCGCGCGCAGAACCACGCCATCCAGTCTCTCGCGCGCCGGATCGGTATCAAAGAGGCCGACGGGATGCGGCCCATCGTCGTCTTCAACCCGAACCCGTGGACGGTGCGCACCGGCGTGGAGGTCGAGTTCGGGGGCCTGCGACATGACGACCGGCTTTTTGACGATGCAGGCGGTGAGGTGACCTTCCAGCCGGTGCGTTCGCTCGCTTCGGTGACCGGCTGGCGGCACCGGCTCGCCTTCGTGGCGGACCATCCGGGACTGGGCTACCGGACCTACCATGTCGTCCCGGCCACGCCGTTCGAGACGACGGG
>JBBJNS010000057.1:0-13109 GCA_037720745.1 Candidatus Limnocylindrales bacterium
CCGTGGCACGCGTCCACGGCTACCTTCTGGCACACGGCGGGATCCTGACCGAGCGCGAGGTCCGCGAGGCGCTGGGCTTGAGCCACCGCGCAGCAAGCCTGGCCCTGGCAGAGACCGAAGCGTGGGGCCTGGTCGAGCGCGTGCCCCAGTCCGATCGTGCCACAAGGCGCGGCCCGAGTCCCGCCGCGTACGCAGTCGTGCGCGACCACTGGCGCTGGTTCCAGCGTATCGCCGAGCAGCGCAAGCAGCGTGAAGCCGACCCGCTCGTGCCCAAGCTGGAAGAGAGCCTGGCACGTGCTGAGCAGGCGGTGCGGACGACACCGGATGACCCGGAGCTGGCTCGCCTGCGGGACTGGCTGACCGAGCTCCTGGGCTTCATGCGGCTCTTCGACCGAGCGGTCGGCGTGGTCGCGCGCGCCGAGACGGAAGAGATCGCCCGCGGTTTCGCGGTGCTGGGCCAGCTCTCCGATGAGAGCCTCGATCGGCTCCTGAGGCTGTTCGGTTCGCTGCCGGAGAGGGAGCTCGCCTCGACCATCGAGGCCGTCTCTAACGTGTCGCCCGCGGTCGCCCGACGCATCCTGGTGACGGCGGGGCGCATCGCACGCATCAAGCGCTGAGAGGCCGACAGCCACATCCGCCGGCCGGATCGCGCCGGCCAGGACTTGCGAGCCGCCCGCAACACCAAGCGCTTGGTGGAGCGCGCGACGCACGGACCGAGCGACGGAAACTGGACGCATGGCTACGCGTACCGCTCGACGCCATCGCGGACATCCCCTCCCCGGCCTCTGCCTGGTCGTGTGCGACCACCACGGCAGCGTGGTCTACGAGCAGGGCGTCGCCTCGCTGCTGGGCCGGCTCACCGTGGAGCATCACCGGGACCTGGTGGCTGCCCTGGAGGTCGTCAACGGCGACATCCCCGAACTTGGGGAGGAAGGTTCGGCCCTGGTGCACGCGCAGGGCGCGACCGAGGTGCCGCTCCACCTGACCTGCCGACCCCTGCTACTTCCCACGCGGGCCGGCGGACGTTGGGCGACCGGCACGCTGATGGTCCTGACCGTGGACGCGCCCCTCACGGTCCACGCACCGGAGGAGATGCTGGGTCTGCTGGCACACGATCTGCGCACGCCGGTGACCACCATCTACGCCGGCGCGTCACTTCTGCAGCGGGCGGGCGATCGACTGCCAGCCACCACGCGAGCCAGCGTGATCAACGACATCCGCGCCGAGGCTGACCGCCTGCGGCAGCTGGTCGACGACATGATCATGACCTCTGAGGCCAGCCTCGGCGTGGACGCGAGCCCTGAACCGGTAGCGTTGCCGAGGCTGTTGGAGCCCATCCTCTCCGGTGTGGAGATGCCCGTCCACCTGGACCTGCCAGCCGAGCTGCCGCCGGTCATCGCCGACCCTCGACACCTGGGTCGGGCATTACGCGACGTGGTCTCGTTCGCCGTGGCCCGCACGGACGAGCAGAGCGGCCTGAACATCGCCGCGCGTTCCGGCTCCCGCGCAGTCCGCCTCGTCGTCTCCACGTCAGGCCACGCTGCGACGGAAGAGGGTGAGCGCTACTTCGAACCTTGGGCTCACCGGCTGGACGAGCCACGGCCGACGGGTGGGCCACCGAGCCTCTTCGTCGCTCGCCTCTTGGTCGACGCCATGGGCGGTCGCACGTGGGCAACACCGGAGCCGGGCAAAGGCGTCGGTTTCGGGTTCTCCTTGCCGCGCGCCACCGAAACGGATCTGATGGCATGAACCCGGGGGTATCAGCTGCGGTCCCGCCGGAGATGCGGACGGCGGATGCGCTGGGCGGCCGGCGACCGCGCCTGCTCGTGGTGGACGACGCGCCTGCACTGCGCGAGCTCCTCGAGTCAGTCCTGACGCAGGAAGGCTTCGAGGTGATGACCGCGACCAGTGGCGCCGAGGCCAGACGCCTGGCCCTCCAGCGACCACCTGATGTCGTGGTCATGGACCTTGATCTGCCGGCTATGGACGGTATGGCGACCTTGGCTGCCTTGCGCCGCCACGGTGACGCGCGGGTGGTCATCGTCTCGGCTACGAGTGACATCCGTGACCGGGTCTGTGCCCTGGAAGCGGGTGCCGACGACTACCTCACCAAGCCAGCCAGCCTTGACGAACTATCGGCCCGCATCCGGGCGGTGATGCGCGGCCGCGGTGGTCAGGCGGGCGACTCCAGCCTCCTGCGCGTGGGCGGCCTGGAGCTGGACCTGGAGCGGCGGATGTGCCGGCGGGAAGGCGTGGTACTGCCCCTGGCGCGTTCGGAGTGGCGGGTCCTATCCCATCTTGCGCGCAACGCTGGCCGAGTGGTCATCGCCACGGAGCTCCTGCGGCAATGCTGGGGGCCCGCCTATGTGGAGGACCTTCAGGTGCTGCGCATCTGCGTCTCGCGGCTTCGGCGCAAACTGGGAGCTACCAGGCGATCGGGTCCGATCCGGACCTATCACAACGTCGGCTACGCACTGGAGGCTTAGGAGGTACACATGCTGCCGGAACAGACCGACTGGACGCATGGCTCGGATGACCGCGGGGCACGGCCGCTGACCGAGAGCCTGATGACGTTCGACCTGGGCCAGGAGATCGAGTCGCTTCGTCAGGAGCCTGCCTGGACCGGGGGCGACCGGAATGCGCGCACGCTCGTGAAGTCGGCCGGCATCCGCCTGCTGCTGGCGAGCCTGCGCGAGTCGGCTGGGATCCACGAGCAGCACGGCGAAGGTCCGGTGACCGTCCAACTGCTCGAGGGTCGGGCCACCCTCAAGGCGGGCGGCGCGGAGGTGACACTGGAGGCGGGCACAGCGGCCAGCATCGAGGCTGCGCTGCCTTGGAGCCTCACAGCCGACGCACAGTGCGCCGTCCTGGTCACGTTCGCCTGGACGGAGGGCGCCGGCGAGCGGGCCTGACCTATCCCACGGCGGGCATGATCTCTCGCTGGCAGAAGTCGATGAAACCTCGCTGGTCGGGTCCTACCTGGTGTAGATAGATGTGATCGAAGCCGGCCTTGATATAGGTTCGGATCTTCTCCAGGTAGCGCTGTGCGTCCGGACCGCAGAGCACCGCTTCAGCGACCTGGTCCTCGGTCACCATCTGCGCGGCCTGCTCGAAATGCGCCGGCGTGGGCAGCTCCTGCGATAGCTCGCCCTTGATGGCCGAGTTGGGCCAGACACGGAAGGCGGTACGTCGTGCATCGGCCTCGTCGGCGGCCCAGCAAACGGTGATCTGTCCGTAGAGCGGCTTGTCCGCGCCGCCTCCGCCCTGGAACGCGCCGAGGATCTCCTCGTCGGGAGAAGTGGCCACTAGGCCGTCGCCGATCTGCCCGGCCAGTTCAGCGGACTTGGGTCCGCCTGCCGCGATGAGGATGGGCGGCGGCTCGTCAGGCAGCGTGTAGAGGCGCGCGTTCTCGACCTCGTAGTACTGACCGTAGTGGCTCTGCTGGCCACCCTGCCACAGAAGCCGGATCACCTCGATGGACTCCTCGAACATGTCCGCGCGCACGTCATAGGGTGGCCACTTGTCCCCCAGGATGTGCTCGTTGAGGTTCTCGCCGGTGCCCAGTCCCAGCATGAAGCGCCCGGGCATCATGGCCGCCGATGTCGCGGCGGCCTGGGCGATGATGGCGGGGTGGATGCGGATCATGGGGCACGTCACGCCAGTACCCAGGCGAAGCCGCTTGGTGGCCTGGCTGATGGCCCCGATAAGGCTCCAGACGAAGGGGCTGTGGCCCTGTGCGTCGACCCACGGATGGAAGTGGTCGGAGATCATGGCGAAGTCGAAGCCAGCCTCCTCGGCCATAACGGCATTGCGGACGAGATCGTCCGGCGTGTGCTCCTCGCTGGACAGTGCGTAGCCGATGTGTGTCATGTGGCTCCCCGGTGCGCGCCGGCCAGCCTGATGGACCGGTCACCCGAGCATCACGGTAGCGGCGGCGGCGCCGTAGCCGCGCCACTGCCCAGGGTCGCTTCATTGCCCGTGCCTTGCAGCGCGGCCACGCCGCGGTAGTGGCGGAACAGGCTGGCCAGTCCGATGACGACCAGGACGTAGATGAAGAGCAGGTAGTGCTGATGGCCGTCAGCCAGCGGCGCGAGCATCCCCAGCGTGAGCAGCACGAAGGCCGGGAACTCGGCCCGTACCCGCATCGCAGCACCGAGCAGCAGCAGGCCCACCACGATGCCCGCCGCCTTCGCCAGGCTGGTACCGAGGAAGGGCAGTGCGAGACAGGCGATGGAGCTGCGGCCTTCGGTGCAGGTCGGCTCTGCATTAGAGAGCGCCACGAGGAAGCGACGCCATTCCTCCATACCCACCATGGGCAGTGTCACCAGGGCGATGGCAGCCACCAGGCCGACGGCCATGAGCAGTGAGCGCCAGCCGTGGCGTCGGACGGCCCACAGAGCGAGTGCGCCCGGAAACATCTTGAAGGCGGCCCCGACACCCGCCGCATAGGCGATCCATCCCCGGCGCGCTCCCGTCGCCCAACAAAGGGCGAGGAGGCCGGCCAGCCCGACGTTGACGTTGGAGGCGAGGACGCCGTTGACCAGCGGCATGAGGAGGCCGGACGGCGCAGGGATGGCCACACATAAGCCCAGCAGGACCAGCGCAAGGCCAACGGGTGGCACGGTCCCGAACTCCCGCCGCAGGACCGCCGCGAGGCCGGCCACCAGGAGAGCCAGGTTGCCCACGATCCAGGCCGATAGGCCGATGTCCCAGCCTATGGTGAAGGGCAGGAAGAGAAGCGCCGAGGGCGGCGGGTAGATGTACCCCGCCGGAGTCACCTCCGGAAGTTTGTACGGTCCGGCCAACTGCTCGGCGATGTACAGCGACTCCCCGGCGAGTAGCCGCTCAGTGCCGTAGGCGTAGGCGTACCAATCGATCCACAGGATGTTGTGGGGATCCATGTCCACGATGGCGACCGCCAGCCAGGCGATGACCGCCAGCGCGGAGATGACGGGCAGCGCCCAGGTCAGAAGGCGCTTCAGCGGCGGCATCGAGCAACGGTAACGCCCGCACCGCTAGGCTGGCACGACCGTGCGCGCGCCCGCCATGCTGGGACCAGACGGGTCGATCGTCTCGGTCGACCGGGACGCCGAGGCGCTGGCGATCCAGGCCCGCCTGATGGCGATGCGATTCCCTCGTGTGAGCGTTCGCTACATGCGTTCCGCTGTCAGCAACGTCGGAGAAGCGTCTCCTAGAGGACCGTCCCGGTCATAGACCACGACCCGCCAGAAGAACGTCCCACCCTCGTGCCTCGGTCGGAGACCGATGGCGGCGAGCGACTCGTCGATCGCCGGGTTGGCATGGGCGTAGGCGCGGTAGGCCCTTCTCCGGATCCGGAACCCGAGGTTGACCAGCCGGATACCCACGCGGATGAGCCACCGATCACGCGGCAGAACGAGTCCATACACCGTCCCAGCTCGAGCCGCGGTGGCGCCCACAAGAGCCTCGACGTCGGCGTAACAGCAGACCACCCGATCGAGCGTCACGATGTCAGCGGCCGTGATCTCGTCGGCTCGGGCGACGAGATCGCCCTGCACGAACCCCATCCGATCGGTAAGGCCGCCCCGTTGCGCCTCCTGCCGTGCGATGTCGAGGTAGGCAGCCGACGCGTCGACAAGCACGGCGCGAGCGGCACCCGCCCGCAGAAGCTCGAGGTCGATCACACCGATGCCGCCGCCCACGTCAAGGACGGTCGCGTCGCTGACTCGGTATCGCCCGATCATGTCGAGCAGTGCGCGGGTGCTCCGATCCGGACCACTGCGGTGGTAACGATCGCGGTCCCGCTCGGCAGTTCGGCGGTCGAAGATCGACGCAAAGTCCACGCAGCCGCACGCATCCATAGGTGAAGGCTACATGCCGCCCGTCTGGAGACAAGGGCGCTGGTATCCGATGCAGCGCCCGCTCATCGACGCGTCGCGACCAGGCCCGCTGCTACCATCTGCCGTGGAGGGTTGGCAGAATTGGTGAATGCGCCTGACTTGAAATCAGGTGACCGCAAGGTCTGGGGGTTCGAGTCCCTCACCCTCCGCCAGAGCGACCCTCGATCGTAGGATCCGGCACGTCGGGCGGCGGGTCGGCCAGTGCCAGATCGCGCGCCACGCCTTCGGCCTCCGCCGGGCTCAACCCTTCCCCAGCGACGGTCGGTCCCGCTTCCGCCTCCATGGGAACAGCTATGGCACTGTGACCCCCGAACGCGTCGATCTGACCGTCCGGATCGTCCGCAGCGGAGAGCTTTGCTTCTTGTGGCGCAACGCCGATGCGGTGCCGGAAGGTGAGTTCGCCGCCCAGCCAGCCGGTCACGGCCATAAGACCAGCGCCCGCCGCGGTCATGCCCAGGCCAAGGCGACTCACCCGCCGATCGTCGCCGCGACGAAGGGCCAGGTTGGCCGCGGTCAGGCCCAGCACGGCCAGGTTTCCGCCGGCGTGCAGCCAGGCTTCAGGCAGCTCTCTCGCGCGCCGGATGGTGAGGAAGTCCACTGTCCCCGACGGCGCAGCGGCCACTGCGCCGAGCGCATATGCCGCCAAGAGGAACCGCGAGGCCTTCGGCCAGCGGCTATCGGTGCTGCGCTGAGCGAGAAGGTCCGTGGCGAGCGCCAACGAGAGCGCCCCGATGGGGATGGGTACGATCATGGGATGAACCGGATGGCCAAGGATGGCCGCCGTGCTGGGATGGGAGTCCTCGTGATGCATCGTGCCGTCTCCTCTGTCGGGTGCTCCGAATGGACCCGACGCTATCGCGTGCAGCGAGACGGCCGTGCCGTTCCATCAGCGGCCGCCCTTGCCGGAGTATCGCATTCGGTCGATAGGCGCCCGATATGCGGCGCCTCGTCGCTGGCGCACCGGCGCGAGCTGACGGCGCGCAGGCTGAGGGTCCGCACGGAGGAATGCACCATGGATGACCCCACCATCCGACCGATCGACGACCCGACCACACCGCTCGACCCCACCGAGCGCCCGATGGACGCGCCCGGCGCGTCGGAGGACACCGCCACCATGCCCTCCGGTGACGGCCCCGGCGGCACGGACGAGGAGCCCGGCGAGAGTCCGGCCTTCGAGCCCCCAGCGCCCGGTGACGAGAACATCGCCGAAGGTCGCGTAGGTGGCCTGATGGGCGGAGCCAACCAGCAGCAGGGCCAGGGTCAGGGCGGCTAGCCTCGGCTAGCGAGACGAGGTGCAGCACCTCGGCCGCACCGGCACCACCGCCTGCGCTCATCCGCCGAGCTGCGCGCCGAGCCTGGCTTGCAGGACCGCCGGGACAGCCACCTGGCCCTCCGGGGTCTGGTACACCTCCAGGATGGCTGCCACGGTACGCGCCAGGGCGAGCCCCGACCCGTTGAGTGTGTGCAGGATCTCCGCCTTGCCGGCCGCTTGCGGTCGCCAGCGGATGTTCATGCGCCGCGCCTGGTAGTCCCGGAAGTTGGACACGGAGCTGACCTCCAGCCAATCCTCCACGCCGGGTGCCCAAACCTCCAGGTCGTACTTCTTGGCCTGCGTGAAGCCCATGTCGCCGGTGGCCATGAGCTTCACGCGGTAAGGCAGGCCAAGCTTCTGTAGCACGATCTCCGCCCGCGCGGTGAGCCACTCCAGGGTGTCGTTGGAGGCCTCCGGTCGCTCGAAGCAGACCATCTCGACCTTGTCGAACTGGTGCACGCGCAGGATGCCGCGTGTCTTGGCACCAGCCGCGCCCGCCTCGCGGCGGAAGCAAGGCGAGTAGGCCACGTAGCGGATGGGCATCCGGTCCGCCTCGATGATCTCATCGCGATGGATGTTGGTGACCGGCACCTCCGCGGTGGGCACCAGGTACAGGTCGTCGCGAGTGACCACGTACATCTGGTCTTCCTTGTCCGGTATCTGGCCGGTGCCGCGGGCGGACTCGGCGTTGACCACGGCCGGCGGCCAGATCTCGGTGAAGCCGTGCTCCTTCGTATGCAGCTCCAGCATGAAGTCGATGAGGGCACGCTGGAGCGCGGCCCCCGCGCCGCGGTAGATGGGGAAGCCGGAGCCGGCCACCTTGGCGCCGGCCGCCAGGTCGAATAGCCCGAGCGACTCCGCCACCTGCCAGTGAGGCTTGCGCCCGCCGGGCGTCCCCGGCTCGCCCCAGCTGCGCACGATGACGCTTGACTCCTCGCCACCGACCGGCACGTCCGGATCAGCCGGGTTGGGGATGCGCAGCAGCAGGTCATCCAAGCGCGCCTGGGTGGTGTTCGACCCAGTCTCGATGGTCTCGATGCGCGTACCCAGCTCCGACGACCGCGCGCGCAGCTCCGCCACCTCGCTACCTTTCGGGTCGGCGCCTCCCTTGATGGACGTCCCGATCCGCTCGCTGAGCTGCTTGCGCTCGGCGCGCAGTGCGTCGCCCTCGCCGAGCAGTCGGCGACGCGCCTCATCAGAGGCGATGGCTTCATCGACCAGGGCGGGATCCTCGCCCTTGTCCAGGGCGCCCTGCCTGATCCGTGAGGCGTCTTCGCGGAGTCGCTGAAGCCCGACGCTCACACGGTGTCTCCGCTCGCCTCGACGCCCGCGGCAGGTGGGACCTCGCGCAGCCGGCGCATCACGAGGTGGTGCTCCATGCTGGCCAGGAGCCAGCCGGCCCGCGGTCCGTTGGGTCGACCCAAGAAGGCGAGGTACAGCGCGCCGAAGGCATGGCCGGAGGCGAGCTCCACGGCCTTGGCCGTGCGAAAGATGAGGTCCTGCCACCCGTCACCCGAGGCAGGTCGCTCGCCGTCGGCAGCCGCAGCAAGCGCGGCCAGGAACCGACGCTGAAGATCATCCAGGGCAGTCGTCTCGGCGGGCAGCACCGCCTGCACCTCGACGCGGTAGCGATCGGGCGCGAAGCCCTCCAGCCAGGTCCTGGCCACGGCCATGCGCTGCTCCAGGATGGCCAGTTCCGCTTCGTCCAGCGGCGCGCCTTTTTCAGCTGCCATGCGCGCGGGCACGTCCACGCCGGACACCTGGATGAGCAGCGCGAGGTGGCGGAAGGCCGGTCGGAACCGTCTCCCCTCGACCACCGGGTCGGCGTCTGGATCGACCAGGCTGGCTCGGAAGATGCGCTCGGGGTCCGGCGGCAGCTCGCCGCGCACGGGCAGGCCGGCCGTGGCCGCGGCGATGCGATCGAACTCGTCGAAAAGCCCCGGCACGGTGTCGCCGCCCGGATCGAACTCCAGGGCGCGGCGCGGCCTGTGGCGCAGGAAGAGGAAGCGCAGGAGCTCGGGGGGCAGGAGCTCAGCCATGCGGTGGGCCGGCGCGCCCAGGCCCTTGCTGGTGGCCATCTTGCGGCCGCCGATGTTGAGGAACTCGTAGGGCACGTTGATGGGCGGGTCGCGGTCGAAGACGCGCACGCTGATGGCGTCCGAGCGGTCGCGGGACCCGCCCCGGGTGGCCAGGTCCTTGCCGCAACCCTCGATGGTCACGCCCAGCAGGCTCCAGCGGGCGGCCCACTCGACGTTCCAGACGAGCTTGCCCTGGCCCCCGAAGGGCGACACCCGGCCGCGGTTGCCGCAACCGGTCGCCCAGGTGACCAGGTCGGGGCGGCATTCGTAGCTGACCTCACGACCGTCCCACTCGGTGGCGTGGGTGGTGCCGATGCGGCCGCAGGCCTCGCAGATGATGTGCACCGGCAGCCAGTCCGGGGGGTGATGCACGGTGCTGACCGTGGCGTAGACCTCCAGGATGGTGGCCGCCCGGTCGAGCGCGGTGGCGATGTACGGATCCATGGCGCCGGAGCGGTACTGCTCGCTCATCCAGTACAGCTCGGGACGGATGCCCAGGCCCTCGAAGGTCTCCAGGAAGAGGCTCGCGAAGTGGCGCGCGTAGTTCCGGTGCGGTGAGCCCTCGGGCGCCGGCACGTTCACCAGTGGCATGCCCATCGCCCTCTCCACGGCGTCCGGCGTCAGCAGCGCCTGCGTGTCCATGGGGTCCAGGTCCTCCACGCCGTAGCGGAAATGAACCTCCATGCCGCGCGCCGCGACCGCTCGTCGGATGGCGTCATGCAGCACGACGCCGCGCAGGCTGCCCACGTGAACGGTGCCCGAAGGCGTCTTGGAGTCGTTGACGACCTGCGGACCCTCGACCGCGGCCGCGACCTCATCGGCCCAGTACATGGCGCCTCCCGAGGCGTCGTGGGGCGTCTCTGCCCCGGCCCTCAGCTGATGCTGACGATCTTGTAGACCGAGTCTCCCGAAGGCACCGAGACGGTCACCTTTTGACCCTTCTTGTGGCCCAGGAGGGCGCGACCGACGGGCGACTCGTTGGAGATCTTGCCCTCCGTGGGCGATGCTTCGGCTGAGCCGACGATGGTGTACTTCTCGCGGCCGTCGCCCGACTCGATCTCTACCGTGGAGCCGATCTGCACATGGGTCGTGGAGGTGTGCTCGTCGATGAGCACAGCGTTCTTGATGAGTGCCGAGAGGGTCTGGATGCGGCCTTCCACGAAGGCCTGCTCGTTCTTGGCGTCCTCGTACTCCGCGTTCTCCGTCACGTCGCCGTGTTCCTTGGCGTCATGGATGCGTCCGGCGACCTCTGCGCGGCGCAGGCTGACGAGTTCGTCGAGTTCCTCGCGAAGCTTCTGGAGTCCCTCTCGTGAGAGGTAGGCAGGCTTGTTGTTCATCGATGATCCCCGGGCGGGCTGATAAGGAAAGGACCCCCGTGGGCGCGGCGCGCCTTGGGGGACCCAGCGGGGGCGGATTCTAGGCTCGGCGGCGGACGCCGTCAAACGAGGGAGTGGCCAGCGCCCATGGACGCCGGCCACTCCTGCTGTGAAAGTACGGGGGACTGCCCCGAGGTCAGCGCTCGATGATGCGCTTGGGTCCGCGCTCGTCGAGTTCGTAAACGCGCAGCCAGTCGACTTCCGTCACGAAGCCACCCCTGTTCATGGAGATCAAGCCGATTCGGGCGTCGTCGCCCAACTCGTCATAGCGGTAGGTGCCGCCCTTGTTCCAGCGCTCGCCGTCACGCTTGCTCCACGCCTGGTAGTACTCACCGCCGCCGAAGTCGGCTTTGATGATGCGCAGTGTGGTCCATTCGCCTGGCGGCCCGATCACGGTGTTGCCATAGCGAGCGAATCCGGCCGGCGTGTCGTCCGGGATGACCTCCTTGGCCCACTCCACTTGACGCGTCTCGAAGATCGAGGTGTGCGACAGCTTGAGGTACTGGTCGTCACCGTCGTAGATGACCAGACCGCCCTGTGCGAACTCCGAGCAGCAGCCTTCCGCAGGCACCGTCAGCCTGACACGCGCCTCGACCGCCCACTCCCCATCCGGGGCGTCCTGGACGAGCACCGAGGCGGTGTTGTTTTCCTTGAAGAGATCCTTGCCTGCCTGGGTGTCGAAACGGAAGGAACCGCCCGAGACCTCGTAGGTGCTGGGGTCCGGCTCGCGCACCCAGCTGAACAACTGCGGGTCGAGACTGTCACCGTTGAACTCGGAGGACAGTTCCTCGATCAGCTCCCCCGGTCGAGAGCGGAAGTCGCTCACGGGCCTGTACAGGTCTTGGTCGCCAGGCTGAGCGGCAGGGGCCGGCATCTCCTCATCCGAGGCCCAGCGACCAGCGCGAACCTCCGGCCAGCCGTTGACCCACGCGATGGGGTCCATCAAAGCAGGGCGCTTGGTGAAGCCCATCCGGTCAGCGAAGAAAGGGTCATTCTTGTCGACCGCATGGTAGATGGTCCAGAAGCGACCAGCGAAGTCCTTGAAGACCGTGTTGTGACCCGTACCCACCCAGCGGTTGCCGTTCATGGTGAGCACCGGCGTGCCACCTATGCGTCCGTCGGTCGGGTCGGAGTCGTCCGTATCGTTGTCCGTCAGGGACACTCCGTCGCGGTCGACGTAGGGTCCCGTGATGTCCTCCGAGCGGCCGGCGTAGACGCTATAGCCGGTCAGGGGACCGTTGCAGCAGTTGGTAGCGGACAGGAACATGTACCAGTAGCCGTTGCGGCGGATGACCTCGGGGCCCTCGAACTTGTTGCCCGTCGAGATGCGGATCTGCGAGGCCTCGTCGGTCACGAAGCCGTCCTGCGACAGCTCCCGCACGAACACGCCGCCGTAGTACGAGCCGAAGAACATGTAGCGCTGGCCCCCCGTGGTGACCACGTCGGGATCGAAGGTCCAGAAGAAGTTGCACGTCCCGCCATTGCTGCGGGGCTCCACGACCGGCTCGCCGAAGTCAGTCCACGGCCCGACAGGGCTCGGCGCGGTGGCCACGCCGATGGCCGGATCGAAGCCACAGCCTGCGTCGCCGCTCGTCGCGTCGGTCACGTTCGTGACCGTGTAGTAGAGGTACCACTGTCCGTTCATCTGCTTGATCTCGGGCGCGAAGAGACCGGTGTCCCGCTCGACCCAGTCCGGGTAGTTGTCGTCGTCGAAGATGTTCCCCCGATAGCGCCAGTTCACCAGATCCTTAGAGGAGTACGTGGGGATGAGCTGGAACTCGTACTCGTCGGGGTTCTCGCTCTGACGGTCCTCGTCGTTGCGCGGATCCTTGGTGCAGTACATGTACCAGGTGAAGCTGCCGTTGGGGCGGCGCTCCTTGGCGACCGTGGGGTCAGCGCAGTTCTCCACTGGCCCCACCTCGCTGGAGATGTCCAAGGGATTGCTGTAGGTGCCCTGCGCCGCTTGGACCTCGGCGGCGGGACTGGCCGCTGTCAGGCCCGAGATGCCCGAAAGCGCGATGGCTGCTGCGACCAGCAGACGGAGCCTCATGGACGACCCTCCCCTTTTGCTCTTCCGACCCTTCGCGGATACCCGCTGATGAGCGGACTCCCCAGGCCACGGTGTCTGTCGCGGAGGCTATCACTGCGGGATGCCGGCGCGAGTTTCAGGAGCGCGTCAGTTTCGCTGCGCGCCACTCCTGGCGTCAACAGGCTGCCGTGTTACGTAGCTGCAAGGTCTGGCGAGCGGCTACCATGACCCGGCGCCTGTGGAAAGCCCACACTCGCGGCGGACCGGCCGGGCCATCGTGCCCGGGACCTGCCAGGGAGGCATTGCCTGGAGGATCGTGGTCCCGATCATCAGGGGTGAATACGTGAGCGCTCAGGAACCGATGAGTTCGCCCGTCCAGACGGGGACCGGCGCGAACCCTTCCCGCCGCTACCGGCTGTTCGCCGGGCTTGCGGC
>JBBJNS010000181.1:0-3504 GCA_037720745.1 Candidatus Limnocylindrales bacterium
GGAACACGCCACGGCTCGGCAGATCGCTGTCGGCTTGGCGGAAGTAGCGCCGCGCGGCGCTGGACCAGGCCGCGCCGCTGGAGCGGCTGTAGACATCCGGGTCACCACTCGGTGAGCCCGTTCGACCGGGACCAGTGAGTGGCGGTCCGCCGCGACCCTTCGGTGCGCGAGTCCAGTCCCCATCGGCCCGGTCACTGGCAGCTGGACGGCCGCCCCGACCAGACGTCTCCGACCCTCGCTCTGCTCGCCCAGGACCGGGGAAGTCCTCCCACCACGGCACGCCCTCCGCCGACCAGGTGTAGCTGCGCGTGCTGGGGTCGCGCCCCGATGCACTCCATCGACGGGGACCATCGCGTGGTTCATCGGGATCGTGCGGGGCGTCGTCGGGAGCGTCGTAGTCGCGCGAGCCCTCGCCAGCGCCGCGGCCGGGGCTGGGGCCGGGGCCGGGGCCTCTGGAAGCTCCTCCTTCCCCAGCCGGGCCACGGCGCGCAGGTCGCGCTGGGCGACGTGTGCCGACCCCTGGATCCTCGCGCGTCCATCGCCCGGCCGCCGCTCGTCCTCGACCCCGCGTGGTGCCCTCACCGGCACGCACCGGCCCGGGCGCATGGCGCGCGTCCCAATCACGACGGCGATCCGGGTCGGACAGCAACAGGTAGGCCTCCTGGACGGCCAGGAAGCGTCCCGTGTCGCCCTCCGGTGCATCGGGGTGGAAGCGCTTGGCCATACCGCGATGCGCGGCCTTGATCTGGGGCAGCGTGGCGGCACGCTGGACGCCGAGGACTCGATAGGGATCGGGGATGTGCTGCATACCGCTCATGACTGCGACCGTCGCATCTGTTTCGTGCTAGACGAGCTCGGAGATGGGCGCCAACATGAATCCGGGCACCGTCTGCGCCACGAGGGCGCCTGCCGCCGAGCGCACCTCCGGTCGATGGTGTGAGCCCAGCGCGCGTAGCTCCTGCTCCGAGAGGACGCCCAGCTGGCGCAGCGCCTCCACCGTGACGGCACGGGCGGCGCGCGCGAAGCCATCACCATCCTCGATGCGCACCGCGACGCCGGCCGAGCCAGTGTCGTCGCCGCGGCCGCCCGGCAGCAGGCCCACGCCGCGCAGCCCCTCCGCGCCACCCTTGGCCACGAGCTGGCCCGGCTTGGTCCGCATCAGCCGCGTGTCCAGCACCTGCCCGTTGCCGCCGATCATCTCCGGCGAGGCCATCATCGCGTCCCGGATGCGAGTCAGTGCGGGGGCCATGGCCGAGCGCGCTGGATCAGGCGCAACCCCGGCCGGGTCGGCCAGGAAGGCGAACGCTCGCGCGATGTCCACCAGGGGAAAGGCGAACGTGGCCAGGCCACAGTCATCGATAGCCGTGCGCAAGGCTCCCGGACGCTGGCCGAACGCCCGTGCCACAGCCCCTCGACTGGCGACCTGACTGGGATGCTCGGGGCGGTCGTAGTCCTCAACCGACCAGTCGGAGTAACGGCTCAACAGGATGCTGGCAGCGTGGAAGCCGGAGCACATGTGGCGGATGGGACCGGGTAGCTCTCCATCGCGAGCGAGCCGGGCCGCGGTGACCGGATCGAGGGGCATCCCTGCCGTGCCGCAGGTGAGCAGCGATTGACTGACACCCGCCCGGCGAAAGACCGCCTGGAGGGTCCGCACGTGCATGTCTTCGCCGTTGTGCGACGCGGCCATGACGGCCAGCTCGGCGGGACTCAGCCGGAGGTCGTCTGCCGCGCCGGATTCGACCAGCGCGACGAGCGCGAAGGGCTTGACCGCGGAACGCAGGGTGACCTCGACATCCGGGTCTCCGATGCCCTGTTCAAGCGTCCCGTCAGCACCCACCTGCGCCACGTGACCCCGATGACGACTCTCCACGATGTCGCCGCGGCGGACCTCGGCCAGGACGGGCGGCGGCAGGCTCTTGGCGCCGCGGGCGGCGCGTCGACCTGCGGGGCGACGTGTACCAGCCGCCCGCCCCGGGGTCGCGCCCGCCGATCGAGCCGCGGACGTGGACGTTGCGGGCTGCAGGGCTTCGGGCACGGTTCGATGGTAGCGGGGTGGCCGCGTCGGTGACATCACCGGGGTCGGGACGGTGCAGGGGCTGGGCTGATTAGAATCGGTCGACCTCGCCGCCCAAGGAGCCCGTCGTGCCCCAGACCCCAGCCGACTTCCCGACCCTGCACGTCTCGCGACACCCGGCGGTGCTCCACAAGCTCGCTCTCCTGCGCACCGTGGAGACCGACCCCAAGAAGTTCCGCGAGTTGGTGCGCGAGATCAGCTGGCTGGTCGGCTACGAGGCGCTGGAGGACGCCCGGGTGCGACCGCTCCGGGTGCAGACGCCGCTGGAGGAGATCGAGGGTGCCGAGCTGGCTGACCGCATCGGGCTCATCCCCATCTTGCGGGCGGGGCTGGGCATGGTCGATGCCATGTTGGAGCTGATGCCCACGGCGCAGGTGTGGCACCTGGGGCTGTTCCGCGACGAGCGGACCCTACGGCCGGTGGAGTACTACAACAAGCTGCCCGACACGGCCACCGTGGACCTGTGCCTCATCCTCGACCCGATGCTGGCCACGGGTGGCTCCGCCAGTGCGGCCATCGAGGTGCTGAAGGACTGGGGGGCGAAACGCATCAAACTACTCAACCTGATCGCGGCGCCGGAGGGCGTGCGCACGGTGGCGACGGCGCATCCGGACGTGGCCATCCACTGCGCAGCGCTGGATCGGCAGCTCAACGAGCGCGGCTACATCCTGCCCGGGTTAGGTGATGCCGGCGACCGCCAGTTCGGTACCGGTGGCAGCTGATCGAACGAAGCCGGACGACCCACCGGACGGGCTGCCCGGATCGATGGTTCATTCGTCTCGCGTTGCGCTACGTCCAGGCCTGACGGCACCATCGTCGCGAAGCACGCATTCCTGTCGGCTACGACCCGTTGCCATGCCGATCTGTGCGTACCCGACGGCCTTGCGGCCTTCCCCGCACATGTGGCGCGGTCCGACGATGGTGGCGCCACAACGCGCGCAAGCCGAGAGTTCGAGCCGATGATCGGCGGCAGCTCCAGCGTTTCCATGCCTGTCGAAGATAGTGGTGTCACTCTGGCTACTGTCGCCGGCGCCGATGTCCCCGACGTCCTCACCAACGGCGTGGGTGGCATCCTGGGGCTTCGCGTTGGCCAGCGCGATGCGCCGGCTCATCGACCGGCGCCATCAGGGCCACGGATACGGCCGCGCGGCGCTGCGGCACATCGTCGAGATCGTGCGCGACGCTCGTGCCCACGAGCTTCTGACCAGCTACTCCACGGGCAAGGGCGAGCCGTGGCCGTTCTACGAGCGCCTTGGCTTTATGCCGACGGGCGAGCTCGACCCCGACGGTGAGATCATACGGTGCCTCGACCGGAGGGAGTGAACAGGCGGTACCGGCCACGACCGCCGGGCGACCCAACGAGTGGGCCGCCCGACTCGGAGTGGTCCGTCAGCCTTGGGCCAGCAGCGCCTCGAGGCGGTCCCAGG
>JBBJNS010000182.1:0-3496 GCA_037720745.1 Candidatus Limnocylindrales bacterium
GCCGACGTCTCCGCGTCGGTCGGGGCGGCCGACGTCTCCGCGTCGGTCGGGGCGGTGGTCACCTCCGCCACGTCGGTCGGGGCGGAGGTCGTCGCCACCTGGCTCGGAGCGGACGAGGCGGCCGGCGTGTTGCACGCCGTGACCGCCAGGCTGACCGCGGCCAGGAGCGTCAGGGCCCCTCGAGATCGGATGCGCATGGAGAACCTCCTCGGGGTCGAAGGGGACGTCGTCCTCACGTCGCCCGGTACCTACGGGCGGTTCAGTATCGTTTCCAGAGCAGGTGGATGTCAACGTTACTGGAAAGGATTGCGCCGGGTCACCAGGTCACCAGTCCGCCGCTGTAGTTGATGGCCTGCCCGGTCATGTAGCCGGCCTCATCTGAGAGGAGGAACCAGATGGCTCCGGCGCACTCAGCGGCGGAGGCGGCGCGGCCAAGCGGCACGGTCTTGTTGCGGGCCTCGGACAGCTCCTCGACCGTCAAGCCGCGCTCGGCGGCCACCGCGGCCAGCACTCGGTCCTGCATCGGCGTGTCGATGATGCCCGGACAGATGGCGTTGACGCGCACGCCGTTCGAGGCGAAGGCGTAAGCGAACGAACGCGTGATGGAGAGCACCGCGGTCTTGGATGAAGCGTAGACGGCCGCCTCTGTGGTCGTGGCCAGCTTGGCCGACGATGATGAAAGGTTCACGATGGCACCGCCCGAGGGCATCGTCCGCCCGATGCGGGAGACGAGGTCCCAGGTGGCTTCCACGTTGACGGCGTAGATGTCGCGCAGGTCCTGGACGGTGAACTCCAGGATCGGCTTGAGCCGGATGATGCCTGCGGCGTTGACCAGGAAGTCCACCCCCCCACCAAGGGCCACCAGTCGATCGCGGTCCGCGTCGCTGGCCAGATCGCCCACGAACGGAGTCGCTCCCGCTTCGAGCAGCGGCGCAAGGCCGGCCTCGTTAAGGTCGGCCGCGATGACCGTGGCGCCCTCGTCAAGAAGCCGCCGTGCGACGGCCTGACCGATGCCGCTCGCGGCTCCCGTGACGACCGCTCGCCGGCCCGACGCGCCCATGCTGCCTCCATCTCGATATCCTCACCGGAAACGGTCGCGATGATACGTGACGATGCGGCGCCGAAGCGCTCGAGGAGGGAGACATGGGTGGGTGGCTTGAGGGAAAGGTCATCGTCGTGACCGGCGGCGCCCGCGGCATCGGCGAGGCCATCGTGAGACGCGCGGTGACCGACGGCGCCCGCGCCGTGGTGGCCGATCCGGACGACCCGGAGTCGCCCCTGGAACGCACGCGCTACGTGCGCTGCGACGTCTCCGACCGGGCTTCCGTCGAGGCGTTCTTCGCTTCCATCGCTGACCATGAGGGAGGCGTGGACATCTTGGTCAACAACGCCGGCATCCAGCGCGTGGGCTTGACCGAGACCTTCGATCCGGTGGTCTGGGAGCAGGTCATCCAGACCCACCTGATGGGCACCTTCCACTGCAGCGCGTTGGCCATCGGGTCGATGCGCCAGCGTGGCGCCGGGTCGATCATCCAGATCGCGTCGGTGGCGGGACTCATCGCGCTGCCTGGGCGTGGTCCCTACTCGGCAGCCAAGGCGGCGATGATGAGCCTGACTCGGGTGATGGCCGTGGAGGTCGCCGCGCTCGGTATCCGGGTCAACGCCGTGGCCCCCGGCTCGACCCGTACCGCTCTCGTCGAACAGGGCCTGCGCGACGGCTCCCTCCGGCTCGAGTCCATCCTGTCCGAGATCCCCCTGGGCCGCCTGGCGACACCTGACGAGATCGCCGGCACGGTGCTCTTCCTGGCCTCGCCCGACGCCGCCTACATCACGGGCCAGACCATCGTCGTCGACGGTGGCTGGTCGATCCTGGGCATCCACGATCGGCCCGAATGGCTGACCGCGGCGCCCGTCACGAGCGCGGGTTGATCGCTCCACGGAACAGCGGCATGCCTACGACCCCCACGTCGACGCGCCAGAGGCGGCCGTCCATCGGCGCGTCCGTAGTGATCTCGGTCACGTCTCCGAAGTCGGTGATGATCAGCGCCCCCCCATGGAAGACGCAGTTGAGCGGCACGCCGCCAGTCTCGAGGAAATCCTTGTGCTTGCCATCGGGAGCGAGGATGTCGACCCCGCCGGCCATGAAGGCCGTGACCCACAGGTCGCCGTTGGCGGCGATCTTGAGCCCGTCCGGGATGTGGCCCTCCGGTAGCTGCGCGATCTGCTCCGAGCGACCACCCGACCGCCGACGGTAGACGCCGCGCTCATAGGAGTCGACCCACACGATGGATCCGTCCGGCTCGGCCGTGATCCCGTTGGGGTAAGCCGCCGGCACCTCCTCCAACAGCTCACCGGTCCCGTCGCGGTCCAGCGCGAAGACACGGCCGGGCCGGCGGTCGTCCGGCAGATAGTCGGCCGGGTCCGTGAAGTACAGCCGCCCATCCGGCCCGAATGTCAGGTCGTTGGGCGCCTGCAGCGCGATGCCATCGACCTCTGCGGTCACCTGCTCCACCCGCCCGTCCGGCCACGCCTTCTGGATCGACGGGGTGCCCATGACCTCGGCCTTCCAGGCCCCGGCTGTTCCGCCGTTCTGCGTGATGTAGACCGCGCCGTCGGAGCCCAGCATGCAGGCATTCGGTCCGCCACCGCAGGCCGCGTAGTCGTGGATGCCGCGCTCGGCGGACCAGGCCACGATCTTGCCGGTGTACGTCTCGACCATGATGATCCGGCCGTCGGGCAAGACGTCCGGGCCCTCGGGATGACCGAGCCCCGTCGCCAGCGTTTCGATCGGTCGGCGCATCGTGTCCTCCTGTGACGGTGATCGGCCGCAGCGGCCTCAGGCTGCGGGCGGCTTCTGGAAGAGTTCCACGGCGTAGCCGTCGGCATCGGCCATGTAGCAGCTGCGTGCCCCCTGATTAGGCCCGGCATCGATATCGACCACGCCCTTCGAGCGGGCACTGAAGCCAAGCCCCACAAGGCGCTCATACAACATCCCTACGTCATCGACATACAGGCACAGGTGCCCGGCGCCGGGGTCGCATGGCCGCGAAGCTGCGGGGAGGCGCTCGATGCCCGCGTACTGAAGCAGCTCCACGAAGCCGCCGCTCGGGATGTGGAGGTAGACGGCCCGGATGTGGTCGAAGGTGAGGCCCAGCACAGCCTTGAGGTAAGGCGCATCCAGGATCCGGTCGAAAGCCGCCTCCAGGCCCAGGCCGTCGCGGTAGAAAACGAGGGCCCGATCCATGTCGCTGACAGTGATCCCGCCGTGGAAGAAGCCGGTCACCGAGGCCATCGGCGGCTCAGCTCAGGGAGCGGCGGTCGGTGGCTCGCTGGTCGACCGTGTGGTGCGCCACGTAGTCAAGATCCAGCTCGATGCCGAAACCCGGCCGCTCGGGCAAGGTGTAGACGCCATCGGCCACGCGCGCAGACATGTCGGACAAGCGCCAGAAGAACGGGTCGCGCTCCTCGTCGAAGCACTCCACGAAGGTGTGGTCGG
>JBBJNS010000183.1:0-3475 GCA_037720745.1 Candidatus Limnocylindrales bacterium
GCAACCTCCGCAGCGTGATCTAGGCGAATGTCGTGTCTGCCCAACGATCCGTCAGACTGGTCCGCAGCCGCGCGGCAGCTCCCTCCCGGGCCGAGGTTCGAGAGCTCTACCTACAGGCCTTCGGTGCCCCGCCGCTGAACGCGGGCGTGGCCGAGGCCGAGCTGTTCTCGCAGCTTTATGAACAGGCGCTGGATCGTTCGGACATAGTTGTGACGCTGAGCCGCACCCGCGATCGCGTCGCTGGCATCTGCTATGGCCACCCCTGGCACTGGCACGAGCAGACCGACGCGTGGGCACAGCAGATGCGGGACCGTCTTCCCGATGAGGCGGTGGCGTTCGTGGATGGTGCCTTTGCCGTCTACCTGCTGGCAGTGAACCCGCACGAGCAGCGCGTTGGGCTGGGTTCGGCCCTTCTGAGGACCGTCCTGTCGAAGTCAGAGTGTGAACGCGCTTGGCTGATAACGACCGATGTCGATTCGTCCGCCCTGCGGTTCTATCGAACGCGTGGTTGGTGGGTCCTCGGCCATGGTGCTGATGCACCGGACGGCCGACCTGGCCTGGTACTGGGCTGGCGGTCCGCTACCGCGAGCAGCCGGCCCGAGCGGCGCGTAGGATCGGTCATCTAGCGACCCGTACGAAGAACGATCTCCACACGACTTGAGGGAGCTCGATTCTTCCCCGCCTCGGATGCGTGGGCATTCAACAGACAAGCCTTAGAACAGACCCACGATGTTGCCCTCTGCATCGATGTCGATGTTCTCGCCGCCCGGCTTCGAGGGCAGTCCCGGCATCATCCGGATATCGCCCAACAGCGGCGTGATGAAGCCGGCACCGGCCGACAGCGCGACGTCCCTGATGGGCACCCGAAAACCGGTCGGGCGACCCCTGAGTGCCGCATCGTGGCTCAGCGAAGCGTGCGTCTTGGCCATGCACACGGGCAGATGCCCGAAGCCCAGATCTTCGTAGCGACGCAGCGCCTTGGCCGCGGCCGGTGACACATCCGCGCCATCCGCCCCGTACATGCTCGTGGCGACAGCCTCGATCTTGGCCAGCAGGGGGGCCTCATCGGGGTACAGGAAGCGGAAGTCGGGCGCACCGACCTGAGCCGCCTCCCAGACGGCCTCAGCCAGTGCCGCCGCGCCGGCGCCGCCATCGGTGAAGTGAGTGGCGACGACCGCGTCACGGGCACCAGCAGCGAGGGCAGCCTCCCGCACGGCCTCGATCTCGGCGGGCGTGTCCGTGGGGAAGACGTTGATGGCCACCACCGCCGGCACGTTGAAGGTCAGCACGTTCTCGATCTGCTTGGCCAGATTGGCCGTTCCCGCCCGGACCGCCTCGACGTCCTCCCTGGCGAAGGCCGGATCGAGCGTCGCGCCGGCCACGATCCTGCCCACGCCGCCGTGCATCTTGAGGGCGCGGATGGTGGCCACCACCACGGCCGCGTCAGGACGCAGACCGGACGAGCGGCACTTGATGTCGAAGAACTTCTCGGCGCCCATGTCCGCACCGAAGCCGGCCTCCGTGCAGACGATCTCGTTGGTAGCCAGCGCGATACGGTCCGCCAGCACGGAGTTGTTGCCGTGCGCGATGTTGCCGAACGGCCCGCAATGGACGAAGGCCGGGCCACCCTCCAGGGTCTGGAGGAGGTTGGGCTTGATGGCGTCGATGAGGAGCGCGGTCATCGCTCCGGCGACCTTGAGGTCGTCGGCGGTGATCGGCGTCCCGTCCGCCCGTAGGGCCAGGACCATGCGGCCCAGCCGCGCGCGCAGGTCGTGGATGTCGCTCGTCAGCGCCAGCACGGCCATCACCTCCGAGGCGACGGTGATCTGCCACTGCGTCTCGCGCGGGACGCCATTCTCCCGGCCGCCGAGGCCGATGACCGTGCGCCGGACCGACCGGTCGCTGATGTCGACGACGCGCGGCCAGATGACCGAGTGCGGGTCGATGCCCAACGGGTTCTTGTGGTGCAGGCTGTTGTCCAGGAAGGCGGCGGCCAGGTTGTGGGCCGCGCCGATGGCGTGGACGTCCCCGGTCAGATGGAGGTTGAAGTCGTCCATCGGGATGACCTGACTGTAGCCACCCCCGGCCGCCCCGCCCTTGATCCCGAAGACGGGGCCCAGCGATGGCTGGCGGATGCAGACTGCGGCCTTCCGGCCGATCCGGTTGAGACCCTGGGCCAGCCCCACGGTGGTGGTCGACTTGCCTTCGCCCAGCGGGGTCGGCGTGATGGCCGTGACGACGACGTACTTGCCGCGAGGGTTCTCCGCTTCCAGCCGGCGGATGGCGTCCAAGGTCACCTTGGCCTTGGTGCGCCCGTAGGGCTCGATCTCTTCCTCGGTCAATCCCAGCTCTCGCGCCACGTCCGCGATAGGGCGCGGCGTGACGGATCGGGCGATCTCCAGGTCGGACGGGAAACTCATCGGACCGCTCCTCCAGCCGTGGGATGGGCCTCCTTGGCCATCGGGTCGAGACCGCGAGAGGCGAGGCCCGCCAGATAGCGCCGTCGCCAGGTCTCCGTCGCCTTGACGGCGTTGAACGTGTAGAGATGCAGGCCGGAGATGCCGCTGCGCGGCTCCGCCATCTGCGGGGCGAGCGCCTCGAGGAGCGCATCTGGTCGGTAGAAGCCGCCCGAGCGCACGAGTCGAGCCACGAAGCGGATGTTCTTGGTGAGGAAACGATGCGTGTCGGCCACGCCGATGCGGGCAGTGATGGCAAGGAGCCGGTGCGGCTCCGTGACCCCCGGTACGCCAAGGTGGACGGGCGGTGACAGGCCCTCGGACCGACGCGCGGTGAGCCACGAACCGATGGCCGCCGGATCGAAACAGAGCTGCGTGGTCATGTAGCTCGCGTAGGAGGCCTTGTCACGGAGGGCATCGAGCAGCACGTCGTCGGCGATGAACGGGTGGCCCTGTGGATAGCAGGGAATGCCGATCTCGGTCAGGCGATGGCCGATCTCGCTCATCTCACGGAGGAGCGAAAGCCCGTCGGGGTACTGGCCGTGCGACTTCGCGTCGCCACCGACCACGAACGCGCCACGCACCCCGGCACCCTCCAGCGAGGCAAGGAGGTCGGTCAGATGCGCACGGTCGCGCACCATCCGCGCCGAGAGGTGCGGCACCGCCTGGAAGCCGGCCGCCTGGAGCTGCGCGCACAGCTCGACCGTGGCCTCGATGCTCTTGACCGGCGACGCGGTGACCGAGACGCGAGCGCCGGGCGGCAGGAAGGCGGCGTGGTCGATCGCGCCCTTCAGCGGCAGCACTTCGAATATCGGCGTGGCCAGGACGCGCGACAGTGCCTCTCCGGCCGAAGCGTTCATCCCGTGGCGCCGGCGGAAGAGCATCGCTCAGGCCTCCGCGCCGGACTTCGAGGCGACGCCCGGTCGTGGTCGTCGTCGTCCCGATCGCCCGTCAGCGGCCCCGACGCTGGGGCGTGCCGGCAGCTCCACCACGCCCGACAGATGCGGATACGCCGCCGT
>JBBJNS010000184.1:0-3464 GCA_037720745.1 Candidatus Limnocylindrales bacterium
GACAGACGGCCGGGCGACCCTGGGTGGGCCGCCCGACTCGGAGGGGTCCGTCAGGCTTGGGCCAGCAGCGCCTCGAGGCGGTCCCAGGTCTCGATGGCGCCGCCGACCATGCCGGTCGCCAGCGCAGCGTCGATGACCTCGGCCGATCCCATGTGGGATACGGCGCGCATCAGGGTCTTCCCGCCGATGTCATCCAGCGTCAGAGTCTCGGGTCCACCCTGGGGACCGACGCCCTCGACGTCGAACATGAACGTCCACTTGATGCGCTCCGGCGGCACTATCTCGAGATACTTCCCGTAGAACTCGACGTCGTCGCGATCGGGCGCGCTGCTTACGTAGCGCCACGCGCCGCCCGGGCGCAGATCTATCTCGGCCACCTTCGTGGTCGTGCCATGCGGACCCCACCAGCGGCCGATGACCTCAGGGTCGGTGTGGGCCTTCCACACCATCTCGCGTGGAGCGTCGAAGGTGCGCTCATACACGAGGTCGCCGCCCTCGGAGTAGATGGTCGTCGTCTCGGTGCTACCGCGGTCGATCCGTGTCGCCGTCATGGTCGTCTCCATTCCCTTGTTCCTGCCTTTCTTGTACATCGCGGAGGTAGGCGTCCAGTCGTTCGAAGCTCTCCTCCCAGTGCCGTCGGTACTGACCGACCCAGTGGGCGACGTCGCGCAGCGGTCTTGCCCGAAGCCGGCGCGGTCGCCACTGCGCGTGCCGGCTCTGCTCGATGAGCCCAGCGCGCTCCAGCACCTTGAGATGCTTGGAGATCGCGGGCTGGCTGATCTGGAAGGGTTCCGCCAGCTCCGTGACCGAGGCCTCGCCTAGTGCCAGACGGGCCAGGATGGCCCGCCGGGTCGGGTCGGCGAGAGCGGCGAACGTGGCGCTGAGCGGGTCTGGCTGCTGCATGGTCTATACCTAGTCGGCTATATAACCTGTCGGTACTATACGACCCAGAGCGAAGTTGTCAAGACCCTTTCTGCGCGGCGGGCACGGCTGATCGTGGGCGTGAGTGGCGCGTGGCGCTGAAGTCTCGGCGTGACCGCGCACCATCGTCGCAGGACAAGCTTGCCTTAGCCCGTCGACCATGGAGCCGGCATCACGCAGCCGCCGCCCCTCTCTGTCGACGTGCGCGGCTACGGAACGGTGATCGAGACGACGGGCGAGTAGTTGGAGGAGGTCCCGTTCGAAACGCGCACCAGCTCGGCGCGGAACTGCCACGTGCCGCTGGACAGGGAGAATGTCTTGTAGTCCGCGCCAGCAGTGGTGGTCGAACTGGTCCAGGCGCCGGATCCCCTGCGACGTTCGATGGTATGCCGATAGCTGCTGAGCACGGGGCCAAGTCGCACGGTCACGGTGGACCCACTGCGGGAGAGCGTCGGCTTGACGTTGAGCGTTCCTCGCATGCCGCTGGACGCATGGAACGTGCACACGAAAGCGAAGCTGCCGGCCACGACCGTTCGCTCTGCCATCTTCCCTGGCTCGGCGCTCGGGTTCGTGGACAAGTAGCTGCTGGGTTGGGTGATGTCCACCTCGTGGTAACCGCCCTTGTTGATCCACTTGACGAGATTGCCCTGGTTCACGGTGAGCACGGAGGGCGAGAACGTGTTGTTGGAGTACGCCTTGATCCTGTACGTCGCGGCGCTGGCCGAGGACGGCAGAGCGAGGAGCACCACGACAAGGGCGCTGGCCACGGCATGACGCGCTCGGGCGCGAGGTCGGGCAAGTGTTATCAACGGAGGGTCCCCCTTCAGCTTGTTGAGGATACGGCTTGGTGTTCATACCACAGCGGAGCAAGAGCGGGAGATGGGTCCTTCGTCCGGGGTTCACCCGCCCGAGCGGCGGCGGGCGAAGACCCTGGTGGCGTTCAGGTCGGACCAGACGAGGCCAGGCTCTTCCGGCAATGGCCCGCCGAGCGCGAGCGCGCGGACCCAGGCCGAGGACGAGCCCGGGAAGCGGCTCTCGATGATGTGCGGGTAGCGTGCCAGGAGCTCGCGGTTGGAGCGTGTGTCTCTGATGACCCAGCACACGCCGACTTGCAGTGGCACTTCATCGCGGCTGAGTGCCACGGCGACGGCATCGGCCTCGGCTCGCTTCCGATCGCTGGAGCGAGCCGCCGCCCCGAGGTTCCCGAAGGTGTTCCAGCACTCGACCAGGACGAGCCGCCGCTGCCGTCGGTCGAGCAGGCGCACGTCGGTCGAGCGGGAGGGGTCGGAGGGGCGGGTGGGCAGCTCGAACGAACCGGTGTAGCCGGCGCCTCGGGCAAGCCGAAGAACGAGCTCCTGGATGGCGAGGTGGCCCGCATCCACCGGCTGCTCCATCGGGTCGCGGCCGAACTCCAGCCTGAACGGGTGCTCCAGAGCCTCGGCCAGCGTGAACCATAGGCCGACGGAGGCAGTCAGCCCTTGGCCCGTTTCGAGTTGTCCGATCCGCGATCGACTGACGCCGGCCTTGTTGGCAAGGGCGTCCTGGGTGAGGCGACGACGGAGACGCGCGGTGCGAAGCGAGCGGCCCAGGGCGATGGCGGCGGTGATGGCCGAATGGTGACCCCTGATCTGTGGTCCGGTGCGCTTCCAACTTGCCATGCCAGCCACGTTGGCATATCGACCTTATCGGAGGCTTAAGCGCCCGGCCGACCGGCTTGCGAGCCGCCCGAGCGCCGGGCTCCGTGGCACAAGGACCGTTTCGTGAGCGTGGATCTTGCCAGCTCAAGGCCGAGCCGGGGTCGCTCGCTGGGCTGGGCAGGCATACAAGGGGGCTTGTGGCTCTCCAGTCCTCGGAATGCCAACCTGGCTGGAATGGCAAGCGACAAGACCCCGAGATCCGGGTGCTGAACTGACTAGGAAAGACCAGCCCGGTAGAGCGCCCTGGTGATGCCCCGAGCCGACTCAGCGAGGGTCGGCTCGGAGGGTGCCACGGGGCACGGACGCGCGAATCAAGTCAGGCGAACGAAGAAGCCGGCCCTCAACGAGGACCGGCTCCTACGACTCGATCGGGATAGATCAGGGTCACTCGCCGCCGGCGGTCACCTCGACGGTGCCCTTGGTGAAGCCTTCGCCGGTCACGTCGCCCTCGATGCCCGCGCGGGCGGCTTCGGCCAGGTCGGTACGGTAAGCGGTCTCATCGGGCGCGGCGGGGATGATCTCCGCCTCCACCGAGATGTCGACCGTCTGCTGCCACGTCTCTTCCGGCATGGCACCGATGCCATCGGGCGACGGCCAGATGAGCGGATTGACCTCGTTCATCATCCAGGCCTGGTGACCTTCGCCCAGGGTCGAGCCGGCGTCCACGGTCGCCTGGATGCAGTCATCCGGGTTCTCGCGGCAGTGCATCCAGCCTTGGAAAGAAGCACGCAGGAAGCGCTCGGCGACCTCCTCGTTGCCCTCTTCGATGAGCCACGCCTCGCGCGCGAAGATGGCGTCCTGGAGCATGGCCGTCCCCACCTCGTTGTAGTCGATGACGGTCAGGTC
>JBBJNS010000058.1:0-12928 GCA_037720745.1 Candidatus Limnocylindrales bacterium
GCACGCCGAGCCCCGTGCAGGTGGGACAGGCGCCGTGCGGCGAGTTGAAGCTGAACGATCGCGGCTCCAGCTCAGCGATGGTCGAGCCGTCGAAGGGACAGGTGTAGCGCTCGGAGTAGCGCTGCTCCTCGAAGGCGCCCGGATCGGCCGGCGCCACGACGACCAGCCCCTCTCCCAGCCGCAGTGCCGTCTCCACGGAGTCCGCCAGTCGAGCGGCGTCCGGGTTGGGGTGGCCAGGATCGAAGGGCACGCCCTCGTCGTCAGCGTGGCGGATGACGAGGCGGTCCACGACGACCTCGATGGTGTGGCGCTTGTACTTGTCCAGGCTCTGGACCTCGTCGAGGTCCATCAACTCCCCGTCCACGCGGATGCGCACGAAGCCCTGGCGCCGTGCGGCCTCGAAGACGCGGTCGCCCTCCGTCTTGCGATCCTTGATGAGCGGCCCCAGCACCAGCGCTCGGGCGCCGTCCGGCAGGGCCAGGATGCGGTCCACGATCTGCTGCACCGTCTGGCGCTCGATCTCATGGCCGAAGGGACAGTGCGGGTGGCCGATGCGGGCGAAGAGCAGGCGCAGATGGTCGTAGACCTCCGTGACCGTGCCTACCGTGGAGCGCGGGTTGCGGCTGGCGCCCTTCTGATCGATGGAGATGGCTGGCGAAAGCCCGTCGATCTGATCGACGTCGGGTTTCTCCATCTGCCCCAGGAACTGCCGCGCGTAGGCCGAGAGGCTCTCGACGTAGCGACGCTGGCCCTCAGCGTAGATGGTGTCGAAGGCCAGGCTGGACTTGCCGCTGCCGGACAGCCCGGTGACCACCACCAGTCGGTCGCGCGGCAGCTCCACGGTGACGTCCTTGAGATTGTGTTCGCGTGCACCGCGAACGATGAGCTTGTCGGTCATGGCGGATGAGGGCACCATTACAGTATAGAACGTCCGTGCGGTTTGGCGGTCCCCGCAAGCAGGTCCGGCTGGCCGCCCACCGCTTGTCAAGCCTAGCGGACAAGCGTCACACAGCGGCGTCGAGAACTCTGCGATGGTGGCCCTCTGGCGCTTGAAGCCGGGGTCCGTCTGCTAGCATCCCGGGCAACCATGACCCAAGATGCTGGTATCGCCGTCGCCTCCACGACGGTCCCGCGGCCCGGCGCGGAAGGTGGGCCGATGATCTCGGCCCGCGATGTCCGCAAGCGCTTCGGTGCCTTCGAGGCCCTGAAGGGTGTCAGCCTGGAGATCGCGCGCGGCGAGGTCGTGGTCGTGATCGGGCCGTCGGGATCGGGCAAGAGCACGTTGCTGCGCTGCGTCAACCGGCTGGAGACCGCCGACGGCGGCGAGATCGTCGTCGACGGCCGCTCGCTCAGCGACCCGAAGCTGGACGTCAACGTGCTGCGTCGGGAGATCGGCGTGGTCTTCCAGTCCTTCAACCTGTTCCCGCACATGACGGTGCTTCAGAACCTGATGCTCGCACCGCGTCTGGTCCGGCGGTTGGATCGCCAAGCGGCAGAGCGCCGCGCGCGGGCGCTGCTCGACAAGGTGGGCATCCCGGAGAAGGCCGATGCGCGACCGACGCAGCTCTCCGGCGGGCAGCAGCAGCGCGTGGCCATCGCTCGGGCGCTCTGCATGGAGCCCAAGATCATGCTCTTCGACGAGCCGACCTCAGCGCTGGACCCGGAGATGATCAAGGAGGTCCTGGACGTCATGAAGGCGCTGGCTCTGGACGGCATGACCATGATGGTCGTGAGCCACGAGATGGGGTTCGCGCGGGAGGTCGCGGATCGCGTCGTCTTCATGGATCAGGGAGAGATCGTGGAGATCGGTCCACCGCAGCGGTTCTTCCATGAACCGGAGCAGGAGCGCACGAAGCGCTTCCTGAACACGATCCTGCGCCATTGAAGGCGCTGGCATCCGATAGGAGGAGATAGCGTGTACAAGAGAGTCGCGATCCTGACGGCGCTCGTCATGACGGTCGCCGCCTGTAGCCCGGGACCCGGCGCGGGTGGCACCTCGGGCACCGGCAGCTCGCCTGGGACATCGCCTGGCACCGACGGCTCACCGGCGACTTCGCCGGGAGGCGACGCATCGCCGGGCGCCACCCCCACCATGGTCGTCGTGGAAGGCGTCTCGACGCCAGAGTCGATCCAGGAAGTGGGCACCCTGACCTGCGGCGTCAAGTTCGACGTCGTCGGCTTCGGCTTCCGCAATCCCACCAACAGCGAGATCGAAGGATTCGACGCGGACATCTGCCGCGAGATCGCCGCGGAGCTCGATGTGGAGGCGGAGCTCATCGAAGCCGTCAGCGCCAACCGCATCCCGTTCCTCAACGAGCGGCGCGTCGACCTGGTCATCAGCACGTTCACCATCAACGACGAGCGCCGGGAGCAGATCGACTTCAGCCGGCCCTACTACATCGCGGGGCAGTCGATCCTGGCCAAGACGGACAACACCGAGATCAACAGCGTCGAGGACCTTAACGGGAAGAACGTCTGTTCCGCCACCGGCTCGACCTCCGAGACGAATGTCCGCGAGCAGGCACCCGAGGCCAACCTGGTCCTGTTCGCGACCTACACCGAGGCTGGCCAAGCGCTGGACGACGGCCGCTGCGATGCCGTGTCCACCGACGACGTGATCCTGTTCGGGCTCATCGATGCTTACCCCGATACGGAGCTCAAGGGCGAGCCCTTCACGACCGAGGAGTACGGCATCGGCATGAAGAAGGACAGCGCGGAGCTGAAGGCATTCGTGGACGATGTCCTCGCGGAGATGGATGAGGACGGCCGGTTCATGGAGCTGTGGAACGAGAACATCGGCGACTACACCGACAAGGAACCGGTGCTTCCTCCGGAGTCCTGAGGGTACTCAGCTTCCAGGTCGTGACGCCTCCCTACAGGTGCCGGAGCCGCGGTCCACGTGACCGCGGCTCCGCCGCATCCGCCTGTCTGGATCCGGCCCGGTGACGGGGATCCTGGGAAACCCGCTGTTCATCGAGGGCTACCTCACGACGCTTGCCCTGACTGCAGGGGCCATGCTGGCATCGCTCTTCATCGGCACGCTGGTGGCCAGCCTTCGGGTCTGGGGTGGGCCGATCATGCGGTCGCTGACCGGCGCCTATGTCGAATTCTTCCGCAACACGCCGCTCCTGGTCCAGCTCCTGTTCATCGTGGTGCTGCTGGCCCCTTCCAACCTGGGCGTGACGCGCGATCCCCTGGTGGCCGCACTCTTCGGGTTGAGCGTATATACGGGCGCGTACGTGACAGAGGTCGTGCGTTCGGGCATCCTCGCCGTCGATCCGCGCCAGATCGAGGCCGCCCGCACACTCGGCCTGAGCCAGGCCCAAGCGCTCCGTCACGTGGTGCTGCCCCAGGCCATCCGAACGGTCATCCCTCCCTTGGGCAACCTATCCATCGCACTGGTCAAGAACAGCGCCATCGCCGGCGGCATCGCCGCCACAGACCTTCTTCAGGTGGCGCGCATCCTGGAAGCACGGCCCCCGTTCACGTTCGATCCCTTCATCGCGGCACTGTTCGCCTACTGGACGATCACCATCCCGCTCGCGTGGGCGGTGAGCCGGCTCGAGCGTCGTTTGGCCTTCGCCCGATGAACGCAGCGACACTCAGGCTTCGCCGGTCACCGATGTTCGGGCGCCTGGCGGCCGCGATCCTCCTAGCCGGAGCGGTCGCCCTGCTCTACACCAACGGCTTCTTCCAGGAGGACAAGTGGGGACCTTTCCTGGAGCCATCGACCTGGCGTTTCCTGGGCGAAGGGCTGGCCGTGACGCTCGCCATCGGCTTCACCTCACTGATCCTGAGCCTACTCATCGGGATCCCCTTGGGCATGGCGCGAGCAGGCCTCAAGGGACCCCTTCGCTACCCGATCGGCGGGTACATCGAGCTGGTGCGAGCCACGCCCATACTGGCCATCCTGCTCGTCACCCTGCTGGGGCTGCCGCGCCTGGGCGTGGATATCGAGCCCTTCTGGGCGGGTGTGGTGGCACTGACCATGTACACGAGCGCCGTCCTTGGTGAGATCGTGCGCGCCGGTATCGACTCTATCCCGCGCGGCGAGGTGGAGGCGGCGCGGTCGCTCGGGCTGGACTATCGCCACACGATGCGACGGGTGGTATTGCCCCAGGCACTGGGACGCATGACACCGGCCATCGTGTCCCAGCTCATCACGCTCATCAAGGACACCTCGCTGCTGTTCATCATCGGCGTGCAGGAGCTGGTGGGCTACGGTCGCTCCTTCTTCAACTTCTACGGCAACCTGCTGGAGACGTACTTCGTGATCGCGGTGATCTTCTTCCTCATCAATTACCCGCTGTCGCGCTTGTCGCGCCGGCTGGAGTCAGGCAGGCCACCCGACGAGCGCGTGGCAGTGAGCGGCGAGGAGGACCAGGTGGTAGCCCGAGCGAGCTGAGGCGGAGGACTGGGTGCCGGTCGCCACGCGCCGACACTCCGCTTGTGCCCAACGGGGGTAGCACCTACGCGGGCTGGCCCTGTGATACGCGTGACAAGGCCTCTGGAAGACATCTGACAGAGTTTGCGCGGCCCCGCGTGGCGTTATCGCGCAAGCTCCCTTTCGCTGCTCCGTAGCGCTACCCCGGGTGGCGCTAGCGGAGCGTCCGCCGAATCGCCAGAGGCGTCAGTCGAGACCAGCCGCGTAGCGCGTCTCCAGCTCTCCGAAGTGGTCAAGACTGTGGTACAGCGACCGCCGGAGCACCTTGGCGAGCGTCCACTCCTCGCCCTTGCCATCGATCGCCTCCATGGCCGGGTCCCGAGCCAGGAAGCCGCGCAGCTGCTCGATCAGCCAGGCGCGCGTCTCCTCGAGATACGCGGACAGGTCGCCGTCGCGCGGCGCGCCGCCGTAGCGCACGCTCCGGTCGAGGCGGCTGGCCAGCCAGATCTCGGCCCCGGCGATGTGGCGCAGCACCTCGTCCATCTCCCTCTGGGCAGCAGCGCCCAGCGCCGTGGCCGCCTCGTCCCGCCTACCGCCCTTGCTCGCGGTTGGCGCGCCCGGCGCCGGGACGGGGCGCTGGCGGAGCCGCCCGAGGTCGGATCGAGCGAAGCCAAGCTGCCGAAGCATCGCCTCGAGCTCCCCGCTCCCGAGGGGACGGTGATCGGCCGCGAAGATCGCGTTGCGCTCGTAACCGTCGATGACCCGGGCGGCCGCCTCCTCGACGACCTCGACGCTACCGGAGGTGGGGACCGCCGCGGGCTCTCCGAAGCTGGCCAGCCACTCGGCGTGCCGCCGTACCGCCCCGGGGACGCGGCTCAGCACGTCCTCTCTTGAGTCACCCCACACGAAGCAGCCCGGCCAGTCGAGCATCCAGGCACCGTAGCGGCCGTAGTCGTAGCCCGGTTCCAACCAGACGCGGATCGGTCCAGCTTCCATCCGTTCGCTTAACGCCTGTGCCGCGACGGCCTCGTGCCCGTGCGCTTCACCACGTTGGGCGTGACGCGACGGTCCCAGGTCGGCTTGTCCAGCCAGCGCGACATCCAGCCCGAGTCGTCGCCCTCATGCTCGTCACGAAGGCCAGGCAGCCAGTCGCCGGCCGTGCCCTCATCGGCGGGGCGCTCGTCATGACCATCACCGTGGGGCACGCCGTCGAGCGTCTCCGCTGGCTCCTCCTCGGCGTCCATCACGGTGACCGACGTCACTTCCAGAGCGGGACCAGCCTCGCGCAGGTCGCGCTTGCCCCGGCGATCACCCGACTTCATTGCCGCCATGCGCTTGGAGGGCGCCACGCTCCCCTCTCCGTGCCCCGCCGCCACCGAATCGCGCAGCGCCCGGGCGCCGCCGGCTGCCTTCTCCGCGGCGCGCAGCACTGTGGTCGAGGCGTCCTCATCCAGGATCCGCAGGCGCACGTCCTGGATCTCATCGCGCAGCGCGGCGGCCCGTTCGAACTCCAAATTCTTGGCCGCGGCGCGCATCTCCGCTTCCATCTGCGCCACCAGCTTGCTGATCTGCTCCTTGGACATGTCGCTCAGTTCGCGCCGGCCGTCACCGGTGTAGGCGCCGCTGGCCTCGGCCACGGCCCGCAGCCGATCGTTGATGTCGCGGATGCCCTTGATGATGGTCTGGGGCACGATGCCGTGTTCGCGGTTGTGGGCCTCCTGCACGGCGCGCCGTCGGTTGGTCTCCTCGATGGCCACGTGCATCGACTCGGTCACGTTGTCGGCGTACATCACGACCTCGCCGCCGGTGTTGCGAGCGGCTCGGCCGATGACCTGGATGAGCGACCAGGCCGAGCGCAGGAAGCCCTCCTTGTCGGCATCCAGGATGGCCACCAGGGTGACCTCGGGCAGGTCGATGCCCTCGCGCAGCAGGTTGATGCCGACCAGCACGTCGAAGACACCCAGCCGCAGGTCGCGCAGGATCTGCACCCGCTCCAGGGTGTCCACCTCTGAGTGGAGGTACGAGACCTTGACGCCCATCTCGTGCAGGTAGTCGGCCAGGTCCTCGGCCATCTTCTTGGTGAGGGTCGTGACGAGCGAACGTTCGCCGCGCTCCACACGCTCGCGGATGCGGTCGATGAGGTCGTCGATCTGGCCCTCCGTGGGCCGCACATCGATCTGCGGATCCACGATGCCCGTTGGCCGGATGAGCTGCTGCACGATCTGCTGGGAGTTGCGCAGCTCGTAGGGGCCGGGCGTGGCGCTCATATAGACGACTTGGTCGAGATGTGCCTCGAACTCCTCGAAGGTCAGCGGGCGGTTGTCCAGGGCGGACGGCAGCCGGAAGCCGAAGTCGACCAGGATCTCCTTGCGCGTGCGGTCGTTCTTGTACATGCCGACCGTCTGCGGGATGGTCATGTGGCTCTCGTCCACGACGAGCAGCCAGTCCGGCGGGAAGTAGTCCAGCAGGGTCCAGGGCCGCGAGCCTGCCTCGCGGCGCGAGAGGTGGCGCGAGTAGTTCTCGATGCCGGAGCAGAAGCCCAGCTCGCGCATCATCTCGACGTCGAAGGTGGTGCGCTGGCGCAGACGCTCTGCCTCCAGGATCATGCCCCGCTCCTCGAGCTGCTTGACGCGCATCTCCGCCTCCGCCTCGATGTCGACCAGCGCCTCCTTGAGTTTGTCGGCGGGCGTGACGTAGTGCGAGGCGGGGTAGACGTTGAGCTCCTTGCGCTCGGCCAGCAGCTCGCCGGTGAGCGGGTCCAACTCAGTGATGCGCTCGACCTCGTCGCCGAAGAACTCCACGCGCACGATGAAGTCGTCGTAGGCGGGCTGGAGCTCCAGCGTGTCGCCACGCACGCGGAACCGGGCACGCGAGAGCTGCTGGTCGTTGCGCTGGTACTGGAGGTCCACCAGCTGGCGCAGCACGCCGTCGCGCCGGTACCGGCCTCCCGTCCGCAGGCGCACCACCGTCGCGCCGTAGTCGACCGGCGCGCCCAGGCCGTAGATGCAGGAGACGCTGGCCACGATGATCACGTCCTTGCGCTCGAAGAGGGCGCGCGTCGCGGCATGGCGCAGCTTGTCGATCTCGTCGTTGCGCGAGGAGTCCTTCTCGATGTACGTGTCCGAGCGCGGCAGGTAGGCCTCGGGCTGGTAGTAGTCGAAATAGGAGACGAAGTACTCCACGGCGTTGTCCGGGAAGAAGTCGCGCAGCTCCGAGTAAAGCTGCGCCGCCAGCGTCTTGTTGTGGGCCATCACGAGTGTCGGCCGGCCGTGCTGCTGGATGGCCTGGGCGATGGTGAAGGTCTTGCCCGTGCCCGTGGCGCCCAGCAGGGTCTGGTGCTTGAGCTCCTTGCCCAGGCCCTTGACGAGCTTGGCGATGGCCTGGGGCTGATCGCCGGTCGGCTCGAACTCGGCCACCAGCTTGAAGTCGGGCATGCTCCCGATGCTACTACCGTGGCTCGGGTCCGGTGCACTCGGGCGCGGTGGGGTGACCTGCCGAGCACCTGGGCGCGGTGAAGGCCATCCAAGGGTCTTATTGGGAGTTGGCCGAACGCGTCATTGCCCGGACCCGGCGTCAGCCTCGATGCTCAGCGAGCCACCGATCGGTCCGCCGTACTTAAGAGCGTCAGGAGCCCGCCAGCCATGGAGATGGAGTTCAAAGACAAGTCACGGCGTCGCAAGGTGTTCGTGGCACTAGGGCTGGTACTCAGCCTCGTGGCCGGCGGCGCGGCGTTCTTCCTGGCCAGTCAGGGCTCCACGAAGGCTGCCGAAGTGCCCATGAAGACCGTCGTCGTCGCGACGCAGCAGATCGATGCGCGCACGATCATCGCCAGCGACATGCTGGTCGAGCGTTCGGTCCCGGATGACCCCACGGTCGAGCAGGCGGTGGTCGACCGTGGGCCATGCTGGTCGGCCGGCTGAGCGGTGTGACCATCTACGCCAACCAGGCCATCACGCCCAACCTCCTTGCCACCAGCGCGGTGGGCGCGGAATTCAGCATCCTCTCGGCTACCGAGACCATCTCGCCTGATTCGCCCATCTGGCGAGCGGTGGCGGTCTTCGTGCCCAAGGATCGAGCCGTTGCCGGCAACGTGGAGATCGGCCAACGCGTAGACCTCTTCGTCACCGATCAGATCGACGTACTGGTGCCCGACGATGCCGGCCAACTCGTCGTCGAGCCGGATCCGGCCTCGGGCTACGTCCCGGGCAAGGCCACCAAGATCACCTTCGAGGACATCGAGATCCTATCCAAGGACGACGACGCTGACCTGTACACGCTCGAGGTCGACCTCCACCAGGCGGAGGAGATCTCGCACCTGATGGCGGCCAAGGACCTGGGCGACATCCTCAACTTCAGCATCGCACTGCGGCCCGATGGCGACAACCGCCTGGTCGATCGGAGCGACTACGGCGAGACACACGACCGCATCATCAAGCAGTACAACCTGCCCATCCCCTCCATCATCGACCTCGACGTGTTCCAGCAGCCGGGTTCCGCGCCGGAGCCCTTCGTGCCGGGCCAGGCACCTGCCACGCCTGCGCCGACACCTGATCCCGAGGCATCGCCCGAGGCATCGCCCGAAGCCGCTCCTTGACCGCCACGCCCCTCGCCGTGACGGCACGCGGCGAACCGCCTATCCCTTTACTGGCGCCCCTCCCCCAGCAGGAGGGGCGCCAGTGCGTCCGCCAAGGCGTCCTCCACCCGCTCGCGCGTCTGGCCCGGCTCGCCGGAGGTGTCGATGCGGCGCGTGGCATGCGGTCCCAGCCGCTCCAGGAGGTCGGCGCCCTGCGCGTCGATGCGCCGCACGACGTCGTCCTCTGCCATGCCCCGCGACGCCAGGCGAGAACGCTGCTCCGACTCGCTGCATTCGACCAGCCACACCTCGTCGCAGCGCTCCGCGAGGCCACCCTCCACGAGCTTGATGGCCTCGACCACGACTACGAGGTCCCCCGCCGCGTGCGCCCCCTCGAGGGCCGCCTCGACCTGGCGACGGACCTCTGGATGCACGATGGCTTCCAGGTCGGCGAGTGCCGCCGCGTCGTCGAACACGAGGCGGGCCAGACCGGTGCGGTCCAACGACCCATCCGGGCGGAAGATGGCGTCACCGAATCGAGCTCGGATGGCTGGCAGGGTCGCTTCGCCGGGCGCCGTAACCTCTCGAGCGACCGTATCTGCATCGATGACGGTCGCGCCCAGCTGGCCGAGCACGGCCGCCACGGTGGACTTGCCGCAACCGATGGGACCGGTGAGGCCGATGAGGAACGGCCTTGCGCTCATCGAGGTGCTCGCTCTTCGAGGGCCAGCCAGGCCTCCTCAGCCTGTGCCAGCGCTGCGTCGACATCGGCCAGCTCAGAGGTGAGCTGTCGCAGCTCCACGTAGTTCGTGGCGACGGCATCCCCTGAGAGGGACAGCTCCAGCTGGCCCTTGCGCAGACCGAGGCGCGTGAGATCCGACTCGACGGCAGCGAGCTGGCGCCGATAGGCATCCTTGGAGAGCGGCGCGGCGCGCGGCGGCTTGCTGGCTCGGGGCGGCTTGGCGCCGGTCGTTGGCGAGGTCCCGGGCGGTGCCCCTGCCGGGGCCTTCGCCGACCGAGCCTTCGCCGCCCCGTCCGCCCCGTCCGCCCTGTCCGCCCTGTCCGCCCCGGGCCGGCGTCCGTCGAGCCGACGTGCCTGGAGCTCGAGCTCACGGTCGACGGTCCAGCCCTCTGCCACCGCGCCTCGCCACTCGCGGTAGGTGCCCTCGAAGGCCGCCGCGCGGCCGGGCTGCCCGTCACTGCCGGCCCGTACTACCCACAGCCGGTCGCACAGGCTCTCCAGTAAGCGCCGATCGTGGGAGACCACGAGCAGCGTTGCCTCCGATTCGCGCAGGAAGCTCTCCAACGCCTCACGCGCGGGGATGTCGAGGTGGTTGGTGGGCTCGTCGAGCAGGAGCAGATTGGCGGCGGTGACACCCAGCAGTGCCAGCTCCAGGCGGGAGCGCTCACCACCTGACAGCTCCGAGACCGGCTTGAAGACGTCCTCGCCTCGGAACAGGAAGCGTGCCAGATACGAACGAGCGGGGCCCATGTCCACGCGCGCCGCGCCGAGCATCGCATCCAGCACCGTCGCCCCGGGAAATGCCTGGCCGCGGATCTGCGCCAGATAGGCGGCCTGGACGTTGGCACCCAGCCGCGGGAAGCCGTCCAGCGGCCCCAGCTCGCCGGTGATGGTCCGCAGCAGCGTGGTCTTGCCCGCGCCGTTCGGTCCCACGATGCCGATGCGGTCACCGCGGCTGGCAGCCAGGCGTCCCACTTCCACGATGGGCACCGGCTCGGGCCGCTCGGCGGCGGGACCGAAACCAGCCACCACGCCTTCCAGCGACACGACCATGTCGCCGGAGCGAGCCGGCCCGCCGCCCAGCAGGCCCGTGGTGGGCATCGCCAGGCGGGGCGTCTTCTTGGGTGCTTCCACGCGTTCCAGCTGCTCCAGGCGCCGCTCGTGCTCATGCATCTTGCTGAACTTCCGATGGCTCCGGTAGCGCTGGATGAGCTCCTGTTCCCGCACAGCGGCTCCGGCTGTGACCTCGGCATCCTTGCGCTGTCGGGCGTCGCGCTCCTCGCGCTGGAGCAGGTACGCGGAATAGGCGCCCCGAAAGGACTCGAGACGTCGGTCGCGTAGCTCCCAGATGCGCGTCGCCACGGCGTCCAGAAAGGCGCGGTCGTGGGACGCCACCAGGAGCGCGCCGGGGCGCCGGGCAAGGGCCACTTCCAGCCACTCCATCGCCCCCACGTCAAGGTGATTGGTGGGCTCGTCGAGCAACAGCACCTCGGGATCCGTTACCAGCAGGCGCGCTAGAGCCACGCGCGTCTGCTCACCGCCCGAGAGTTCCAGCGGTGGCCGGGTCCAGTCCTCCGGCGGGATGCCCAGCCCGGACAGCGCTTCCTCAACGCGCTGGTCGAGGTGGTAGCCATCCAGCGCCTCGAAGCGCTCCCGAGCCGCCGCGTAGGCTGGCGACTCCACGGCTGCGGCCCCAGCCGACTCGAGGTGTGCGAGTGTGGCCTCCAGCTCCTCGACCTCCTGCGCGCCGGAGCGCACCAGGTGATGGACATCACGTGCGCCGGCCACACGGGGATCCAGATTCGATTCCTGAGCCAGCATCCCCACGCGGATGCCCTTGGCGACACGGACCCGGCCGGCGTCTGGCTCATCCCTTCCCGACACGATCCGCAGCAGGGTCGTCTTGCCCGCGCCGTTCGCGCCCACCAGCCCGACCCGTTCACCGTGGGCGATGGAGGCGCTCACCGAATCGAGGATGACGAAGTCGCCGATCTCGCGACGCACCGCGTCCAAACGAAGGATGGACATCTAGGCGTCCGCCAGGAGCCGCCGCACCGCCGGAGTGCGCTGCGCGGCGGGCAGGCGCTGACACCAGGAGCAGAAGTGGGTGCCCCGCGCGCCGAGCACGATGCGGCGCGTCGGCCGGCCACAGCGCGGGCACGGCTTGCCGGTCCGCTGGTACACGTTGAGGTGGTGCTGCATGCCGCCCTCGCCCTCCAGCGAGACGTAGTCGTCGATGGAGCTCCCGCGTCGCTCGATGGCCTCGGTGAGCACCGCCCGGATGGCCTGGTAGAGCCGGCGCTCATCGTCGGGACGGAGACTGGAGGCGGCACGCAGGGGATGGAGGCGGGCGCGCCAGAGGGCCTCGTCGGCGTAGATGTTGCCGATGCCAGCCACGAAGGACTGATCCAGGAGCAACGGCTTCAGCCGCCCCGTTCGCCGCCGCGACCGCTGGCGGAAGGCACGCACGGTGAAGTCGTCATCGAGGGGCTCCGGCCCGTGCCCCACGAACAGCTCTGCCGCGTCGTCGGCGCCCAGCACGCGGCCGGCATCGTCGCGCCGGTAGAGCCCCAGCCGACCGAACTTGCGCACGTCGCGGATGCGCAGCTCCAGGCCGTCCGAGAGGTGGAAGACGTGATGCACGTGCTTGTCGCCCTTCGACTCCGGCGGCACGACGTAGAGCTGACCGGTCATCTTCACCTGGATGGCAAGGACGAGCGCGCCGCTCAGCGTGAGGACGAGCCACTTAGCGCGGCGCGCCACCTCCAGGACCTCGCGGCCAGCGACCGCCGCCGCAAAGGCCTCCGGCGAGGGATGGCGGATGGCACGCGGCCAATCGGTGTGGAAGCCGGTGATGGAACGCCCCACCACGCGTGGAGCCAGCTCTCGCGCGATCGTCTCGACCTCGGGCAGCTCGGGCATCGAGAGAGTCTATGAGTGCGGCCAGGGAGACGGGAGATATGCTGCCGCGATGCCCGCCACAACGACCCTCTTCCCCCGCCCCACGGCGGCAAAGCCGGCTCTCCAGGAACTCGGCGAGGAGCGGAGGGAGAGCGCGCGGATCCGGGATGTCCTCCTCGCGATGGCCGGCGATGAGCCCGTCCAGGCTTACCTCGTCGAGCCTGACGAAGCGAGCTTCACGCAAGGGGACAGACCAGGAGTGCTCTTCGCGCACTGGTTCGACACCGAGGCACCGAACGGCGACCGCAGGGAGTTCCTCGAGGAGGCC
>JBBJNS010000059.1:0-12925 GCA_037720745.1 Candidatus Limnocylindrales bacterium
GTACGCGTGCCACGGTAGCTGACACGTGCCACCCGCAGCCTCGTCGTTGATGGACGCTTCCGCGCTGGGACTCCGGGCACGCCGGCTGGAACGCTTGCGCGCGCCGACCGTCACTGCCCTCGCCCCGGCGAGACTCATCGCAGCTGGTGGCCGAACACGTCGAGCGGAGGCACTGGCCGAGTTCATCGGGGGTCGAGTGATACGGGGCTCCAGCGGCACGGTCGTGGAGGTCGAGCGGAGCGGATCCCTGCCGCTGGCGCGTATGGCCCTGACCAGACTCCCCGATCCGGTCGACCCCGAGCGGCCACTGGTATGCCTGGACACCGAGACGACCGGCTTGGGCACGGCGGCCGGCACCGTCCCCTTCATGGTCGGCCTGGGGCTCTGGGACGGTGCGCGCTTCAGCGTGCGTCAGTTGATCCTGCCCGATCACGCTGATGAGCCGGCCCTGCTCGAGCGCCTCGCCGAGGCGATCCCCGCCGACGCCTGGCTGGTGACGTACAACGGGCGCTCCTTCGACTGGCCGCTCCTGCAGAGCCGGTATCGGCTCCATGGCCACGGATCGCCAGCGCATGCGGGCCACCTGGATCTACTGCCCCTCGCCCGGCAGGTCTGGCGTCATCGCCTGTCCGATGCGCGACTGGCCACTGTCGAGGCCGGCGTGGCCGGCGTCGAACGGACCGGAGACCTGCCCGGAGCAGCCATACCGGAGCGCTACTTCCGCTTCCTGCGGACGGGGCAGGGTGAACTCCTGGCCGATGTCGTCCGCCACAACCGTCAGGACATCGCATCGCTTGCCCGGCTTCTGCGCGTGCTGGCGGATGGGCTCGGTAGTTGCTCCCAGGAGGGTGGTGAGCAGTCCTCCTTGAGCGGCGCAACGTTCGGCGCTATGCATCCGGGCGACCTGTGCGGACTGGGCCGCGCGTACGTCCGGCGAGGGCGGCTCGCGGAGGCGCTCGACTGTTTCGATGCGGCCGCTGCCCGGGGCGCGTCGTTGGTCCCGGCCAGGGACCCGTGGGCCGTCCCACTGCACGAACGCCTGGTCATGGACAGGGCACGGGTGCTGGCTCGCCTCGGCCGGCCGATGGAGGCGGCCTTGGCGTGGGCCGCGCTGGCAGAGGGCGGCGGCCGGATCAGCGGCCTTGCCTGGATCCAGGTCGCCAAGCACCGGGAGCATCATGAGCGGGATCAGGTGGCCGCACTCGAGGCGGCATCCCGCGCGGCCCGCGAGGCGGCGCGTCGCGCCTCGCTGGGGATGCCACTGCCCTGGGTGGAGCGGGATCTGGCGCGCCGGATGCCGCGGCTGAGGAGGCTCGTGTCGACACTCAGCTCGACCCGCCGTCCCTTAGCTTGAACCCTGCGCTGCGGTCACGGATCGCCTTGCGCGAGACGCCGTTGCCCTCCACGAGCAGGCTGGCGCAGAGGGCCGCCAGCGCCAGGCATCGAGCGTCAGCCCTGCCTCTCGCCCGAAGCGTCAGCGTGGCAGCCAGCCAGGCGGCCAAGAAGGTGTCGCCGGCACCAGTCGCGTCCACGCCGCCTCGTGCAGGTACCGCCGGGACGAAGCGCAGCAGGAAACGTCCGTTGGAGCGCCGCACGTGGAGGGCTCCCAGGGAGCCCTCCGTCACCACCAGGCACTGCTCATCACGTGCCAGCAGCCGGCGCAGCGGCGGCGCCCCGGCTCGCACGTCCTCGCTGCTGAGAGCGGCCAGGTCCGCCCGATGGGAGAGTGGACCGAGCACGATGGGTCGTGCTTCGACAGGCGCTCCCGGCCGCAGCGTCCGCAAGAGCCCTTGATAGCCGAGAGCCACCAGGGCGTCTGACGGCAGGGCCTCCGCCCAGATCTGGCCGATCTCGCCGGCCACCGGATTGAGAAGGTACGCGCAGGCGGTCTGCCACGCGGTCGGAAGCGCCTCGGGTGGCAGCTCGTCGCTGATGCCGTAGGCGATCTGGACGCGCTCAGCCGGGGTCTGCCGGTTGTCGAAGACCGGCCCCTGCTCCAGGGCGACCATCTCGGTGACCACGCCTAGGACGCGCAGCTCGTCCAGTTCGTGCGCCTCGGAGGCCTGACTGTCAACACCGATCAGAGCGCCGACCGACATCCCCAACTGGCCCAGGAGGCGTGCGCTGTAGGTCACCCCCCCGCCCAGTCGCCAGCCACGCGGATCGCTCGGTCGGAGGTCGCGGGAGGCGGCGCCCACGACCACGATGTCGGGAGCGGTCACGGCCCGCTGTCCCGTCGTGGGCCCATATACTGCCGACCATGCCCATGCGTGACGATGGATCGCTTTACTTCTATGAGTTGCACGAGGGCGATGATGAGTTGTTCACCGACGTCCTGCTGTCCCACGACTCCGAGTTCGACGAGGAGGAGTTCCTGGGCATGGTGCTGGAGGCCCGCGGCGCCGTCCTGGACCGCTTCGAGGAGGACACCCTGAGCGAGGCCATCGCCGCCGAGCTGGCCCGGCATCACGGCTTCTTGGTGGTCGACGACCGACAACTGCGGGTCGCCGTGAGTGTCTCCGCGGAGGAGGGCGAGACCGCCGTGGTGGCCGTGGAAGAGATGCGCGCGCAGCGCCCGCCCGACGATGACGAGGGCTTTCGGAGCCTGCTGGTCGATCTCGAGCCGGAGGATCGGCGCTGGGGCGACGCCTGATCCCAGGGCCTGGCCCACGACCTCAGACGTTGAAGAGCACCTCGACCACGTCTCCGTCGCGCACCCGATAGGTCTTGCCTTCTGAGCGCAGCTTGCCATTGCGTCGCGCCTCGGCCATCGACCCCAGGGAGAGCAGATCCTCGACCAGCACCACCTCCGCGCGTATGAAGCCGCGGGCCAGGTCGGAGTGGATGGCGCCCGCGGCATCGACCGCGTTGGAACCCTCAGGGATGGTCCAGGCGCGCGTCTCGTCCGGTCCGGCGGTGAAGAAGCTGATCAGGCCGAGGAGCTCATAGGAGAGGCGGATGACGCGCTCGAGGCTGGGGTCGGTGAGTCCCATGTCCTCACGGAACACATCCGCCTCGGCGGCATCAAGCTCGCCGATCTCCATCTCGATGCGGGCGGAGAGCGCCACCACTCGGCTATGACGATGGGGATACCGGTCCGCCACGCCGGCCGCGATGTCGGCCGCCTCGGCGATCTGTCCCTCGCCCACGTTGAGCACCACCAGCACGGGTTTCTCGGTAAGGAAGCGGAAGCCGCGGATGATGCGACTCTCATCGGAGTCGAGCTCCAGGTCGCGGATGGGCGCGCCGGCCGTGAGGGCTGGGAGGATGCGCTCGAGGACGACGCGCTCGCGCTCGTTCTGCTCTCGCTCCGACTGGGTACCGTGGCGCCCCGAGCCGACCAGGCGCTCGAGGCGCTTCTCGACCACGCCCAGATCGGCCAGCACGAACTCCAGGTCCAGCCGCTCCAGATCGCGCCAGGCGTCGACCGTGCCGTCCGGATGCGGCACGGCTGGATCGTCGAAGGCTCGCACGGCGTGCAGCAGTGCATCCGCGTTGCGCAGCCGGGCGAGCTGATCGGCGGGGATGTCGGCGGGGCGGCCACCGTCGCTCGCTGAGGGCGGTGCCGGCAGGTCGACGTAGGTCACGTCGGCGGGCACCTCGCGCTTGGGCTTGAAGAGCTCGGTCAGGCGCGCCAGTCGCTCGTCAGGAACCTTGACCACGCCCGTGTTGACGGTCATGCCACCGAAGCCGCCGGTCTCCGCGTGTCCGCGGGTCAGCGTGTTGAAGACGGTCGTCTTGCCGGCGCCCGCCAGCCCCACGATGCAGACCTGCACCCGGTCAGTACCCCAGCTTCGGATCGACGGCGTTCAGGAGCACTTCCCCGCGGCGGAAGCGAGCGATGTTCTCGCAGAAGAGCCCGATGCTTCGATCGAGCACACGGCCACTGGTCCAGGACGTGTGTGGCGTGATGATGAGATGGGGCACATCGTAGAGCGGCGAATCCGAAGCCAGCGGCTCGTCTCGCAGCGTGTCCAGCACGGCCCCGCGGATGGTCCCGTCGCGCAAGGCTCGCACCAGCGCCCGTTCATCCACGAGTCGACCCCTGGCCACGTTGATGAGCCAGGAGCTCGGCTTCATCAGTGCCAGGCGTTGCTCGTCGAAGAGGTTCTCGGTCTGCGGCGTGAGGGGCAGAGCCAGCACCACGAAGTCGCTGCGGGCGAGGAGCTCGGGCAGCGCGCCCGCGCCCAGGACCTCGACCGAGTCGGGCAACGCCTCACTGCCCGGTCCGCCGGTCGTGCCGGCCTCATCGCGGCGTCGTGTCGCGATGACCCGTGAGCCGAAGGCGCTGGCCAGCCCAGCCACGGCACGCCCGATCGACCCTAGCCCGACCACGCCGATGGTCAGATCGCGCATCTCCGTGGCTTCCAGCGGCTGCCACGTCCGCTCGCGCTGAAGCTCGAGCAGTTGCGGCAGTCGGCGGCTCACCGCGAGGATCATCATCACCACGTACTCGGCGATGGGCGCGCTGAAGACGCCCCGCGCGTTGCTGATGACGAGGCCGCGCTCGGCGGCGGCGGGGGTCAGCACGCGCTCCACGCCGGCGGTCGCCGAATGCACCCAGGCCAGGTCTGGGCAGCGCGCGATGATCCGGTCGAAGACGCCGGCGGGCAGTGGACCTCGGAGCAGGACCTCTACGTCATCGAGCGGGCCATCGGCCAGACCTTCCAGCGAGACGCTCACGAGCCGCGCGCCCGGTGCCGCTTCGGCGATGCGCTGCAGGTCCGCTTGGCGGTAGCGCGCGGAGAGGATGGGCGACAGGGCGATGGCGGACGGTACCCCCCATGGACCGGATCCGGGACCCGCTCGGCCGGCCTGGCCCTTCATGCCGGCCTCACCGTAACGCGGCGCCCGAACCTGCCGCCAGCTGCGGCGGGGCGTCCGGCACCATGCGGCGCACCCAGGCGGCGGGATCATCGAACTCGCGGTCCGTGGGCAGGGCATGCGGGCCGTCCCACAGCCGGCGGATAGCCGGTTCTCCGCCGGCTCGCGCGACACCGGACACGAAGCGCTCTCCGCGCCGGTACTGCTCCATCTTCATGTCCAGGCCGGTGAGCCGGGCGATGACCTTGTCAAGTCCCCGGCGGCGTTGCGCGCGGCGGGCGTCGAAGCGCGCCCGGATGCCCGGCACATCCGGGATCATGGACGCACCGACCTCGTCCATGACCCAATCGCTGAAGCCTTCCATCAGGCTCATCACCAGCTGGGTCTCGCGCAGCAGCCCGCGTTGCTCCGAGGAGAGGAGGCCGGTCAAGCCGCCCTCCGAGGCGGCCGAGCGCAAGCGACGGACGAGCGGTCCCAGGCCGTGGCGCTGGACATCCTTGGCGTCGTCGAGGAAGAGCGTCAACTGGCGCTCCAGGCGCTCCCTCAGATAGGGCCGCAGCCAGGGGTGTGCCTCCAGCTCGAAGGCGTGGGTCGTCTCGTGCAGCGCGATCCAGAGGCGGAAGTCAGCGAGCGGGATGCCCAACTGACGCGCCGTGGCCCGCACGTTCTCCTCGACGTATAGCAAGCGCCCCGGAGCCTGTTCGGCGGAGAGCAGCGCTACGTCGTACTGACCCAGCACGCGGCCGCCCAGGTAGCCCAGCAGGAAGCCGATCTGCTGCGTGGTCAGGAACCGATTGGCCACGGCAGCTACGCCCGAACCCAACGAACCCGAGGCCGCCCTTCCGGGCAGCTCAAGCTGTTTCTCCATACGCTCGATGAGCACGCGGAAGGTCACCAGGTTGGCGCGGGCCCAGCCCGCGCGGTCCACCACGGCGTGGCGATCGACCACGCCCGGCAGCTCCGCGCCAAGGCGAGCCTCCAGGACGGGCACGATGCGCGTCATGGCCGAGGCGTAGGCCGCTTCGCTCTCCTGCAGCTCCCGCTCCGTGAGCGACCCTGGCAATCGGCTCAGCCGCGAGGTGGCGATGCGCTCCACGCCGGACCAGTCGACCAGGCCCTGGTCGGCGATGTGCCGCGCACGACGCGCGAAGTAGGAAGCGGCGATGCTCGCGCCGAGGGCCAGGCTCACGCGGGCGGCGCGGGCGGGCAGTCCCGAGCCGCGACCATCGCGCACGGCCGCCGCGAAGCGTCCCGTCATGCGGCTCCCACCAGCTCCACCGCCTCCACGGCGGCGAAGAGCGACCCGAACAGGCGTTCCGTGGTGCGGCGGAAGGAAGCCACATCGCCGGTCGTGAACTGGACGTGCCGTGGCGCTTCGGAGCGCCGTGCAGCCAGACCGTTGACCTCCAAGAGGGAGGCCAGCGCGCTGGCCGTTGCCGTGGCAGAGTCGATGACGGCGATGCCGGAGCCCGCCACTGCCGAGATCAAGGGTGTCAGCAAGGGGTAGTGGGTGCAGCCCAGCAACAGCGTGTCGATGCCAGTGCCGGGCAGCCGGGGGAAGACAGCATCCTCGACATCCTGACGGGGTTCCAGCAAGGGCGCCAGGGAGCGGCGCACCACCTGCTCGGCCTCGGGTCCGTCCAACACACCCGCCTCGACCATGGGCACCAGCTCCGGCGTGGCGTGCTCGTAGACCTCGACGAAGGGGTCCTCGTCCTTGATAGCCCCGAAGTACGCTCGCGACCGAACCGTGGCGGCGGTGGCGATGACACCCACCTGACGGTTGCGCGTGGAGAGCACGGCTGCCGAGGCACCCGGCCGGACGACGCCCAGGATGGGCAGGTCGAAACGCTGGCGCAGCTCCCCCAGGGCCACGGCACTGGCGGTGTTGCAGGCCACCACGATGGCCTTGACGTCGCGTGCCGCCAGCTCGTCAAGGCATTCCGCGCTGAAACGGCTGACCTCCTGGTCAGAACGCGGGCCGTATGGCGCCCGGGCGTTATCGCCGAGATAGATGGTCGACTCGGAGGGCAGCCGCCTGACGACCTCACGGAGGACGGTCAAGCCACCAACGCCCGAATCGAAGAAGCCGATGGGTCGCTCGTCCGACATCGTGCTCAGCGCGCGCCCGCCGCGCTCGCCACCCGCGTCGTCAGCAGGCTGGTGGCGATGTGCGTCATCTCCTGGCTGATGTGGGCTCCTGGCTCGACCAGCACGAAGGGCACCCCCTGGTTGTTGGCCTCGACCACCAGGCGTCCGTCGCTCACCAGGTGGAACTCGGGCTCGCCGCCCAACTGCTCGGCCACCGTCCGCGGGTCCACGCCACCGGTCGCGTCGGCGCGATTGACGAGGTAGTGCCGGCGGTCTCGGGCGTAGCCGATGGCCGTGAACGTCTCGGCCATGATGCGCGAGTTGCGCAGTGTCGTGGCGTCGTTCGTGACGATCTCGATGACACCATCGCTGGCATCGAAGAAGGCCAGCACCGTGTCGTTGATGTACGTCGGCGTGTCGATGATGACCACGTTGTAGACGCGCCGCAGGAGTGAGAGGGCCTTCTCCAGGTCGCGCGTGGTGACCATCTCGGCCATCTCCACCCTCGGCGGTGCCAGCAGGATGTCGATGCCCAGGGGTCTCGCCACATCACCTCCTGGAGATCGGTCTCGGTGATGCGGTCGGTGGGCAGCTGGAGCAGCGAAGGCGCGCTGTCGGGGACGCGCAGCAGCGCGCGCAGGTCAGCGAACTGGAGGCTGCCATCGACCAGCGCCACCTTGTAGCCCTGCTGCCGAGCTGCCACCGCCAGGTTGAAGGCGATGGTCGTCTTGCCCACGCCTCCCTTGGCGGCGAAGACGCTGTAGACCCGCGACAGCGACTCGGGCGCGAGGGCCTGGTGTTCCGCATGCGCGGCGGTCAGGACGTTCATGAAGTCGAAGCCCGAGAAGGGCATGGCCAACACCTTGACGATGCCCATGCCCGGTCCCGCCTTGACCGGCTTCTGGGGAACGGTCAGCGCGATGATGGGGATGTCGAGACCGGCCTGACGGACGCGCTCAGCGACCTCCAGCCCGTTGAGCTTGCCCTGCAGGAGCGCGTCGACCATGAGCACGTCCGGGCGCAGGTCCCGGATCTGATCGAGTACCTTGCGCCCGTCCGAGAGCACGTCGAGCAGCTTGACCTGGTCCTGTGCGTTCAACAGGTTGCGGATGTACTGCGCGACCTGTGCCACATCCTCGACCAGCAAGAGGCGTATCTGCGACGAGGAAGCGCCCACGGCCGGACTATACCAACCGTGCCACCAGCACCGTCCGCTCCGCTCCCGGTCCAAAGTCGCCCATCTGATGGTCCCCCGCCAGCCGCTCCACGGCCAGCCCAGCAGAGGCCGCCATGGCGGCCAGCTCATCGGCCCCCAGGAGATGCAACGCGTCGACCCGAGAGACGCGCCGCAGGGCGCCACCCTCTGGCGGCCACGCATCGAAGAGCTGCGTGAGCGTGACCGTGGCCGTTGCCGCATCGTGGAGCGCGGAAGCGCTCTTGGCCACGCGCTCGCCCGTCTCGGGATCGTCGCGTAGCCACTCCATAAGAAGGCGGCCGTCATAGAGCGCCAGGTCGCTCGCGCCCGGCAACCAGACGTCGATCACGGCCCTGCCTTGAGGGGTCAGGTGGCGCGCCATCGTCTTCAAGGCTGCTTGCTGCCGCGCTCGATCTCCCAGCAGCAGCAGTGTGTTCAGGGCCAGGATGACCAGGTCGAAGCGATCCGGCAGGTGCAGCTGAAGCATGTCGGCCTCGACCAGCTGCAGGCTGCCCGCTTGCTCACTCCCCCCCTGCTGCCAAGCGGCGCCAGCGCGCGCCATCATTGCCGGGTCGATGTCGACGGCGGTGACCGAGTGACCCTGCGCGGCGAGGGCGACCGCCAATCGGCCGCTGCCCGACCCGAGCTCCAGGATGGGTCCATCGCAGCGCTGTGCCAGAGCCTCGTAGAGCGTCAGGTCGCCCGGGTCATCGAGAAGGTCGAGGTCGTAGTAGCGCGCCAGCGTCGTGCCGGGTTCCGTGTCGGTCGTCTGGGACCGGCCCTCGATCACGCCGGGCTTGTCCCGCCAGCGTCCCGGAACTCGCGCCAGGCAGCCGCCACGAGATCAGGGTCGACGAGGAGATCCCAGGCGGTCTGGGCCACGAGTGCCGCCGCCACAAGCGTCACTTCGTCGGCTCGAGGCAGGGCGGCCGCGTCGCGGAACTCGAGGGAGTGCCCTGGCACGCCCTCATCACAGATGGCGATCATGGGGTGGATGGCGGGCAGGACCTGGCTGACGTTGCCCATGTCGGACGAGCCCAGCTGATCCGCCAGGACCGGGTTGTCCGCGATGCCGTAGGCCGACATGTTGGCCACGAAGCGCTGCCGCAGCGTGGCGTTGTCCTTCATGGTCGACGAGCCGCCAGAGAAGACCGCCTCTCCCTCGCAGTCCGCGGCCAGGGCCGCTGCCTGGACCAGCTGGCGGAAACGCTCGCGCATGCGGCCGAACTCCGTCTCATCAGCGGAGCGGATCATGAACCGCCCGACGGTCCGGTCGGGGATGATGTTGGCGGCCGTACCGCCCTCGATGACGATGCCGTGCACGCGTGCGTCCGGGCGCAGCTGCTGACGCCACAGGCCGATGGAGCTGAACAGCATCACCAGGGCATCGAGCGCGTTGCGCCCCCTCCAGGGATCTGCCGCGGCATGTGCCTGGAAGCCCCTGAAGGTGACCTCCACGTCCTCCGAGGCGAGCAGGGCGCAGGCGGCCTGCGTCCGGTCGCTGGGATGGAAGAGGAGCGCGGCGTCCAGACCGTCCAAGAGGCCGTCGTCGAGCATGAACTGCTTGCCTGAGCCGCGTTCCTCGGCGGGCGTGCCCAGGAAGACGATCTCGCCACGCAGCTCGGATGCCACCGCAGCCAGTGCGATGGCGGCCCCCACACCGCTGGCGGCCATCGTGTTGTGGCCGCAGCCGTGTCCCAGGCCCGGCAGTGCGTCGTACTCGGCCAGGATGCCGATGCGCGGACCGTCGGTGCCCAGACCGCCGGGTAGCCGGCCGCGTACCGCTGTCTCGAGTCGGCCGGCGGGGTGCTCCACCTGGTATCCGTGGCGGGCCACGGCTTCGGCTACCAAGCTCGCGGCCTGTCGCTCCTCGAAGGCCGGCTCGGGATGCTCGTGGATGCGGTGGGAGAGCCCCAGGATCTCGTCGCGGTGCCGCTCGATAGCCTCGGCCAGTCGCCGCTTGGCGTAGGCCTGGGCGCCGTCGAAACGACCGGCCGTGAGCTGGACGGCGGAACCGTTCCCTCGCTCGTGGCTCACACGGAGACCGGCGCGGCGCCAGCCTCGGCCGGACGTGCCCCTGCGGCGTCCTCGAAGCGGACCGGATGACCGCCACGCTTCTTGACGGCTAGGGCGCTGATGCATTCGAGCGCCGCGCGATGGGCGGCCATGGCGGTCACTTCTGCGTGGTCGTAGGGCGGTGAGACCTCCACGATGTCCATGGCCGCGAGCTCGACGCTGCCGACGATGCGGCGGACCGCCCGCAGGACCTCACGAGTCAGCATCCCGCCCGGCTCGGGCGTGCCGGTGCCGGGTGCCATGCCCGGGTCCAGCACGTCGATGTCGAGGGAGAGGTATATCGCCTCGGCTCCGTCCAGGGCCTCCGCGATGGCATCGTCGACGACCGCCTCCGCGCCACGCTCCTCGATCTCGCGCATGAGATGCCAGCGCATGCCCTGGGCGCGCATCCACTCGAAGACATCCGGTGCTGGCCAATACCCACGCAGGCCGACCTGCACGAAGTTGCGGCCCTGCACGGCGCCCGACTCGATAAGGCGCCGCATCGGCGTGCCGTGACCGGCCAGATTGCCCCAGTCCTGATCGGCCGTGTCCGCGTGCGCGTCGAAGTGGACGATGCCGATGCTGCCCGGCGCGCGGACCTGCGCCACGGCGCTGGCGGCAGGCCAGGTGATGGAGTGGTCGCCGCCCAGGATGATGGGGATGGCGCCGCTCGAGGCTACCTCCAGGACCTTGCGGAAGATCATGGCGTGTCCGCGCTCGAGCGCAGCGGGCACGATGTCGGCGTCACCGGCATCCACCACGTCGAGCTCGTGGAAGGGCATGACGTCGAGCTGGAGCGAGTGCTCGCCATGGTTATAGAACGCCTGGCGGATGGCACGGGGACCGAAGCGAGCGCCCGGTCGATGGCTCACGGCGTCGTCGAACGGAGCACCCACGATGGCCACGTCCGGTCGGCGGCGCATGAGCGCTTCGGCCTCTTGCACCATGTCGCGCTGGCTGAAGGTGACCGGACCGACGTAGGCGGGCGCCGCGGCTCCGCTGAAGCTTGGGTATGGGCCATCCCAGCCATTGGTGCGGGCATAGTCGGGCCGGGACGCGTGGGGAAGAAGCGGATCGGACACGGCGCGGGACCTCGCGCGTGGTGCACCGCCGGTTCCGGATCACGGTCCAGCAGGGCGCGCCGCTGCCCATGCTACCGCCTACTGTCTTGGGTTCAGGATCAGCTCGACGAGTATCGCCATCGCCACGACGAAGGCCGCCAGGGGCAGGCTGAACGCGCCCAGGACGCGCAGCAGCACAAGCGTCGTCACGACGCCGCCCGACAGCAAGGCGCGGCGTGCTGCCCGTGACCAGTCGCCGCGGTAGGCGATCCGGCGCCGGCGAGCGAAGGAAGCCAGCCAGAAGAGTGGCAGCAGGGTGAGCGCCACGGCCACGCCCATGGCTAGCGCACCCGCCGCTTGGATCCGTGCGTCATCGCCGGGCGACAGGGACGTCAGGATCCAGGCCACCGCCAGCCATGCCCCGATGGCAGCCAGGAAGAATGAGACGTTGAGCAGCCGGTCCCGTGCGTACACCTGCCCGAAGTCTACGAGGCGCACCTCAGGCGGTGCTCTCCGGGCAGATGTCGCGGTACGGGCAGTAGCTGCACGCGAGATAGTCCGGCTTGGCGGCGAACCGGCCCTCTCGGATCCCGGCGGCCGCCTCCCGGATCTTCGCCCGCGCCTTGTCCAGCCGCGCCCGGTCCGGCACGACCCGACCGGTCAGGCCACTTTCCATGAAGTGCAGCTGCACAGCTGCCGGCAGCACGCCCGTCTCCGCCTCATGGGCCAGGGCATAGACCTGTAGCTGCAGCGAGTCCCGGGCTTTCTCGGTCGCCTTGCGCTGCTCCCGGACATCGCTCGACTTGAGGTCCGTGATGACCGTCCCCTCAGCGGTCTCATCGACCCGGTCATACCGTCCCCGCACGATGTCGCCATCGAGGCGCACGCTGAACCTTTGCTCGACCGCGACCGGTACCGGTGCATCGGGACGCGTCTCGTCGGAATGGAACCGCAGGAGTGCCGCCCGGCCCGATGCGTAGCGTGCCTCTTCATGCTGCCGAGAGAGAAAGCCCTCACTGGACCAGTGGGTGTCGAAGACCTCGAGCAGGGCGTCGACGTCCATGGGCCGACCCCGCGAGCGTGCGGTATGGAACGCCGCGGCTGCTTGGTGCAGTGCATTGCCGAGGACCAGCGCGTGATGTGGCGGGGTGGGCACTCGGACCACGTGACGCAGGCGGAACTTGAGGGGGCAGGTCAGGTAGTCGTCGATCTGGGAGTAGCTCAGGCTGAGGGGCTCCTCCGACCGCGACGCCGCGGCGGGCGGCGCGACCGGGACGGGCGCGTGTGGCTCGGATGCAGCGGCCAGTCGCTCAACGAGGGCGACCGCGGTCGACGACCCGCTCGCGTCCGCCAGCGCGTCGAGCGGCCGATCCAGCGCCTCCCCCAGGAACGGCGATGGCCGCCGGACGCGTCCCGATGCCGTGCGTCGCGACCACGAGAGATGCAGCTCGTCCCGGGCCCGGGTCATGGCCACATAGGCCAGCCGACGCTCCTCCGCGAAGGGCGCTTCGAGAGCATCCTCCCTACCTTCCCCGAGCGGCGGCAGCGGTAGTCGATCGGCGCGGCCACGCAGTGGGAACCGCCCATCGACCAGGCCGATGAGGAACACCACTGGAAACTCGAGGCCCTTGGCCTTGTGGACCGTGAGGACCGAGATGGCCTGACCGTCCAGGTCGCTGGGCGGCTCCGCTGGATC
>JBBJNS010000185.1:0-3462 GCA_037720745.1 Candidatus Limnocylindrales bacterium
TGACAAGATTCGCTTCCTGGCGCTTGATGCTGGCGGAGTGCCCGTCTCCGGTCTGGAGACGAGGCACTCTGGCTTCCAAGTACCACCAGCTTGGCTGTCAGGAACGGCGACTTCCTCCTCACTGTCGGTGTCGCCCTGACGTTGGGTGAGGACGCGGCGCGTCGCGTCATCGGGGAGGCCGTGGCAGACTGATCCTGCCGAGGGTCTGACGGTCCCGACTAGAATCGGTCGGTGAGTGAGCGCGGCGACGCCGGGAACGACATCCTCTGGACCTTCGAGGAGCCGCCCGCGCCCGAGCCACCGCCGGAAGAGCCGATCGGCGCTGACGGGGGGTCCATCGAGGAGATACCAGATCCGCGCCAGGGCCGTCGACGCCGTGCTCGTGGCGGGTCCTGCGTCGCGGCAAGTACCGCTGACCACGCCACCGTAGCCGGGCCGGACGCCGACGAGCCAGGCGCCCCTGATGATGTCGACTGGTTCGCCGCCGTCGCGGCAGTCGGCCCGGAGGGCCCGGCACGACCGACGTCCATCTCCGATGCGGATCGCTCGCTGGGTACCGAGGCGCTGGCGGCGCGCATCGTCTCCCGGCTGAACCCGGAACAGGCGCGCGCGGTCACCACCACGGAAGGTCCGCTGCTCATCCTGGCGGGCGCCGGCTCCGGCAAGACGCGCGTGCTGGCCCATCGCGTGGCGTACCTCGTCGGCGTCAAGGGCGTCCGGCCCTGGCAGATCCTGGCCGTCACGTTCACCAACAAGGCCGCCGCGGAGATGCGCTCGCGGATCCTGAACCTGGTCGAGGAGGGTGGCCGCGAGGTGGCCATGGGCACCTTCCACTCGCTCTGTGCCCGTGTCCTGCGTCGCGACGGCGCTGCCCTGGGCATCGACCCGCGCTTCGCCATCTACGACACGGACGACCAGGCCACGGTCATGAAGCAGGTCCTGCGTGAGCTGGACATGGCCGGCACCGGTGAGATGCGTCCCGCCGCCGTGCTGGGTCAGATCGGTCGCTGGAAGAACGACATGCTGGGTCCGGAAGAGGCAGCGCACCATGCCCGCGGCTACCTGGAGGAGACGTACGCCAAGGCGTTCACGCGGTACGCGGCGCGGCTTCGCGAGGCGGGTGCGCTGGACTTCGACGATCTGCTCATCCAAGCCGTGCGTCTCTTCGAGCAGTCTCCTAGCGTGTTAGCACGCTACCAGGATAAATGGCGCTATCTCCACATCGACGAGTACCAAGACACCAACCGCGCGCAATACCTGTGGGTCAAGGCGCTGGCGCAGAAGCACCACAACCTGGCCGTGGTCGGTGACGACGACCAGTCGATCTACTCGTGGCGCGGCGCAGACCTGAGCAACATCCTGGACTTCGAGCGCGACTACCCCAAGGCCACTGTGGTCAAGCTGGAGCAGAACTACCGCTCCACGCAGCTCATCCTGGACGCCGCGCACGCCGTCGTCTCGCGCAATGAGGGCCGCAAGGACAAGAAGCTCTGGACGGAGAACCCGCGCGGCGTCCTCATCGAGCGCTTCGAGGCGGATCGCGAGGACGAGGAGGCCGAGTGGATCGCGCGCCAGGTGGAGGCGCTGGCGGCCGGTCGAGGGGCGGCGGGCTCCGTGCTCGCCCGGCGCGCGGACGAGGGCGACGAGCATCGCTATCGCCTGTCGGACATCGCGGTGATGTATCGAGCCAACGCGCAGAGCCGGCCCATCGAGGAGGCGTTCCTGCGCTACGGCATGCGCTACCAGCTCGTCGGGGGTGTGCGCTTCTACCAGCGGCGGGAGGTCAAGGACGCGCTCGCCTATCTGCGCGTGCTGCGCTCGGACAACGACACGGCGGCCTACGAGCGGATCATCAACGTGCCGCCGCGCCAGATCGGGGAGAAGACCATCGGCGTGCTGCGGGCGTTGGCGGCGGAGCGCGAGGGGGACGTCTGGGCGGCCATCGAGGCAGCGGTCGATGGGGCGGCGGCGACAGGGGCAGGGGAGCTGGCGACACGCACGCGGACGTCACTGGGCGGATTCGCCGGGCTGATCCGCCGGCTGCGCGATAGGGTCGGTCTGCTGGCCCTGCCGGAGCTGCTGGACACGGTGCTGGAGGAGTCGGGCTATCGGGCCATGCTCCACGACGGTTCCCAGGAGGGCGAAGACCGTTGGGCCAACCTGCTGGAGCTGCGCGCGGTGGTGGCGCGCTATGGCGATCTGGACCCGGACGATGCCCTCGACCGGCTGCTGGAGGAGACCGCCCTGGTGGCCGACCAGGACGCCTACGCGGCCGGCGCCGACGCGGTGACGCTCATCACGATGCACGCGGCCAAGGGCCTGGAGTTCGACGTGGTCTTCATCGCGGGTCTGGAGGAGGGCGTCTTCCCGCACAACCGCTCGCTGGACGATCCGCGCCAGATGGAGGAGGAGCGTCGCCTGGCGTACGTGGGACTGACGCGCGCCCGCCACCGGCTGTACCTGACGCACGCCGCCCAGCGGGCCACCTGGGGGCGCGGCGGCTTCTCAATCCCGTCGCGCTTCCTGATGGAGATCCCGGCAGAGCTGATGCACGGACCGCGCCTTGTGGTGCACGACCCGTATGCCGAGGACGACGACCAGCGACCGGCCGACGAGCGGACGGGCTACGACCTGTCGACCATCCTGGGTCGGGGAGCGGGCTCGGGGGCGGCTGGCGGGCGGCTAGTGGGGCGACGGGGCTGGGGAGAGGCGTCAGCGGGGCGCCGGGTGCTGCCGCCCGGCGGTGGCTACACGCCGCCTCCCGGTGCACCACGCGGTGGTGAGGAGTTCCGCACCTCGCGCGACCTCGCCGCGCGCCGGGAGTCGTACTACGGCGGGGCTCGGCCGGGCGGCCAGGCGCCCATCGGGCTGCCGGACGACGCGTCGCGAGCGTTGCAGCCCGGGGAAGGGGAGCGGCAGGTCGGTGTGGTGCCGCCCAGGCCGATGGTGCCCGGCGAGCGCCGCTACCGCGACGGCGACCGCGTCCGCCACTCAGCCTTTGGCGAGGGCACGGTCGTTACCTCCAAGCTGACCCGCGACGATGAGGAGGTCACCGTCGCCTTCCCCGCCCGCGGCATCAAGAAGCTGATGGCCAGCTTCGCCAACCTGGAGCTGCTTGGGTAGCGGCTAGCAGGGATGGGGCGGCGGCATGTCGCCAGTGCGCCAGCCTGGGCGTTCCGGCTAGCCGACCGCCACGGATCGCGGGTAGCTCTCGACCAGATCCTGAGTCGACCAGTCCGCGATTCCGACCCAACCGCGTGAGGCGTCCGGCGCGAGTGAGCCGCGCACGACATCCTCTCCGTCGGTGAAGAGGATGGGTTCGCGCCGAGCGGCGATCTCGGCGAACGGCGTCTGGTCGTGGATGACCAGGTCCGCCAACAGCAACCGGCCGTGCTCGTCCATGTGATTGAAGTCGGCCTTGATGGTGATCATGGCTTCCAACGCTCCGCCAGTGGGATGGGG
>JBBJNS010000186.1:0-3459 GCA_037720745.1 Candidatus Limnocylindrales bacterium
GGGCGCACCTCGCCGCCGAAGACCTCGCGGCCAGCGTACGCGGTGCACCACAGGCCGACCGTGAAACGATCCTCGGGACGCGGTTCGAATGTCATGCGTGGATGCTAACAAGCATGCTTGGCGAAGGGCGCGTACCGTCGCGTACGCTCTTCCCATGGAGAAGGCCCTCTTCATCGTGGACTACGATCCAACGTGGCGGGTGACGTTCGAGAAGTCGAGCGGACGGATCCGCTACGCCATGCACGGGATCCCCGCCGAGGTGGAGCACGTGGGCAGTACGGCCGTGCCAGGACTCGCGGCCAAGCCGATCATCGACATCGACCTCGTGGTGCCTTCTGTAGCGGAACTCCCCGAGGCGATCGGGCGGCTGGAGGTCCTGGGCTATGTGCACGAGGGCGACCTCGGCATCACGGGCCGCGAGGCGTTTCGGGCACCGCCGGGCGATCCGAACCACCACTTGTACCTTTGCACTGCCGACAGCCCCGCCCTTCGCGCGCATCGACTCTTTCGTGATCGACTGCGCGGTGATGCATCGCTCGCCCGCCGCTACGCGGAACTCAAGCGACGTTTGGCGACTCGGTTCGCGACAGACCGAGATGCCTACACGGAAGCAAAGACAGCGTTCGTCCGCGAGGTGCTTGCGGCGAAGACGAGCTGGAAGTGACCGCCTGGGAAGTGGCGGTCTACGGTGCCACGGCCAGTGGGGTGATGGCGGCCATCGCGGCGGCCGAGACGGGTGCGCGCACGGTGCTGATGGAGCCGGGCCGGCATGTCGGCGGGATGATCAGCGGCGGCTTGGGCAAGACCGACATGGAGCGCCAGGAGCGCGTCATCGGTGGACTGGCGCGGCGCTTCTTCGAGCGGGTGGGCGCCCGATACGGCCAGACCATCGCCTGGCGCTTCGAGCCGCACGTCGCCGAGCAGGTCCTGCTCGAGTGGTTGGAGGCGGCCGGCGTGGAGGTGCGCTTCGGTGCCGTCCTTCGAGGCGTGGAGCGTGCAGACGGGCGCATCCGGTCGGTCCTTCTCGAGTCGGCTGGGTCGGTCGGGGCGGTGGAGTCGGTCGAGGCAGCGATCTTCGTGGACGCCAGCTATGAGGGCGACCTCCTGGCTGCGGCGGGCATCACCTATGCCACGGGAAGGGAGGACCGCTCGCTGCATGGAGAATCGCTGGCCGGTCGTCGAGAGCTCCTGCCCGACCCGCACCAGTTCCGTGCCGCCGTTCGCGTGGAAGAGGCAGGCGCACTGGCGCGCTACGTCCGGCCGCTCGACTCCATCGGCCTGCCCGGTGAGGGCGACGGCAAGGTGCAGTCTTACTGCTACCGCATCTGCCTGACTTCCGACCGTGCCAACGCCGAGCCGGTCCCGGCGCCGGTGGGATACGAACCTGAGCAGTACTCGGCCGTGGCCGCGTATCTAGCCGCGCTGGCTGAGCGCGCCACGGTGCGCGACGTGCTCGGCATCGGTGAGCTGCCCAACGGCAAGACCGACATCAACAGTGGCGGACCCATCTCCACCAACCTGCTCGGTGCGTCATGGGCATACGTGGAGGCCGGCCGCGAGACGCGGACCCGGATCGCTCGCGAGCATCAGGACTGGGCGCAAGGTCTGCTCTACTTCCTGGGCCGTGACAGTGCCGTGCCGGCGGCCATCCAGCGCGAGGTGAGCCGCTACGGCCTGCCCCGCGACGAGTTCACCGACACGGACGGCTGGCCGCACCAGCTCTATATCCGAGAGGCGCGGCGGATGCAGGGTGATCACGTCATGACGCAGCGCGACCTGACGGCGGAGCGCCGCAAGCCCGACAGCATCGGCATGGGCGGCTACAACATCGACATCCGCGAGGTCCAGTGGGTGTCCTGTCCCGTCTCGCGCTTTCCTCACGTGGCCGATGAGATCCTCCAAGAGGGTTATCTCTCAGTGCCCGTCGAGCCATACCAGATCCCGTACCGGGCGCTACTGCCGCGCCGCGAGGAATGCTCGAACCTTCTGGTGTCGACCTGTGTCTCCGCCTCGCACGTGGCTCTGAACTCGTTCCGGCTGGAGCCGCAGTTCATGATCGCCGGCCAGGCGGCGGGGCTCGCGGCGGCGCTGGCTGCGCGCGAGCGGGGCGAGGTCCACGAGGTGGACATCGGCACGCTTCAGGACCGACTCAGGGGCGCGGGCGCGGTCCTGGCGCTGCCGTGACGGCGGTCGGAGCGGCGTCGGCCGTCCGTGCCCCGCCTTCCCTGTCATGCGCGCACCTCAGCATCGTTAGCCAGCGCGCCGACTGGCCATCGAAACCCATGCGCTTCTCCCGTGCCCGGTTCGCACCTGCGATGAGCCCTCGCGGTGGACAGATGTCGGCTGTCATGCGCGGGTGGCAGGGAGCCGCTGCGGAGGAACCGGCTAACGCTTCCATGGCGCGCGTATGTCATGGAGGTCGGCGTTGAACGGCGGCGCCAAGCCCGCAACTGCGACTCCCGCCCGTCCGTTGCTCGGTCTCATCGAGGGGTTCTACGGCCCGCCCTGGAGTTGGGACGCGCGCGACCGGATGATCGACTTCCTGGCGGCCCACGGCTTCGACCTATACGTCTACGCACCCAAGGACGATCCCCTGCATCGAGCGCGCTGGCGTGACCCATTGCCGGAAGAGGAGCTAGCTCGATTCGAGCGACTGGCCCGCCACGCGGCAGACGCTGGCGTAGAGCTCAGCTATGGCCTGAGCCCCATCGACATGACGCTGGGCGACCACGGCGCGGTCGACGTCCTGATCGGCAAGACCCGCCAGCTCCAGGCGCGAGGTATCGACTCGTTCTGCCTTCTCTTCGACGACCTGCCGGAGGATCTACCACCGGGATCGGTCGAACGCACCCAAGCCGCACGCTGGCAGGCGGGCGTTGCCAACGGAATGCTGGATGCAGTGCGGAAGGCGGGGTCCCGCGGCCGGTTCCTGTTCTGCCCCACGGAGTACTGCGGACAGGGGCAGACGCCATATCGCAGCACCCTCGGCGAGGCGCTGCATCCGGAGATAGAGGTCTTGTGGACCGGCCGCCAAGTGTGCTCCACGACCATCACCGCGGACGATCTGGCTCCGATCGCCAGGGATCTGCGCCGCCTGCCACTCATCTGGGACAACTACCCGGTCAACGACGGCGAGATGCGCTGGGACCCGCACATCCGCCCCCTGCGCGGCCGTGCCCCCGACCTGCCGGCGGCATGCAATGGCCTCGTGGCCAACGGCGCCATCGAGCCGGAGGCGACGAAGATCGCCCTGCACACGCTCGCCGCGTACTGGCGCGACCCTGCGGCCTATGACCCGGAAGCGGCCTGGGGACCTGCCCTCGGGGCCGTGGCCGGCCACGCTGCCGATGCCGTCGGGCTGCGGGTACTGGGCGAGCTCGCCCGCCGCTCACCCATCGAGCCCAGCGGCGAGGCGGCCGTGCCATGGCTGGACGGTGGGGCCGCCATCCCTGAACTGGA
>JBBJNS010000187.1:0-3445 GCA_037720745.1 Candidatus Limnocylindrales bacterium
CGCTGGTAGAAGTCGACCGAGCGGTCGAGCTCGCGCACGTAGAGCACCGCGTGGTTGAGGCGGGCGACCGGGACAGAAGCGGAGGCGGTCGGGCCGGTCGAGGCGACTTGGTCGGTCATCGGAGCAGCTCCAGGAAGGTCGCGTGATGGTCCGGCGGTGCGGCAACGATGCCGACGCCGCGGGATGATCGGGCCAGGTCGAACCAATCATGCCCCTCCCCGTCCGTGACGTGCGATCCGCCCTCCGCGGCGATGAGCCCCGCCGCCGCCACATCCCACACGGAGAGGCCGCGCGGCTGCACGAACGCATCGAAGCGGCCGTTGCCCACCCAGGCGAGTGCCAGTGCCGCGCTGCCCGTCACGCGCGAGACACGGATCCGCTTGCGGACGCGGCCTTCACGGCGGGCAAAGCCGTACGGCGGCAGCGCCAGGTGCACCACCAGATCGGACAACTTTTCCTTCAGCGGGGAGCGAACGGGGACGTCGTCCAGGAACGCCCCACCGCCGGCGATGGCGCAGTAGAGGTCATCGCGAGCCGGATCCAGGACCACGCCGATGGTCGGTCTGCCGTCGACCACCAGCGCGATGCTGACGCAGAAGATGGGGATGCCGTTGGCATAGTTCACAGTGCCGTCGAGGGGGTCGATGATCCAGATCCGGTCGGGCGGGTCGGCGGATTGGGGGCTCGATCCCGCCGCATCAGGGCCGTCGCGCGCCGGTTCCCGGCCGGAGTGCCCGGACTCCTCGGCCAGAAAGCGATCGCCCGGAAAGGCGTTGCGGATGGTGTCGATGATGATCTGCTCCGAGAGCGTGTCGACCTCCGTCACCACGTCGTGGGTGCTCTTGTGGACGATTCGCTCGAGTCGCTCGTAACTCTGGATCTGAAGCGCCCCAGCCAACCGCGCAGCGTCAAGGGCGACTCTCAGCTCCCGCTCCAGGTCGGAGTCGCGGGCGGCCGCCAGCGGCGGCGGCGGTTCGGGTTCGTCGGTCGCGCGAAGTGCCACATGCCGGATGCTACGCCAGGTTCCGGTTCCGCTCGGGAGCCCGACCCCCGACTCAGGCGTCGGGCAGCGTCCCGTGGCTGTTCCTGTAGACCTTGCCCTTCTTCGGGTGCGTCAGCTTCAGACCTGCCCAGGTGTCGTCGATCCGCAGGCAGGTGCTCTCCACGAGGCCGTGACCGTAGGCGATCTCGATGACCTTGGGCAGCCCGAGGTCGGAGCCCAGCTTCCTGCCCTTGGGCCACGACATCCACAACATGCCCGACGGCCGCAGATGGGGCTTGAGCTTGGGAAGGGTCTCGTCCGTCTCGGCCTGGCTGATGCTGAAGAAGTGGATGTAGTCGAAGTCGCCGTCGAGGTCCGCACTGACAGCCAGCTCCGGCAGCTCGATGGCCTTCAGGGCCGCGGGTGGGGCGTTCAGGAAGAAGGCCCGGGCGCCTTCCTTGATGCCCATCTTCTGTGCAACGGATCGTGACAAGGGCAGCTCCGAAGTGCGTAGATCATCGAGTGGTTCGAGCAGGACGGTGACGAAAGGAGTCGCGGGGGCGCCGCTCGAAGATGCTACGTCAACTACGTCGTCGGTAGGGACGTAGTTCGTCATATCGAGAGAGGACCCGCTGCAGGTATGACTCGCGGTCGCTCTCGTCGGCAGGGCCCATTCGCCCGTACATCGCCGCGACCAAGCGGAAGGCGGCAACTGGCCGTCACGCGCGGACTTGCCAGCATAGCGGTCGCCCGGCCAAGATGGCGGCCTCGTCCTGCCCGGCGCGCCCCGACGCAGCCGCCGTCATCGTGGCCGGGACCCAGCAAGTCGAAGCCTGCCAGCCCGAGACCGTGACGGAGGACGCGTGAATCCCAGGAACTGGATCCTGGCCGCGGTGGCTCTTGGGTCGGGCATCGTCTTCCTCGACGGCACGATCGTGAACGTGGCCCTGCCGCGCATCGTGGACGAGCTGCCAGCGACATTCGTCAGCACGTTCGAGGGCCAGGCCTACGTCGCCAGCGGCTATCTCGCTGTGCTGAGCGCGCTGCTCATCCTGGCCGGCGGACTGGCTGACGTCTACGGCCGGCGTCGCATCTTTGCCATCGGCCTGGTCGGCTTCGGCGTCACGTCTGTGCTGTGCGGGCTGGCTCCCAACCTGGAGCTGCTGATCATCTTCCGACTCGCCCAGGGTGCGACCGGTGCCCTGCTGGTCCCGGGGGCGCTGGCCATCATCACAGCCGCCTTCGAAGGACCGGAGCGGGGACGCGCCTTCGGTGTCTGGGCAGCGGCCACGTCTGGCATGACCCTCATCGGGCCGGTCGTGGGCGGGGCGCTGGTCGACTCCATCGGCTGGCGCGTCGCCTTCTTCATCAATGTGCCCCTGGTCCTCGTCGCGCTCTATGCCACGCTCCGCTACGTGCCGGAATCGCGCGACGAGACGCGCAAGGGCGGCCTCGACTGGCTCGGCTCCGCCGTCATCGCGCTGGCCGTGGGGGGCCTGGCATTCGGCGCCATCCGCGGCCAGGAGCGAGCGTGGCAGGACACCGTCGCGTTCATGGCCCTCGGCGTCGGGGTGATCGCAACGATCGTCTTTCCCTTCCTGATGATCAAGCGACGTGACCCCCTCATCCCGCTGGCCCTCTTCCGGTCCCGCGAGTTCACGGTCATCAACCTCTCGACCTTCCTGATCTATGGCGCGCTCTACGTGACCTTCACGTTCCAGGTCGTGTTCCTGCAAGGGACGCTGGGCTACACCGCCCTGGCGGCTGGCCTCCTGGGCCTCCCCACCGGGCTGCTGCTGACGCTGCTATCGACGCGGGTCGGGTCGCTGGCCGGTCGCCTCGGGCCGCGGCCCTTCCTGGTCGCTGGTCCGGTGTTGATGGCACTCGGTTTGGCGTGGCAGGTGCGCATCCCTGCCAACAGCGCGGCCTGGCAGGCGAGTCCGGGTGACCTGGGCACGCTCCTGCCACCGACCGACTTCCTGGTCGACATCCTGCCCACCCTGCTGCTCTTCGGCGTGGGCATCAGCCTGGTGGTCGCGCCATTGACGACAGCGCTGATGGATTCGATCCCGTCACGCAACGCGGGCATCGGGTCGGCCTTCAACAACGCGGTCTCGCGCGTGGGGCAGCCGCTGGTGACGGCCGTGCTCTTCATCGCCATCACGGCCACGTTCTACGGCGCGGTGAGCGCAGCGATCCCGCGGCTGGACTTCGACTCGGCCGACGTGCGGCGGGACGTGGCACCACTCAATCAGCCCTCGGCGGACCTCTCCGATGAGGAGGCGGTGGTGGTGCGCAACGCGTCAGCCGACTCGTACCGTTCGGCGATGATGGTCAACGTGGTGCTGCTACTCACAGGAGCCGCCGTCAATGCGGTCGGCATCCGGCGACGCGGGGCTCCACCGAAAACCGACGAAGCCCGCGGCCATGACGTCGGCGAAGCGCCGCCACCGGGCTAGCACA
>JBBJNS010000188.1:0-3438 GCA_037720745.1 Candidatus Limnocylindrales bacterium
AGTCGCGCAGCCTGAGGGTGGAGACGCAGTCGTCGCGGTTGTAGTCGCGGATCTGATCGAGCAGCGCCTGATCAGTGCCGCCACCGTCCAGCCAGAGCTCGAAGTTGACGATGCTCGACCCGGCATCCTTGAGATCGACCTCGCGTTTGAACTCGTACAGCGGCTCCAGCTTCTTGATGGAGTAGGAGTCCTGTGAGACGCGGACCGCGTGCTTGACCACGCTGAAGAGGTCCACGAAGACGTCACCGCGCAGCAGGCGATCGACCTCGTCCTCCCGCGTGGCGTGACGCCCCATCAGGCGCTTGACGGCGCTCGGCTCGTAGCTCGCGTAGTGGTAGATGTGCAGGTCCGGGTCCTTCTGAAGCCGATCCATGACCTGATCGATGAACTCCTCGAAGGCGCGCTTCTCGCCGGCTCGATCCAGCCCCCAAAAGGCGTGAAAAGCGGGTTGCTCGACCGTGCCGCCGGCCGGCTCGATGACCCCGAAGAGGTACTCCAGGCCGTCCGCACCGCCCTCCTCCACGAAAGGGTCGCCCTCCATGTCGAAGAATAGGTCGCCAAGCGACGGCGGCGGCAGGGCAGCCAGCCCGCGGCCGGCCTCGATGGGCCGCAGCAGCTCGTGGAGCACGCGACCCTCCCGACGTCCCTGCGCCTGGAGGCGTGCCTGCTCCCGAACGCGCGTCAGGGATTCCGGGCTGGTGCCCTCCAGCTTCGGCTCCATGGGCAGCGCGAGGGTCCCCAAGCTGGCCAGGGTGCTCACGCCGCGGTCGACGAGCGCCTTACGCTGCCGGGTGGAGATGTTTGCCACGAGCGAGAGATGGTCGTCGCGGTGCCGCCTCCCGACGCACTCCACCACCCAGCGGCACACCGGGCAGTGCTGCACCGGCTCGGGGTACGTGGCGCCCGGCGGATAGGCCACGGTACCGCTGGTCAGAGCTTCCAGGAAGCGGTCCTTGACGTTGCGGTAGTAGGCCATCGCATCGTAAACGCGGAAACTGGCCGTCTGCCGCGCCACGCCGCCCAGGGCCACGTGCATCTGAGCGGGCCACGTGCCCTGGATGCGATGCACCTGCTCCGTGTAAGAGCACATCTGGAGGATGGCGCTGGCCTTTGGCGAGCGCGCCAGCTTGGTGTCGGCGACTTCGTAGCTCCACTCGCCGAGGTCGCTGGGCGCCGGCACGCGCAGCAGGAAGTCGGCGTAGCCGATCCAGGTGCCATCGAAGAAGGTGGCCTGAAAGATGACGTCAGCGCCGCGCTGCATGGCCGCAATGGTTTCCGTCTCGGCCTGGCGAAGCTGGGTACCGCGGTCCGTGAGGGTGTCGTCCTTGACGATCTCCGTGACCTGTCGACCGGCCCCTCGCAGATTCGCGAGGTAGCGCTGCTCGTGCGCGTAGCCGCGCTTGGCGATGAGATCGATCTCGATGTCTTCTCGTTGCGGACGCTGGGCCAGGCCGTGGAGGGCGGCACGCTCCACCTGTGTCAGGTGCTCGCACTCCAGATAGCCCACCAGATCTGTTGCTGAGTAGACGGGCTGCCCGTCGATGAGCTGCATCAGGCGTTCGGCGCGCCGCTGGGCTCCTGATGCACGCGGATCTCGTTGATCCGACCCTCGGAAAGCCGGTAGACCGCCACGCGCTGGGCGCACGAGCCCCTTGCCCCGCGGTCTCGGACCTCGAACAGGACCGTCGCGTGGGAGTCGCTGGCCAGCACGTCTTCGATGTGGATCGTCGTGTCCGTCCCCAGCAACTCGGCTGAGCGGGCAAAGCGCTCCGTTACGCCCGTAGCACCCAGGAAGTCGCCCGGGCCTTCACAGGGCTCGGCGATGTGCAGGCGAGCGTCCGGTGCCACGAGCTGACGGAGCGTGTCGGCGTCGTCCTGGTGGAAGGCCTCCAGCACTTTCCGCACGATCGTCTCGTTGCGCGCTGCGCCGACTCTCGGCCGGTCGCGCGGCCCAGGCCTGCCAGTCGCGATCGAGCCTGGATCATCCAGCCAGGCTCTGGGTACCTTGCGGACCCTCATCGAAGCAACCCCTCCAGCGCTGCAGGCGCGATGATCACCAGGTGGTGTCGTGCTCGGCTGATGCCGACGTAGAGCAACCGCTCGAGCGACGGCTCCTCCGCTCGCAGTTCGACCAGGACCACCATCTCTCGCTCCAATCCCTTGAAGCGGCGGATGGTGTCGAACAGGATAGTGTCCGAGGGCTGCTCCACGACCTGGTCAGCTGACAGCCCCAGCGAGCGCCCATCTGGACCGTAGTTGCCGTTCCAGAGGACCTGATTGCCGAAGCGTCCCTGGCGCCACACGGCGCTTTCCGAATGGGAGTGACCCGACAGCACGGCGATGCGCCACGGCGCCACCTGCTCCTCCACCACGAGCCGGTGAAGCACGCGGCGCAACGCCTCCAACGTTTGGGCGCCCTCTGCCGCGACGATGACGTCCGGCCGCCGTCCATCCTCGCGCAGGGCCGTGATGGGACCCTCGCCCGTGTAGAAGCGGGCGGCCAGCTCATGCACCGTCGCGCTGTTGCGACAGTTGTCCAGCATCGACAGTGGCGTCAGGGCCAGGCTGGATCGCACCTCCTCAGAGGCCAGCGGGTCTTCCCTGTAGAGAGCCTGGCTGGGGTCATGGAAGACGAACAGGACGTCCTCGCCCGGGGCGCTGAGCAGGAGATCCAACGACTCCAGCCACGACCGATGGAAGTCCTGCCCCTCGTCCACGATGACGGCTTGATACCGACCACCGACGGTAGGGATGGCCGCGTCCAGGGCACCCGGCAACACGCGGTCGAACCAGTCCTGGTCCTTGAGTGCCGGCTCCTGACCGATGACGCCCGCTTCATGTCCCAGGCGCCGGCACAGTTCATGGAACGTGGAGACCGTCAGGCGACCGCTGACTACGGCACCCGCGGCGTGCTCGGCGAGCATCCGGGCCAGGGGCTGGTTGAAGCAGACGAGCAGCGTCTCGTAGCCCTCCGCCACGAAGCGCTGCGCCATCTCCGCCGCCACCAGCGTCTTGCCGCTCCCGGCAGGACCCACGATGGCCGCGCGTCGCAGTCCGCGGATGGTGGCCAACGCCCGCACCTGGCCCCGCGTCAACGTGATGACCGACTCTTCCGCCTCATCCAGCTCCCGCCGCAGGAGCGGTCGCAATTCCGCCACCGGCGCCAGCAGTCGATGCAGGAGCAGCATGGCGTTCTGGCCGAGCGGCCGGCCCGCGCCAGCGCCGTCCCCCACCCAGTAGTCGAAGGCACCGGCGACCCAGTCGCGCGCCGCCTCATCGGTCGCCAGCGCCGCACCATCCAGCACGAGCTCGGTCGGTGCGCCGGTTCCCAGCTGATGCCTGCCCGAACCGAGCGATGCCAGGTCCACCGACGGGAAGGCCACCGCGTGACCGGCTCGGGGCTTGCCGGATGACCACTCGGGCAGCTCCATGAGCTTG
>JBBJNS010000189.1:0-3409 GCA_037720745.1 Candidatus Limnocylindrales bacterium
TCTGGGGCTACTCGGACTGCACGACCTGGGCGCGAACGGGCTGCGCTGGGTGGCGGTCGATGTGGTCTGGGCCGTCGTGGTCGGGCTGGCGGTAGGCGCTCTGCTGGGCACGCTCGTCGCTCGCTTGGTGGTGCACCTCCGAAGCGCGCACCGCGAGGCGGTCGGGCTCGACGAGTTCCTCGCGCTGGGCCTCATCGGCGTCTCGTACGGGGCTGCGCTCTTGATCGGGGGCTACGGCTTCCTGGCCGTCTTCGCGGCCGGACTGGCGCTGCGACGCATCGAGCGCACCCGGACGGACGAGGAAGTCGCCGACGAGCTCGAGGCTGGGGAGGGCCGGGGCAGCCGCTCGCAGGAAGAGGTGGCCACGCACCCGGAGACGGCCCCGGCCTTCATGGCGCGAGCACTCCTGACCTTCAATGAGCAGCTGGAGCGGATCGGCGAGGTGGCCGTGGTCGTGCTCGTCGGTGCCGCGCTGACGATCGTGGGCGTGCCCCTGGCGGTGGCCTGGTTCGCTCCGTTGCTCTTCTTGGTGATCAGGCCGCTGGCCGTGCTGGTCGGTCTGGCCGGTGCCTCCGTGTCGCGGACCCGGCTGACCTTCATCGGCTGGTTCGGGATCCGCGGCGTAGGATCGGTGTACTACCTTACCTATGCCATCACGCACGATCTCCAGCCCGACGTGGCGCAGACGCTGGCGGCCATCACGCTGTCCGTGGTGGTCGCCTCGGTCCTGGTCCACGGCGCCTCCGTGACGCCGCTGATGAGCCGCTACGAGCGACGTCAGAAGGCGGACGGCGCGACCTGAGGGCTCCTCCCAGCGGCATGTCGCCACACGCGACTCGACCCCGGGGGAGACCGGGGCCGAGTTCGGAGGAGTGATGCGTCCCGACTCAGAGAGGAGAGGCCGAGCCGGGACGCGAACCGATGCGAGGAACGTCCACTGATACGACGGGCCGCCCCCGAGACTTGTGACGGACTCTGCCCCGAACTCAGTGAAGTGTGGGCGGACCTCCGGGCGGGATGGCTCCCAGCACGATGATCACGAGCATCCCGACCAGCAGCACGACGAGGCAACCGATCCCAAGCAGGTCGCGGCGCGATGGTCCCATGGCGCCAAGGATAGCCGAGCGGCCAGTCGCCCGAAGTCGATCAGCGGCGGCGGCCGCCGCCCAGAAGCGTCCCGAACACGCTGCGCAGCAAGTCCTGGCCGGCCCGCGAACGCACCATCTTGCCGCCCTCGCGGATCATCAGGTCGCGCTGCCGCTGCCGCGCCTTCTCCTCCTCGCGCTGTGCCTTGGCCATGGCGTCACGTGCCTTCTTGGCCTCTCGCTCCAGGCGCTTCTGCTCCGCCGCCTGCTCCTTCAGCTCTGCCTTCTGCTGCGCCGGCGTCATCTCGTTCAGGCCGCTGTTCGTGGTCGGGACGGCCGCCGGCGGCACGGCCGCGCCAGCAGCCGCGGATGCTGACGCGCGCGCGGCCTCGATGCGCCGCGTGATCAGCTCGTGCGCCGAATCCCGGTCGACCGCCTCGCTGTACTTGGCCTTCAGCGCGCTGGCGGCCACGAGCTCGTCGAAGCGCTGCCGCGGGATGGGCGACATGAGCGAATCGGGCGGCACCAGCCGCGTGGGGGCCAGGGGCGTAGGCACCCCCTTGGGCCCCAGCACCGTGACCAGCGCCTCCCCGATGCCCAGCGAGGTGATGGTCTTCTCGACATCGAAATGTTCGGTCATGGGGAAGGTCCGGACCGTCTTGCGCAGGTCGTCCGCATCGTCGGGCGTGAACGCGCGCAGCGCGTGCTGGACGCGGTTGCCCAGCTGCGAAAGCACCGAGGAGGGCACATCGGTCGGTGCCTGCGTCACGAAGTAGACGCCCACGCCCTTGGAGCGGATGAGCCGTACCGTCAGCTCGACCTGGTCGAGGAGGGTGTCCGAGGCATCGTCGAAGAGCAGGTGCGCCTCGTCGAAGAAGAAGCACAGCTTGGGCTGGGGCAGGTCGCCCGCCTCGGGGAGCGTCTCGTAGAGCTGGGCCAGCATCCAGAGCATGAACGTGCTGAAGAGGCGTGGTTTGCTCATCACGTCGGACAGCTCGAGGATGCTGATGACGCCCTTGCCCTCCGGGGTCTGACGCATCAGGTCCGCGACGTCGAACTCCGGCTCGCCGAAGAATGAGTCAGCGCCCTCCTGCTCCAGCGTGATGAGCGAACGCAGGATGACGCCCACGGTGGACTTGGACATGCCGCCGTACTCGTCCAGGATGGGCTTGCCTTCCTCCGAGGCCAGGAACTTGAGCGTCGTCTCCAGGTCGGGCAGGTCAAGCAGTGGCAGGTTCTCGTCGTCGCAGTACTTGAAGATGAGCGACAGCACGGACGTCTGCGTCTCGTTGAGGTCGAGCACCTTGCCCAGTAGCATCGGCCCGAAGGAGTGCACGGTGGCGCGCACCTGGGCGCCCAGCTCGCCGGACAGCGAGAGGAACTCCACGGGATGGCTGCTCGGCAGGAACTCCCAGCCCAGCGACCTGGAGCGCTCGACCACGGCAGCGTTGGCGGCGTCGCCCGGCGCCGCCAGGCCGGTCAGATCCCCCTTGATGTCGGAGATGAACACCGGCACGCCGGCCTGGGAGAGTTGGCCGGCCATGATCTGGAGGGTCTTGGTCTTGCCCGTGCCCGTTGCCCCGGCGATGAGACCGTGCCGGTTGGTCATCGACAGGCCGACCTGGACACGCACGTCAGGGACGACCTCGTCGCCCAGCAGGGGATTGCCCAGCACCAAGCCGGGTCCCTCCAGGGCATAGCCCTGACGCATCTCTTCGTTGAAGGCTTCGGTCATGCTCTCCCCGGCCGCCGCCCTGGCTGGCGACCTCGACGGGACGCAAGGGCTTGGCCTCAGCGTAGCATCGGTGCCCGCGACGCTCCGGGATGGGGCTCGGGGGAGCGAGGCGGGCGCAAGCCGGCCAGAGTGACCGAGACGAGCCGGCGGACAGCGGCCTCGGAAGGCAGGTTGCTGGCTGCCGCCAGGGCGTGCAGGCAGTAGTTCGCCAGCTCGTCGGCCGTGGCGTCATCCCGGATGTGGCCCGTCTTGACGGCCCCGGTCAGCAAGTCCCGGAACAAGCCGATGAGCTGCCGCTGCGCGTGGGCGACGTGCTCACCTCGATGCACCAGCGCCGCGATCTCGGTGTCGTGCCGGCCACGCTGGTGGGTGATGAGCGCGTAGGCCCCCAGCACGGCTTGCAGCCGCGAGTCTGCGTCGCCGGGCTGGTCCCGCAGCTCGGCAAGGTGGGCGAGGTGGCCGGCGACGTGACGTTCGTGGCCGGCGAGCAGGATCGCTTCGACGTCCGGGAAGTACTTGTACAGCGTCGCCCGTCCGATGCCGGTCCTCTCGGCGATCTTCGACATCGTCACGGCCCGCAGCCCGTGCT
>JBBJNS010000190.1:0-3387 GCA_037720745.1 Candidatus Limnocylindrales bacterium
CATCGTCGACCATGCGCGCGACTATCCGCCCGGCGTGGAGATCCTCAGCCGGCTCTTCGAGGAGACGGGGGATCTCTACACGTGCGACATCGTGGTGAGCGAACTGTCCTCTCGCGGGGGTCCGCAAGAGCAGGCCGCCGTCGAGTCGCTCGTGAACGCACTCGAGTACGTCGCGGTCGACCCCGACGGTGCTCGCTGGGCTGGAGATCAGCGGCGAGCCCGGCTGGAGGAGGGCCGGCGCAAGCCAGGCATCGGCGATGCACTGATCGCGGCTTTGGCCTGGCGTCTCGGAGCGACCGTCCTGACGCGCAACTCGCGCGACTTCGAGGCTTTCGGGATCCCGGTGCTGGGCTACGGGATGCCGCTGCCGTAGCCGCGCCACGTACGATGGCCGCGTGACGGAGCTCCACGAAGCGCTCGCCGCCCGGGTGGCTGCCTGGCGCGAGGACGGCTATCCCCACGACGCCTTCCCGGCCGCTGGAGAGATCCTCCAGTACGCCATCCAGGGTGAGGAGCCGGACGCCCCGTTCCCGCAGAGCGGCGAGCTGCGCTTCCTCCGCGTCCCCGGTCCCTGGGCCGTCGAGGCCATGGCGCGACGCCGTACTGCTGAGCATCCTACGTTCGGTACCGTCTGGGTCGCGGCCATCGAGGACCTCATCCTGGCCAAGCTGATGTGGTCCGAGGGCACGTCTGAGCTCCAGTTGCGCGACTGCGCCATCCTCATGCGCATCAACCGAGACGAGATCGACTGGATCTACACGAGGCGCTGGGCAGCGGTCCTCAGCGTGGCCGCACTCCTGGAACAGGTGCAGCGTGCGCCCTGACCCGGGACGAGCGACGCAGGAGGCGATGATCGCCCAGATGTCTGTGGCACGGCGTTCCGAAGTGACGCTCCAGCTGCGCGAGAAGGGTCATCTGCTCATGTGGCAGCAGGCTGATGCGGCCGGCCCGATGAGCGATCTGGAACGAGCCATGTTCATCCTGGACCGGCTCTACCCCGAGATGCCCGCGGAGCATCGACAGCAGACTCGCGCGAAGCTCGCAGCGCTGGCGGCCGCTGGGAAGTGGCACGGCTTCAAGCGACCCTGAGCGCGGTCAGAGCAGTTCGAGACAGGTTCAGTGCAAGTTCGGAGAGGTCGCTTCGCCAGATCGGGTCGCGTCCACTCATATGCCCGTGAGGCGGTCGTTATGCGGGATCCCGTCACGTTTCCGTCGCGCCGGAGGGTGTCGGGGCGCGCGAGCTCGACGTGGCTGAGCGCGGTCAGAGTCGATGAAGCGCCCCTTTCGACCGTCGGGCGGATGGCAGACCACTGCCGTCCTGCGTAACGCCCGTGGCACGGGAGTTTGACGGGACGGCGCGGCCAGGAGCGGGATAGTGCCCACCTGGCGGACATTCGAAGGTAACTCACCCGTCCGGGCATCCGACGGGAAGCGCTGCCGCCCGCCCTCCGCTCACGGAGGCGACGCGTTCCGCAGCACCTCCAGCGCCCGCTCGCGGCCCAGATTCCACGATGGCCAGCCGCTGGCCGCGTCCATGCGAAGCGACTCGGCGCGCCGTTCCAGGAGCGCCTCCCCCACGATCTCGCGGTCATCGGGCGAGAGGCGCGGGTAGGCGGCCACGAGCACCGGTATGGCGTCGTCACCGAGGCCGATGAGATATGTCGCATCGAGCCCGCTCAGCCCGTCCGCCGCCACGCGCGAGGGGTCCAGCGCCCGCGCGACGTTCTCCCACGCCACGAACGCCTGCGGGCCTACGATGTTGACACCGAGCGCGACGACGAGACCCAGGATCGCTGCGGCGTTTGCCAGCCAACGGCTCTGGTCCCGCCAGACGGCGACGAGTCCAGCTGCAACGCAGGCGCCCAACCAGAGGATGGCCGCGGCGACGTAGAAGCGCAGCTCCGTCCAGCCGTAGGCGTGCTGGTACAGCGCCAGCCGGTATGCCGCCGACGCCAGGATCGGCGCGGTGAGTATCAGCAGCCCCATGGCCGCGATGCGGTACCAGTGTGTCCGGTCTCGCACGATGCTCTCGAGGGCCAGCACCAGCCCTCCGGCCAGGACCGCGACCGCTACGAGCTCGAAGAACCCCTGCCGGGCGTACTCGCTATAGGTCATGCCGCTGGCGGCGAGCGTGTCGATCCCACCGAAGAGGTAAGCCGCCTGGATGGCCACGAAGACGCCGAACACGAGATCCGTGGCGAGCAGGAGGGTCAGTGCCTCAGTGGTTCCGAGGCGCCGGGTCAGAGAGATGGGTCGGTCTCGGGCCACCTCTTTCGTGGCACCCGCCAACAGCACCAGCACACCCGCCACGACCCAGGCCAGCAGCCCCCACACCATCAGGCGCAGCGGCCAGTCGGCGAGGTCGAGTCGCCAGTCGAGAGCCCGGCTGAGCATCGACGCGAAGACGCCATCGGCGACGGCGAAGAGCGCCACGAAGACGGCGACCACAGGACCGGCAAGAAGCAGGCCGGTCACGATGGGCCGAACGCGGCCTGCAGCGGAAGCATGCGGCAGCTCACTGACGCCCTCGAGTGCCGGCCTCAGCTGAGTGGAGCCACCCAGCGCGAATGAGGTGCCGTGTACCGCCGTCCGCAGCAGCCCGCCCAATGACCGTCGCGTGACCGCCACGCCGCCGAGCGCCGCGATGGAGGCCGCCGTCAGCGTCAGCGCTGTCAGCGTGTCGAAGACCAAGAGCGTCTCATCGGCACGGACCGCGACCAGCGCGGCGAAGACGAGCGCCGCTGGCGGCAGCCACGCATCGAGACGGTCGAAGGTCGCGTCACGAGGGCGGACCAGCAGCGCTGACAGCAGGATGGCCGCGGTCCAGAGCAGGACGTTGATGCCGGCTGCCTGGCCGACCAGGAGCCACTGTCCCAGCAGCCCCATCAGCAGCGCGATGGCCACGATACGTCGCGCCACGGTCGCGTCGAGGCGACGCACGAGTGGGGGACCGTTCAGTGCCACCTTGCCGGCTGCGGGTACCACGGTCCAGTGGCTGGGCGGCGGGGACAGCGGTCGGGTCGGTTCGTCGGCCATGGACTCCTCCAGGGATGCGATGGTGGGGCGCTCGATGGCACCCTTCGCCGTCCCTGACGAACGATGCGCCCGCCCGGTGACGCGAACAAGATGCCACGCAGCGGTGTCTTAAGGGTGTGCAGCGGATGGAGGGAGTGTGACGGGTGTCGAGAGCCTCGTGGTCAGGGCACAACAGGGCGACGACGACGCCTTCGCGCGCCTCATCGTGATGCACTTCGCGAAGGCGAGCGCGACGGCCAGCATGATCCTGGGCGATTCCGCGGCGGCCGACGATGTCGTGCAGGAGGCGATGGTCCAGGCATGGCGCCGGGCCTGCGAGATCCGCAGCGGTTCGAGGCGTGGCTTCGGCGA
>JBBJNS010000191.1:0-3382 GCA_037720745.1 Candidatus Limnocylindrales bacterium
TCGTTCTTGCTCATCGACGAACGGCCCTTGATGTCCAGGTCACGCGCCCGCTCGTAGAGTTGGTCCTTGGTGTTGCCCAGCACATCCACCCCGCCGAACGTCTCGCTGCCACTGTCCCGAGCATCCCGGCCGCTCTTGGCCGCCTGGGGATCGGAGGGTCCCTTCTCGTCCTTGGCCTCCCAGCGATCACCCACCTTCTCGAACGAGTGCTTGAGTGAGGAGAAGGCCGTCCGGTGAGCACGTTCGCCCTCGCCGTAGCTCTCCACGGCGCTGTCGTGGGTTTGGCCCAGGTCCGCTGCCCTTTCTTGGACGAACGCCGGATGGTGTCCGGCATCTCCTTCTCGGCAGGCATCGTGATCCTCCGATCGCTCATGTCCAGGGCGTGATCCTGCTTGATGATGGCCCCTTGCGCCATTGCTGAGGCGACGAAGCGTGTGCCTGGAGCGTCGCGGCCCGCCTCTCAGCACTCGGCTCCCCGGAGACCCGCGCCCGCGTAGGCTTGCCCGATGACAGCGCTGACCCACGAAGCGATGCGCCAAGCCGCGCGCCGGTACGGGACACCACTCTACCTCTACGATCTGGTGCGTCTGGACGCCGACGCTCAGGCCATCCGAGATGCGTTCCCGGATCCCTGGTTACGTCTCTATGCGCTCAAGGCCAACGGACTGCCGGGGCTCTTGGAACGGTTGCCGGGTATCGGCTTCGGGGCCAGCGCCGTGTCCGGAGGCGAGCTCCAGCTGGCGCGCCGCGCAGGATTCCCGACGGCCCTGACCGCGTTGGAGGGGGTCGGCAAGAGCACCCACGATCTTGAGAGGGCGGTAGCACAAGCCAGGGCGGGCCGCCCGTTGCTGTGGGTGAGCGTGGAATCGGCTGAGGAGGCGGCGGTGCTGGCCCGCCTCATGGCCGGCGCAACGAACCGTGCTGGACGGCCTACGGGCAGGCGAAGCGATCGCCACGAGTTGCGGCTGGACGTGCTGGTGCGCCTCAATCCACAGGTCCGTCCCGAGACCCATCTCGGACTCGCGGTCGGCGCGGCCGATTCCAAGTTCGGAGTGCTGACCGAGGAGCTCGCAGAGGTGATCGACGCGGGGGGCGGGGTGTCCGGGCCGCTCCGCTGGCGAGGGCTCCACGTCCACGTCGGCTCGCAGCTCGGTGCGGTCGACGCGTGGCGCTCGGCCATGCGCGTAGGGTTTCGCGTGCTGGGACTTCAGCGCGCGTCGCTACCGGACTTCGACACGCTCGACTGCGGCTCCGGCTTCCCGGTCGATCATGGGCTGGTCGGCTCCGTCCCGAGCATCCGGCTGTTCGCTGCGGCCGTGCACCAGGAGATGAACGAGCTTCCGGAGGATGCCCGACCCAAGCGGCTGGCGATCGAGCCCGGCCGGGCGGTCGTGGCCGGCGCCGGCTGGCTCGTGGCGTCCGTGCTGCACGTGCGTTCCCGGGAACGGCCCATCGTCGTGCTGGACGCGGGCATGACGGAACTCATCCGACCGGCGCTGTATGGCGCCGAGCACCCGCTCCTCGCGCTGACGTCGATGAGACGGGCGATCGAGCCGGCGTCCGGGGACGGCGAGCCGGCGGCCATGGTCCGCGTCGATGGGCCTGTCTGCGAATCCACGGACCGCCTGGGAGAGGCAGCGCTGCCACCGCTCCGGCGCGACGACCTCGTGGCCATCGGGGTGGCTGGCGCGTACGCCTCGTCGATGGCCTCGACATACAACGGCCGGCCGCGACCGCCGGAGATAGCCTGGGACGGCGTGCGCCTGTCCCTGCTTCGCCGGCGGGGACGCATCTGATCTCCGTGGATCGGTCGCCCCGGCGCCGATGCGGACGTCTCGCTAGTACCCTGTGCCGGTGAGTGACCAGGACTCCCACGCCCGCCGCGCTTTCGCCGAGCGTTTGGCCAAGCGGCCCATCCTGTTCGACGGAGCCATGGGCACGCTGCTCTTCAGCCGCGGCGTGCCGCAGCGCAGCGCCCTCGACGAGCTGGTCATCAGCCAGCCTGACCTCATCGGCGCCATCCACCGTGAGTCGATCGCCGCCGGGGCGGATGCCATCGAGACCGATTCGTTCGGGGCCAACCGCTTCCGCCTGGAGCCATTCGGCCTGGCCAAGGATGCCGCTCGTCTCAATCGCCGCGCCGCCCAACTGGCGCGTGAGGCGCGCGACGTGTCCGGCCGCGACGTGCTGGTGGGCGGCAGCATCGGGCCGCTGGGTCACGCCGTGCGCGGGCCGGAGCGAGCGTCAGACGCGGACATCCGGAGCGCGTTCCGCGAGCAGATAGAGGGGCTGCTGGAAGGTGGCGCCGACCTGCTCGTCTTCGAGACGTTCAGCGACCTGGACGAGCTGCTGGCGGGCATCGCCGAGGCCCGCACGCTGGGTGATCTGCCCATCGTGGCCCAGATGACCTTCGGCGAGGACTTGGTGGCCATGGACGGGACGAGTCCGCAGACGGCGGCCACGGCGCTGGCTGCGGCGGGTGTCGATGCCGTGGGCGTGAACTGCGGCGCTGGGCCGCTCGTCTGCCTGGACGCGCTCGACCAGATGGGGCTGCCCTCGGCCGGTCTGGCACGGTCCATCATGCCCAACGCTGGGTTGCCCCAGCGCGTGGAGGGGCAGTTCGTCTATGCCGCTGGGCCAGCCTATTTCGGCGATGCCGTGGCTCGTTTCCTGGCCGCCGGCGCGAGGATCATCGGCGGTTGCTGCGGCACGACCCCGGAGCACGTGGCGGCCATGCGGCAGGCGCTCGACCGTACCCTAGCACGCGAACAGGGCACGGCCGCGGCCACGACCGGCCCACTGGGATCCAGGGCCACGCCGCGTGCCACCATCGCGGAGCGCGCCGCCAGCGGTCCTGCCCAGGAACCGCCGCCGGCCACGGAACTAGCACGCGCCCTTGCCCAGCGACGCTTCGTGGTCAGCGTGGAGATCGACCCGCCGCGCTCCGTGCGTATCGAGCGCACCATCGAGGCCGCGCGCCTCCTTCAGGAAGCGGGCGTCGACCTGGTCAACATCAGTGACAGCGCGATGGCCCGAGTGCGCATGGGTGCGCTGGCGGTGGCCTTCGGCATACAACACGATCTGGACCTGGAGTGTCTGGTCCATCTCACCACGCGCGACCGCAACCTGATGGCGCTCGAATCAGAGTTGCTGGGCGCCCATGCCCTGGGCGTGCGCAACATCCTGGCCCTCACCGGCGACCCGCCGCGCGTCGGGGATCTGCCCACCGGGACCGGCATCTGGGACATCGATTCGACGGGCCTCATCGGCATCCTGCGGCGGCTCAATCGTGGCGAGGACCAGGCGGGCAAGCCCATCGGGGCGCCGGCCGGCTTCACCATCGCCTGCGCCCTGGACCCCACGGCGGCCGACCTCGACCACG
>JBBJNS010000192.1:0-3363 GCA_037720745.1 Candidatus Limnocylindrales bacterium
TGCAGGGCGGTGGCGATCATCAGCAGCGCGGTGGCGCCCATGATCACCGCCCGCAGCAGCGGGCTCGGCTGCGCGAGCGAGCCAAGCGCACCGAGCAGAGCACCCACCAGCGTGTAGACGGTCAGCTTGGCACCCAGGAACCACAGGAGCGGCGCCGCGCTGCCCTCGAGGTCCATTGCGCCGGACTCGCGACGCTCGCGGTCTCCGGTGACGGCAACCGCGAGCAGTCCGCCCTGGACCGCCAGGCAGGACAGCCCACCGGCCGTGAGGCCGATCACGAAGACGACGAGCAGACTTGCGCTGGTCGCGTCCGGGCCGGGCAGATCGGGTCCCACGATCATGCCGGCCGTGAGGAGCGCGCCGAACAACAGCAGCGAACTGCCGAGGATCACGCGCCGCCGGGTCTCGCGCCCTCCGCGCTCAGCCGCCTCACGGGCGGCACGGATCTCCTCGAGCTTGCGCAATTCGCGCGCGCGCCGCGTGTTCCTACCGGCCATCATGCACCGACCCGGCCCGGCCTCATCGCGGGGCTCTCTGCGAACCGCCGCAACCGCAGGGAGTTCGAGACCACGCTGACCGATGAGAAGGCCATCGCGGCGGCGGCGAAGATCGGGTGCAGCAACCCGACCGCGGCCAGCGGGATCATCGCGGCGTTGTACCCAAAGGCCCACCCGAGGTTCTGGTAGATGACGCGCAGCGTGCGCCGCGAGAGGGCGATGGCCGTGACCACTCCGTCGAGGTCTCCTGAGATCAGCGTCAGGTCAGAGGATTCGATGGCGACGTCGGTTCCGGTGCCGATCGCGATGCCGACATCCGCCTGGACGAGCGCGGGGGCGTCGTTGATGCCGTCGCCCACCATGGCCACGACCATCCCGGCCTCCTGAAGCCGCCGTACCTCCGTGACCTTGTCCTCCGGCAAGACCTCCGCCAGCACACGGTCGATGCCCAGCTCGTCGGCGATCGCTTGCGCCGCGAGCCGGTTGTCGCCGGTGATCATCGCCACGTTCACGCCCAGCCGATGGAGCCGATCGACGACCTCGCGTGCGCCGGGCTTGACCGTGTCGGCCACGGCGATGACGCCGCGTGTACGCGCTGCCCAGCCGACGAACACCGCGGTGCGGCCATCGGCCTCCCACGCGGAGGCGGCCGTCTCGAGTTCGTCGGCGATCGGAAGACCGGATTCGGCCATCAGCTTGCGCCGGCCGACGACCACCGTCTCGCCCTCCACCTCGGCGCGCACACCGTGGCCGGCGAGCGAGCTGAACGACTCGGCACGAGGAAAGCTGACCCCGGCGGCCTCGGTGCCCGCGACGATCGCTCGGGCGACAGGGTGCTCCGAGTCGGCTTCGGCGGCAGCAGCCCTTGCCAGGACTGCCTGACTGGCGTCAGCACCCAGGCCGACGGCATCGACGAGCGTCATCCTGCCGACGGTCAACGTTCCGGTCTTGTCGAACACCACGGTGTCCAGCCGCCGTGCGCGCTGGAGCACCTCCCCTCCCTTGATGAGCACCCCGAGGGCGGCGCCGCGGCCCGCTCCGACCATCAGCGCGGTCGGGGTCGCGAGCCCGAGCGCACACGGGCACGCGATGATCAGCACGGCCACCGCGGCCAGCAGGCCTCCCGCCGCATCGCCGGCCACCAGCCACCACAGCCCGAAGGTCGCGAGTGCAATGCCCAGGACGATCGGAACGAAGATCGCGGAGACCTGGTCGACGAGGCGCTGGACCGGCGCCTGGCTCGCCTGAGCCTCCTCGACGAGCCGCACGATCTGGGCCAGGGCAGAGTCGCGGCCCAGCGCCGTCGTGCGCACGGTGAGCGCTCCGTTGACGTTGACGGTGGCGCCGGCGACCTGGTCGCCGCGGGCCTTCTCGACCGGGACCGACTCGCCGGTGAGCATCGATTCGTCGACCGCGGAGGCGCCCTCGGTCACCACGCCGTCGAGTGGGACCTTCTCACCCGGCCGGATGCGCAGGAGGTCGCCGACCTCGACCTCCTCGACGGGCACCATTCGCTCCTCGCCGTCGACGAGCAGTCTCGCCTCCTTGGCACCCAGCTCCAGCAGGGCGCGGATCGCGCTCGACGCACGCGACCGTGCGCGCGCCTCGAAGTAGCGGCCGAGCAGGATGAAGGCGATCAGCAGCGCGGCGGTTTCGAAGTAGAGGTCGCCACCGGCCAGCAGCTCGTAGAAGGAGTAGAAGAACGCGGTCAGCGTGCCGATCGCGATCAGCGTGTCCATGTTGGCGCTGAGCCGGCGGGCGCGCCCCAGGCCGCTGGAAAGGATCGGCCTGCCGGCGCCGAACTCCACGGCGGCCGCAAGCGGCAGGGAGAGCCAGCGGGCCCATTCCTCATCCGCGAAAGCGAAGGCCAGGACCATGACGGCGACGGCCGGAGGCCAAGCGAGGATGTTCAGGCGCCGCCACGCACGCGCCTCCTGGGAGCTGGCGTCCTCGCCCTCGTGGGCCGCGCCGTCCGTGGGCACCTCGGTCAACACGTAGCCGAGCTGGCCGACGGTCTCGCGCAGCTGGTCGAGCCCGACCACGCCTGGGTCGTAACGGAAGCTGGCGCGATGCGTCGCGAAGTTCACCCGCGCCTCGGCGACGCCCTCCTGCCGTCCGAGCGCACGCTGGACCCGCGCGGCGCACGAGCCGCAGTGCATTCCCTCGACGGCCACGTCGGCTTGAACGCCCGACATCGAATCGTCCGCATGGGGAGTGGACTGGACGGAGGCGGTCACCTCGATGCAACCGGAGATGGCTCGCGATCAGCCTCAGAGGTCGCAGCGATCTGGCGCTCGAGTTCCTGCTGGCGAGCTCGGAGCGCGGCAATGTCGCCCTCCTTGTGGGCGCCGGGAACGCAGCGTGCGGCGGCGCGCCCGCGGCGCTGCTGCCACCACATGTGCAGCGGACAGGCCAGGCCGGCAACGATGGCGACGATGAGGATGGCGGTGCTCATGACGGCACCTGAGACCGGCCGTTCCGCTGCTCGAGCCGGGCGATCTCACCCGCGATCCGCGCCTGTTCGCTGCGCAGATCTGCTGTTGACGTCGGCCCCTGGGCGTTCTGCGGCTCCCGCTTGTCGCCGCGCATCCCGCGGCCCATCATCCACATCATCACGCCCATTCCCACCGGACAAGCCAGCAGAGCGAGCGCAAGCAAGAGACTCTCCATCACGAACTCCTTCTATCGGGTGTCGTACTACGCAACATAGTACATGCGCGAGAACTGGGCCTGCGAGCACCACGAATAGGCAGACCGCCGACGACGAGTGAGTCAGCCGGGCGGCGTGGCAACGATGCGGATCGTCTGATCAGCAGCGAGCTCGAGCCGGCCGAACTCGGATGAGGACCTGCCGTTGACCGTCATC
>JBBJNS010000060.1:0-12620 GCA_037720745.1 Candidatus Limnocylindrales bacterium
CGGTAGGCCCCGGCCACGATGGCCTGGGAGGCCGGGCTGTAGTAGGTCGACCAGTGACGGGCAGCCTCCTCCTTGGCGGCCGTCACGTTGACCCGAGGTACCTCCACGGGAGGCGCATCGACACGTCGCATGAGGCCATCGAAGTCCTCCTGGAGGTGTTCGAAGCGGATGATGTGGTCGGCGCCCGAGATGTAGTCCTTGGGCCGGTGAGGGACCTGTCCGCGCATCCGCTGCTTGAGGGCAGGGGCATAGCGGGCGTGAAGCCAGGGCTCGAACTCGAGCTCGCGCGGCTGCGTCCTGCGTCCCTTCCAGTTGCCCTGACCGCTCTGGGCGCGCATGAAGACGGTGACCACGTGGTCCCAGGGATTGCGCACGCCAGCCGCCACGATCAGCCCCGAGCGCTCATCGGCGGTGATGAGGCCGGCGGCCATGATCTCGTCCAGGGTGGCGTGCTTGACCGTGCCGTCGCCAGCACCAGACTCGGGCAGGGAAGGGATGCGCACGCCGGCGAAGCGCTGGCGCAGCAGCTTTCCGATGGCCGTCGACCCGGTGTGCGGCGTCTGGATGAACAGCACGCCCAGCTCGCGGCTCAGGATGCCCATGGCGCGCTCATCGTCTCATGCCGCGGCCGGCGCGCCATCGGGCCCGTGGGTGGCGCCTACGAACTGCTCCAGGTAGAGCCGGGAGTAGGCGCCACCGACCGCCAGCAGCTCAGCGTGTGTGCCCCGCTCGATGATGCGGCCGCGCTCGTAGACCAGGATCTGATCGGCGCGCAGGATGGTCGAGAGGCGGTGCGCGATGGCGATGGTCGTGCGTCCCTTCATGACCCGCTCGATGGCCGTCTGGATCAGCCGCTCGCTGACGGTGTCCAGCGCGCTGGTGGCCTCATCCAGGATGAGGATGCGGGGATCCTTGAGCAGCACACGCGCCAGGGCCACGCGCTGCTTCTCGCCGCCCGAGAGCTTGTAGCCGCGCTCGCCGACCATCGTGTCGTAGCCCAGCGGCAGCTCGCGGATGCGATCGTGGATGGCCGCCAGGCGAGCGGCGGCCTGCAGCTCCCGGTCGGTGGCGCCTGGCTTGGCGTAGGCCAGGTTGTCGCGCACGGTGGCGTGGAAGAGATACGTCTCCTGGGTCACGAAGCCGATGATGTCGCCCAGACTGGCGAGTTTGATGGAGCGCACGTCCAGCCCGTCGATCTCGACCGCACCCTCCTGCACGTCGTAGAGGCGCGGCACGAGGTAGGTGGTCGATGTCTTGCCAGATCCCGATGGCCCCACCAGCGCCACCAGCTGGCCTGGCTGGACCTCGAAATCGATGTCCTCGAGCGCGAAGGGCCGCACCTCCGCCGCCAGCTCCTCGATCGATCCTTCCCCCTCCTCGTCCGACGCAGACGTAGAAGACGGTGGCGGCGGCATACCGGGCAGCGGCTCCACCACGACCGCGTCGGGGTAGCGGAAGGAGGCGTGACGGAAGCGGATGCGTCCGCGAACATCGGTGGGGGAGATGGCCTGCGCATCAGGCGCGTCCTCGATCTCCGAGCGCATCTCGAGGTACTGGAAGATCCGGTCGAAGAGGGCCAGCGCGCCCTGCACCTCGACCTGCACGTTGAGCAACTGGCCCAGCGGGAAGAAGAGCCGGCTCTGGAGCGTGGTGAAAGCCACGATGTCGCCGATGGTGGGCGCCGTCGGATCGTTGTCGATGGCCAGGATGCCCGCCAGGTAGTACACCAGCGCCGGCGTGATGCTGAAGATGGTGCCCACGATCATGAAGAACCAGCGGCCGACCATGTTCTGGCGGATCTCCAACGCGGCCAGCTTGGCGTTGGCCACGCGGAAGCGGTCGATGGCCGGCTGCTGCTGCCCGAACGTCTTGGTCAGCAGCACGCCGCTCACGCTGACCGTCTCCTCCGTGATGGAGGTGATGTCGGCCAGGGTCTCCTGGGTCTTGGTGGAGAGACGGCGCCGGATGTTGCCCACGCGGTAGGTGAGGAACAGGAAGAAGGGCGTGACCGCGATGGACAGGAGCGTCAGCCGCCAATCGAGCAGGAACATCACGAGCAGGGTGCTGAGGACCACCACCAGGTTGCTGAAGACGCTGCTGGCAGTCTCCGTGACGACCGACTGGACGCCGCCCACGTCGTTCGCCAGGCGGCTCTGGATCTCGCCCGTGCGCGTCTCCGTGAAGAAGCGCAGCGGCATCCGCTGAAGGTGCGTGTAGAGCGCGTTACGCAGGTCCTGCATGACCCGCTGGCCGATGACGTTGTTGAGGTACGTCTGGCCCACGCCGATCAGTCCCGAGACGATGGGCACCACGATCATCAGGCCGACGTACAGGTTGAGCAGCCCCAGGTCTCGCTGGGGCAGCGCCTCGTCGATGAGCAGCTTCAGAAGGTAGGGGTTGATGAGTCCCAGCAGGCTCGTGACGACGATGGTCAGGAGCACCAGTAGGATCTGCTTCCGGTAGGGCACGAAGAATGCAGCGATCTTGCGGAACGTCGACGCTCGGCGTTCCGGTGATACGCGCGGCGGATCGGCGCTGGCGCCGCGCATCACGCGGCCCATGCCCCCACGGGGACCGAAGCCCATATCTCTAGGTCGAGGCCGTCGGGAGGGCCTGCTCGTGGCGGAGATCGAGCTCCGAGGGGTCGCCGTCCGCGACCAGATCCACGTCTGCCAACCGACGCCACCTGGTGGCGAAAAGATAGGCCAGCGCGTACAGCCCGGCCACCACGAGCAGCAGGGCCTGGTAGCCCGTGATGAGGGCCAGATACTCCAGCGCCCCGCCGACCATGGCCCCCAGCAGGTTGGAGGCGAAGGCCATGTCCGCTGTCTTCGTATCGCGGAAGGAGCGCGTGAAGACCAGGTTGGCGAAGAAGACCGGCGCAAAGGCAAGGCCCGCCGCCAGCGCGTAGCGCAGCGCCGGTGGATCGAAGAGCAGTGACTCGGGCGGTAGCAGGAAGGAGATGGCGATGGTCACGAAGAGAGCGGCATAGAGGAACTGCGGTCTGCGTATGGGCCACCTCGCGTTGATCAGCACGGCCAGCAGGACGCTGGCCAGGATGGCGAAGAAGGCCAGCGAGTTGACCAGCCAGGTCGTGCCAAAGAGCAGGCTGAAGCTCACCAGACTGCGCGTCTCGAGCAGCAAAAAGGCGACGCCCAGGACGAAGAAGTGCGGGCTGAATCGACGCATGCTGGTGCCCGTTGCGCGTGCTCCCACGGCCACGGCAGCGAGTGCCCCGGCGAGCAACACACCGAGCGCCAGGAAGTAGTACGGAGCGATGAATCCGGTGCGCAGGTAGAGGAAGGGCCAATCGTCGCTGGCCGCGCGAGGCGTCGGCTCGCCGACCTCGGGCACGGGGTCAACCGCGTCGCCGGGCGGCGGTCCACCGCCGAGCGCGGTGACCAGCGGACCGGCAGCTATGGCGGCTTTGCGAGAGTCGTAGGTCTGAAGCAGCGGCGGAGACCCGAACGTCTCCGCCAGCATGTCCGAGAGCTTGGTGATCAGCCAGTCCTCTCGGTAGTAGTTGTAGAGCACGAAGACGCCGTCGTCGGTGAGGTGGTCGCGGACCGACGCAAAGGCCTCTTCCGTGAAGAGGAACGACTCCAGGCGCACATTGGCCGTGGTGCTCACCAGGGTCAGCGAGTCGGGCAGCGCGAAGACGACCAGATCGTAGCGCTGGTCCGTGGTGCGCAGGAACGCTCGACCATCGTTGACGATGCGCGTGACGCGGGGGTCGTCGTAGGGGCGATCCGGGTGGCGATCGACGCCGATCTCCATGATCTGCGGGTCGATCTCCACGGCGTCGACATGTTGCGCGCCTCGCGCCAATGCGAGCGCCACGTCGGAGCCACTTCCGGCGCCGACCACCAGCACTCGCTCGTACGTTCGGCCGGGGAACCACTGGTAGATCTGCTCGTAGAACTCTTCCTTGCCAGCCTCGACCTCGTGAAGCGCCTGATGTGGGATGCCGTTCACGTTGATGTGCGTGCGCTGGATCTGGTCCTGATACGTGGAGATGCGGTAGTAGGGTGACCAGACCTCGCCGGGCCGGCCGGCGACCTGGATCTGGACGGCGAAGAGCACCATGGCCATGGCCACGAGGCCGACCGCCGACCGGGCGGTGAGACCGCTGCCTGCCATCAGCAGGACGAGGAGGACGGCCACGACGATGAACCAGAGCATCGGCCCCGTGCCCACCGCCGAAAGCAGGGTGAAGCCAGCGATGCCGACCAGCGAGCCGGCGATGTCGATGCCGTACGCCTTGAGCGGCGGCATGCTGCGCAGCAGTGGTCCAAGGGGCATCGCCAGCGCGGCCAGCACCGCCGCCACCAGGATCACCACGAGCGGCAGGACCAGGAAGTTGACGTCCGCGGCGCCACTCTCGGCCAGCCCGAAGAAGAGCTCATCGTCCGACTGGACCTGCACGTTGAGCTGGGCCCGGATGACCAGCCCCACCGTCAGCAGGAGGAGCACCGCGAACACGGAGAGCGAGACGTGTCGCCCGTTGCGCCCGAGCAGGATGCCCAGGCCGATGCCCAGGAAGCTGGCGATGAGCAGGAAGTTGGAGAAGAAGCCGATGTAGCGGACGTTGGCCGGGATCCAGCGGATGAGCAGCAGCTCGACGAAGAGGATGGCGGCGCTGGTGAGGAAGAGCCGAACGTCATTGCGCGCCAGCCACGGCACGCTCACCGGCAGGCGGGTCACCAGGCGGTCGCCGTGGCCGCCTCAGCGATGCCCTGTGACTCCAGCCAGCGTTCAGCGTCGATGGCTGCCTTGCAGCCGTCGGCAGCGGCCGTCACCGCCTGCCGGTAGCGATGGTCGTGGACATCGCCGGCCACGAAGACACCCTCGATACGGGAGTGGGTCTCGTCCGTCACCACCAGGTAACCGCGCTCGTCGACGTCCAGCTGCTCGCGGAAGATGTCCGTGTTGGGCTTGTAGCCGATGGCCAGGAAGAGCCCGTCGACACCCTCCTCGGACTCTTCGCCGGTGATCGTGTCGCGTAGCCGCAGGCCGTTGACGACCTGCTCGCCCAGCACATCGATGACCTCCGTGTTCCAGCTCACGGAGATCTTGGGGTTCTCCAGGGCGCGATCCCGCATGATCTTGGAGCCACGGAACTGGTCGCGGCGGTGAAGCATCCGCACTTCCGTCGCGAAGCGGGTCAGGAAGGTGGCCTCCTCGAGGGCCGTGTCGCCGCCGCCCACCACGGCCACCTTCTTGCCCCGGAAGAAGAATCCATCGCAGGTCGCGCAGGCGCTCACCCCGCGACCTCGCAGGCGCGTCTCATTCTCCAGGCCAAGCCACAGCGCGGACGCCCCGGTAGCCACGATGACGGAGTCGGCGGTGTACTCCGTGCCCGAGGCCCAGACGTGGAAGGGACGCTCCGAGAAGTCGACCCGCTCCACATCGACATCCACCACGCGCGTGCCGAAGCGCTCGGCCTGCTTGCGAAACAGGTCCATCAGCTCGGGGCCCTGCACGCCGTCCGGGAAGCCCGGGTAGTTCTCGACGTCGCTGGTGATCATCAGCTGGCCACCTGGCACATAGCCGGCCAGCACGATGGGCGCCAGGTTGGCGCGCGCGGCATAGATGGCCGCGGTCAGGCCGGCCGGACCGGATCCGATGATGACGACCTTGGCGTGCCCCCCGTCGGCCCCGGCTCCACCAGCGCCGCCTTGCGAGGCCTCGCGCAGTGGGACCGCGCTGGAGCCGGCAGCGTCGGGTCCGTTCTCCGGGGCATCCGCATCGTCTGCGATCTCGATCATCTGAAAGGGCGAAGCGTCATCGGTCGGTGCGGTCATGCGCAGCATGCTAGCGCGTGAGGACGGCGACCGAAGCCGGGCTGTCCCGCCCGTCGCATACTGGTGGCATGGCGCGCATCAGTCGGGATTGGGTGGCCGGCGGGATCCTGCTCATCGTGGGCGCGTTCCTGCTGGCGCTGGAGTTCCTGCCCGACCTCGCTTTCCTGATGCCGCTGCTCGTCGGCTTGGCACTGCTGGGCATCTTCCTGCTGGTGCGTTCCCCGGCGCTGCTGAGTGCCGGTGGCGTCATCACGGGAGTCGGTGTGGGCATCCTGACGGCGACCCAGGGCAGCCCGGACTTCGGTGGTGCCGGTGTCCTCATGAGCGTCGGCGGCGGGTTCCTCCTGGTGTGGCTGTTCGGGGCCATGTTCGGGATCCCTGCGGTCCGATCCTGGCCGCTGATCCCCGGGCTGGTCCTGATCGCCCTGGGAACGATCACCTACGCGGCCGGCTTCGGAGAGGAGATGCTGGACATCTCGGCTCGTGGCTGGCCCATCCTGCTGGTGGTGGTCGGTGGTTACCTGCTCGTCGCCGCGCGGCTGCGGCTGCCCCTCTATGGAGGAGGCGGGAGTCACGGCGACCCGGTCAGCGACGAGACGGACGCCACCGTTCCGGTGACCGTCCGCAGCCGCGACGAGCGTCACCCGGAGGCACCGGCGAGCTAGCCGCCGAGCCTCAGGCGATGGGGCTGGGGTCCCCCATGTCGCGCACCTGCGGGATGACGTCGCGGCCGATGAGCTCCAGCTTGGACAGGTCCGCGACATCGCGCACGCTGAAGATGGCGTGCATCGATCCGGCATCGGACCAGGCGCCCAGGCGATCCACCAGGGCTGCCGGCGTGAGTGACCCGCGCGCCCCGTCCGGACTGATGGAGACCGTGGCCAAGTTCGTCTTCTCGATCTGGTCGTAGTCACGTCCAAGTCGCTCACAGTGAGCATGCAGGACCTCGTACTTGTGCTGGATCTGATCCGGTCCACCGAAGACGTTGCAGGCGTCGCCGTACTGCGCCACCAGCCGCAACGTGACCCTTTCGCCGCCACCGCCGATGAGGATGGGCGGATGGGGGCGGCTCAGCGACTGTGGACTGTTGAGCAACCGCTCAGCTTGATGATGGCGGCCCTGGAACGCCTCCTCCGTGCCCCGCTCACCCTGCCAGGCGGCGTTCGCCATGCGCAGCGTCTCCTCGAGCATGCTGAAGCGGACGCGCAGCTCAGGCATGGGGAAGCCCAGACCACGCGACTCCTCCTCGTTCCAGGCCGCGCCGATGCCGAAGTAGGAGCGTCCACCCGAGAGCACGTCAAGCGTCGTGGCAGCCTTGATCCAGAGTCCTGGCTGACGGTAGTGGATGCCGCCGACCATCAGCCCCAGCCGCGCACGCTTCGTCAGGGCGGCCATGTAGCCGAGGGTCGTGAAGCCCTCGAGCATCGGTTCCTCGTTCTTGCCCACGCTCCGGATCTGGAAGAAGTGGTCCATCACCCAGATGGAGTCGAAGCCGGCCTCGTCGGCGGTGCGCACGACATCGGCCAGGGTCGCTGCGATGCGAGCGGGGCCTTCGGGCCAGGTGAACGAGCTGATCTGGAGTCCGAGCTTCACGGGCGGAGGTTAGCCGATGCCGCTCGCAGACCGGCTGTCAGGCTTGAGGTCGTTCTCGCCGACTGCGGCTCAACGGAAGAGGTCGTTGGCCGGGTCCATGACCACGTCCGCTGTCACGGAGCCCGCGCCCTGGGGCAGGGTCGCGCCGCGCACCAGGACGAGCGGCTGGCCACTGGTCTTGCCCGAGGCGAGCTCCGCGGCCGAGGCGATCTGGTCGGCCACCGCGACCACCGTCACGTGCATCACCCGTCCGTCCGCGTCGGGGCGGCCGCGCATGTCATCCAGCGGCCGGAATCCTGCCACTCCCAGCGCCACGTCCACGATGCCCCAGCGCCAGGGCCGCCCGAACGAGTCACTCACGATGACGCCGAGGGGCACCCCGAAGGCTTCCACCAGACGGTCTCGGATGGCGCGCGCGGAGGCATCGGAGTCGTCCGGCAAGAGCGTCAGCGTCTCCGCGTCGCCCGTGTTGGAAGCATCCACGCCTGCATTGGCGCACACGAAGCCGTGCCGCGTCCGGGTGATGACGATGCCTCGCACCATGCGCAGGACCTCCGCTGCCTCGCGCAACACCACCTCCACCTGGCGAGGGTCGCGCTCCCAGCGCGCCGCGAATTCCACGGCCTCCGCGCGCGGGGTGATGGTGCGCAGGTCGACGATGCGGCCCTCCGCCTTCGAAACGACCTTCTGGGTCACGACCAGCACGTCGCCCTCGGCCGGGGCCAGGGTCGGATCGTCCTGCGCCAGCGCGCGCCACGCGTCGACGGCCATGCCCGGCAGGTCGTCACCGGGCTTGACCTGGGGAAGCGGCGGCAGGGCGACCGCAAGGAGGCTCACTCGACACCCGCTCCGACGGGGCTGGCACCAAGCTCCGAGAGTTCCCGCATCAACGCCGGCTCCAGCCTCTCCAGATCGTCCGGCGTATCGACATCGAAGCCCAGCGCGGGATCGTCCACGACCTGGAGGGCTGCGCCGGCTCGCGCCGAGGCGCGGAGATGCGCCTCGAACGACTCGAGGCCGAAGCATGGCTCGATGACGGCGGGCGGCGAGAGGAGCAACGCGTTGGTGCCCTGGCGTGCGTCAGATGGCGCGATGACCACGACCGGACCGCCCGATCCCGCTGCCATGGCCGCATCAGCCGCCTCCAGGAGTCCGTCGAGCGCCTCGATCGACAGGTGAGGCAGGTCGGCGGGCAGCATCAGGACGGCGGTCGCTCCGGCCGTCGCTGCGTCGTCGCGCCCCATGCGCAGAGCCTCGTTGAGCCCACCATGGCGTTGCAGGAGGGGACGGACGGGGGTGGACAGGTCGACCACGGTCTCGACCAGCAAGCCCGGGTCGGTGCTCACCAGGTGGATCGCTCGGCTGGCCGGCCATGCAGCGAGCACCGCCAGCGTGCGGCGGAGCATCCCCCGCAACAACGTCTCCCGCTCCTCAGCGTCGATCGAGCCCCCCAGGCGCGCCTTGCCGGAGGCCAGGCTGCGCAGCGGTACCACGACGTGCAGACGATGGAGATCGGCCGCGCCAGTCATGGAGGCAGGGATCGCCGCTGCTCATCGGTCACCGTCGTCGATGTCACCCGGCGATGGTATGCCCAGAAAGGCGTCGAGGATCGACCGGGCCAGGGCGGCACGGTCGTCGTCCGTGCGCATCACGGTCTGCTCCACCAGGACGGGCAGGCCCAGCGCCTCGATGGCTGGCGCGAGGTCCTCGTCGAGTCGGTCGATGACGATGGCGTCCAGCAGGCCGGCATGGCGTTCCGTGTAGTGGCGAGCGACGCCCAGCGCGCTGGCCTCGCCGCCCAGCGACTCGAACATCCGGTCGGCCGGGCCGCGCAACGCGTGGCCGCCCACGATGGGGCTGACCGCGACGAGCGGCCCCGCTGAGGAGCGCAGCGCCGCCTCCACGCCCGGCACGGCCAGGATGGTGCCGATGCTCACGAAGGGGTTGGAGGGCGCGACGATCAGCAGCTGGGCGCTCTCGATGGCGAGCAGCGCCTCCGTGGTGGGGCGAGCCTCCTGGACGCCTTCGAAGCGGATCTCCAGGGCGGCGTCCGCGTGGTGGCGCCGCACGAACCAGTCCTGGAAATCGAGCCAACCGCGGTCCGTCCGCAGGTGGGTCCTCAGGCGGTCATCCGTCACCGGCAGGAGGCGCGCTGTCACGCCCAGCGCCGAAGCCAGTTCCGCCGTGACGGTCGTCAATGTCTCGCCTTCTCGAAGCCGCTGCGTGCGCCGGATGTGCGTGGCCAGGTCCCGATCGCCCAGCCGGAACCAGGTCTCGGCACCGTAGCGCTCCAGCATGGCGGCCGCCGACCACGTCTCATCTCGAACGCCCCAGCCCATGGTCGTGTCGGCCAGCCCGGCCAGCGTGTACATAACGGTATCGAGGTCCGGCGAGACGGCCAGCCCGTGCAGCTCGAGGTCATCGCCGGTGTTGACCACGACCGACAGTGCCAGTTCCCGCTGCGCTGCGACCAACGCGAAGCCGTGCGAGAGCTTCGCGCCCCCGTAGCCGCCGGCCAGCACGGTGACGGCCGTCGACTCGGTCACTGGAACATGCCGAACATCCAGTCGATGCCCAGTATCACGCCGTAGGCCAGCGCGATGTTCTTCAGGATCTTGCCCGAGGCGGCCGCCAGCAGATAGAGCCGCAGCGGCATGCGCGTCCCTCCCGCGATGATGCCGGCCACGTCGAAGAACGGGTTCGGGATGAGCGCCAGGACGAACACGATGGCGGCGCCCCAGCGCCGCATCAAGGTGGTCATCCGTTGCGTCCGCGCGTCCATGCCCAGGGCCTTGCGGCCGCTGTAGCCCGCCAGATACCCGGTCAGCTCGCCAAGCGTCTGGCCGGCACCGGCGATCAAGCCCACCACCAGCGGATCGGCCACGGTCGCGGCAAGCGGCGTGAGCGCCAGCCCGGGAAGGGGCAGGATCAGCGTGGCGCTGCTTACGACGTTGATGATGAAGAGGGCCAGCAGACCTTCCGGTGAGCTGATGAGGCGCCTGACCTCCGCCACGCGGACGGGGTCAGCGGCCACCCAGGTGCCGATGGCGAAGGCCATGATCACCAGGATGGCGGTGATGATGACCGGGAACCAGCGTTTCCACGCCCGCCTCGGCTCGGACCGCGTCACGGGAGGATCGGCGGACGGATCCTGGGGTGCGCCGCCCGCCACCATGGCCGTCGGTCGCGACGACGTCACGCTCACCCGGCCCGGGTCACGCGAGCTCGCCATGGACGGTCACGACCCGGATCCGCAGTCGAAAGCTCTCCCGCTGCTGGGTCCGAAAGAAGTCTTCGATCCTCCGCTCAGCATCCTCCGCCGAGTGGTACCGACGCGCCATGGTCGCGATGTCCGCCTGCGCCCGTTGCGCATCGTCCAGGAGCTCCGCCTCACCGCGCAGCGCGACATAGTCCGGCCCGTCCTCGACGGCCAGGCTGTAGCGCGGATCGCGACGCAGGTTCTCGGGCCAGCGGCGTCCGTGAAGCGAGTTGACGAGCAGCGCGTCGTTCTCGACGAGGTACCACACGACGGCCTGGAGTGGCGAACCGTCCGGGTCGATGGTGGCCAGGACGGCGTGCCGGCCCGGAGCCTCCAGGAAGCGCCGCACACGCGGCTCGAGTTCCGTCGCCATTCCTGCGTCCCTCCCTGGGCGACCGCTTCCGTCGGTCGACGTCGGCTGGCCGCCGATCCTCAGTCTGCCGCTTCGCCCACCAGTCGGTAGAGAGATTCCGCGCCGCGGGCGTAGTCGGTCACGTAAAGCTCCCCGTCGACGTCCTCGCCCATGGAGCTGATGGCCATCTCCGTATCCAGCAGGACGCGCGCCCGCTGCTCATCCGGACCGCCCGAGTCGATGCTGAAGATCTCGCCCGAGCAGTAGTCGCCGAAGAGGTAGCGGCTCTGGAGCGCGGGGTAGTCATCGCCGCGGTACACGGATCCGCCGGTCACGGCACAGCGGAAGCCACCCGGACCTGTCTCATGGCGGTAGGACGAGATGGGGAGGCTGGTCCTCCCGCGCGGGTCGCAGTCGCTGGCCGGGCTGTAGCAGGCTGGGCCCTCCATGAGCTTCCAGCCGTAGTTGCGGCCCTTGCCCAAGTTCGGCCATCGCGCCCGGTTGACCTCCTCCCACATCGCGTGGCCGGTATCGGCGATCCACAGGTCCCCGGTCAGGCGGTCGAAGCTCCAGCGCCATGGATTGCGCAGGCCATTCGCCCAGATCTCGGGCAGCGCGTCGTCCTGGCCCACATACGGGTTGTCTTCGGGAATGCCGTAGTTGGCTGGTCCATCTCCGTCGGGATCGGCCGGGTCGATCCGCAGCATCTTGCCGAAGAGGGAATCCAAGCGCTGAGAGAGGTTGTCCGGGTCTCCGGGGTCGTTGGTCGAGCCACCGAAGCCACCGTCGCCCATGCTCAGCCAGAGGTATCCGTCGGGGCCGAACTCCATGTGACCGCCCCAGTGGTAGTTGTAGGGCTTGTAGATGCGGAAGACGAGGCGGCGGTAGTCGGGATCAGCGCGGTTCGGGTCGTCGGCTGAAACGCGACGCTCATCCAGAACGAAGGAGTGCTCGTGATCCGAGTAGGTCACGTAAAAGAGTCCGTTCTCCTGAAAGTCCGGGTGGAAGGCAAGCCCCAGCAATCCGCGCTCACCGCAGCACTGGACGAGCGCCTGTATGTCCAGGAAGCGGCCAGCGCTCTCGAACGAGTCGTCCGGCTGCCGCTCGAACAGCTCGACCCAACCCTCCTGCTCGCTCAAGAAGAGCCTGTCGTCACCGGCGTGCGTCACGCCGTTCGGGTTCCTGAAGCCGTCCGCGATGAACTCCACGCTCAGGTTCGCCCGCTGGGTCGGAGGCGCCGTCGGCCGGTCTGTGGCGTCGGGAGTAGGTCCCGGGTCGACCGTAGGTGCCGGCTCGGAGGGGCCGGGAGAGGCCGGCGAGGGGGTAGGACCAGGCGCGGAGGGTTCCGGCAACACGCCAGAGGCAGCGGGCTCGTTGGTCGGCCCGGCGCTGGTCGGGCTCGTGCCGGGGGTGGCGGAGGTGCCCGGGGTGCCGGTGGTGGCGGGCGCAACGGAGCTCGTGCTGGTCCCGCTCGAGGCAGTCGGTGGCGCGGGCGTCTGCTGGGCGGCAGCGCAGGACGTCACGATGAGGGCGACGGCCGCGAGCAGGCTCAAGGCACGAACACGAAATGACACGGTGAAGTGGGTCCTCCAGGAGGGACCGGCCGGCCCGA
>JBBJNS010000061.1:0-12554 GCA_037720745.1 Candidatus Limnocylindrales bacterium
GGCCGATGAAGCGGACCGGGTCGATGGGCTCGGCCGTGCCGCCCACCGTCACCACGATGTGCCAACCGGCTAGGTCGTGGTCTCGGCCCAGCGTGAGGTCCGCCCGCGGCGGCCGGAGGAGTGGGTCCGGCTCGCGGATGGGCCGGCCGGCAACGGCCGCTTCCAGCGCCGCCAGGATCGTGTCCGGTTGGGCAAGCCTGCCCTGTGCTGTCTGGCCGGACGCCAGCGGACCCACCTCCGGCTCGACGATGTCGTAGCCGAAGCCACGGAGCCGCTCCACATTGCCGCGCGTCGCGGGATGTGCGTACATCTCGCCGTCCATGGCCGGCGCCACGACGACCGGCGCGGCGGAGGCAAGACACGTGGCGGTGACGACGTCGTCGGCCAGGCCGTTGGCCATGGCACCCAGCCAGCGCGCCGTGGCCGGCGCCACCAGGATGGCGTCGGCCGTATCGGCAGCCACGATGTGCGCGATGCGCCGATCGGGCAGCAGCTCCAGCGGGTCGAGCATCACCGGCCGCCGGCTGAGCGTCTCCAGCGTGAGCGGCCCGATGAACTGCGCCGCCGTGTGGGTCATGAGCGCTTGCACATCCGCGCCGGCGGCGCTCAGCAGCCGGACGAGCTCCGCCGCCTTGTAGGCAGCGATCGAACCAGTCACCCCGAGCAGGATGAGGCGGCCCTCCAGCGAGCCCGAGTGCCCCTCGTCCGTCACCGTAGCACGGGGGCACCGACCTCCGCGTGCAGGAGAGCAAGACCCTTCAGCGTCAGCTCCGGGTCGATGACATCCACTCCCGGCAGCGCGCTGGACCATGGTGCCGCGGAGAGCCCGCCGGTCACCACGACCTGTGGCCGCGCACCGTCGTCACCGGTGAGTTCCGCGGCGATCCGTTCCGTGAGCTCCCGCACCAGCCCGATGTGACCGAGCACGGCACCACTTTGGAGCGCTTCGGAGGTGTCGCGCCCGATGGCCCGTTCCGGCATCGCGGCGGGCACCCTCGGCAGTCGGGCCGTGCCGCTGGCCAGCGCCGCGAGACCCAGCTCCAGACCCGCCGCGATGGCGCCACCCACGAAGGCCCCGGAGGCGTCGACCGCGTCGACCGTGGTGGCGGTTCCCAGGTCCACCACGATGAGCGGCGCTCCGTGCAGCCGCAGGGCGGCGAAGGCGTCGAGCAGCCGGTCCGCACCGACCCGCTCAGGATGGGGCACGTGCACCGGGATCGGGATCGTTCCCGGGCCGGCCATCAGCAGCGGCCGGCTCATGCGGCGCGCGAGGTCGCGCACTGCCTCCGTCCAGCGCGGCACCACGCTGACCAGCGCCACCGCTTCGATAGCGGCCACGGTGGAGCCCCCACCGACGCTCGCCGCGTCCAGGCCAAGTGCGTCAGCCAGCAGCCCGTCAACGTCGTAGGCGGCCACGCGCGAGCGTGTCGCCGCCCGGCGAACGGCCAGCACCCGCCCGTGACGGATGATGGCGAGCTTGACCTCGGTGTTGCCGGCGTCGATGGCCACGAGCATGCGCCCGATGATACGTGGCACGGCAGCGCGCACTCGGCCGCCGCGGGCAGGTCCCGTCCGCTACCATGCGGGCTGTCGGGAGCCCCAGCCCCGAGAGGCCAGAGCAGGAGCGACCTTGACCACCGAGCCAGTCGCCAAGTTCTTCGTCAACAACGGTTTGGTCTCGAGCGCGGCCGACATCCACCACCTCCTGAGACCGCTGCTCAAGCAGACCGTGGCCTATCGGTACCTGCGCGCCGGGTCGATGGTGGCCCACGGCACGGGCTGGGTCGAGCGTCTGGTCATGAACGAGCCCGGGGTGTCCTCGTTCTTCACACCCCTGTCCATCTGCATCAACGTCGATTCCTTCGAACATCTGGAATTCGACACCCGTCCCGATCAGCTCATCACCTACGCCTTGGTGCAGGGTGATGAGCGCGTCATCCTGGAGTTCGCGCCGGTGATGCGCGGCGACGATGCCGGAGATGCGCCCGGGCAGCAGTCGTTCCGCCTGACGCCCACGCCGGAGTACGTGCAGATGGAACTGTCCGCACTCGACGCCGCGGACGCTGAGCAGCCCGCAGCGGAGGGCTCTGCCGGCGACTGAGGCGAGATAAAAGGCCACGACGAGGGGTAGCGGGAGAGGGAGGTCCGAGTCGGTGGGATCGATCGCGTCGTACTTCAGGTTCCAGGAACGCGGCACCACGATGAGCACGGAGGTCCGTGCCGGCCTGACCACGTTCATGGTCATGGCCTACATCATCTTCGTGAACCCGACCATCCTGTCCAGCGGGCCGCTGGCGGAAGTAGGCCCGCCCTTCCTGGCAGTCGCCGTGGCCACGGCGCTGCTGGCCGGCATCCTGACCATCGCCATGGGCGTGGTCACCAACTACCCCTTCGCGCTGGCCGCCGGGCTGGGCCTCAACGCGGTGGTCGCCTTCGAGCTCATCCTGGGCCGCGGCTTCCTGTGGCAGGAGGCCATGGCAGTCATCGTCTGGGAAGGCATCCTTATCCTGCTGCTGGTCCTGACCGGGCTGCGCGAAGCGATCATGAACGCCATCCCCATGACGCTGAAACGCGCCATCGCGGTGGGCATCGGTCTGTTCATCCTGTTCATCGGCCTGGTCAACGGCGGCTTCGTCACGTCTACGGGAGGCGTGCCGCCGGTGGTCCCAGCGGGCATCCTGAACGTGGCCACGCTGACCTTCGTCATCGGCCTGGCCATCACGCTGGCCCTGGTGGCACGCAAGGTAACCGGCGCGCTGCTCATCAGCATCCTGCTCACGACAGTGGTGGCCGTGGTGCTCAACATGGTGGTGGGCACGGCGAACTCCGGGTTTGGGCCGGGGCAGGCGGTCCTCCCGACCGAGATGAGCGGCTACATCTTCAACTTCAGCGCGGACAACTTCGCGACGATCTTCCAGCCGCTGAGGCCGGAGTACCTGTTCGGCATCTTCACCAAGGGCGAGGGAATCGCCTGGATCGTGATCATCGCGCTGGTCATCTTCAGCCTCATGCTGTCGGACTTCTTCGACACCATGGGCACCGTCATCGGGGTGGGCGAGCAGGCCGGTCTGGTCGATGACCAGGGACGGCTGCCGGGCATCCGCAACGTGCTGCTGGTCGACTCGGTGGGGGCCATCGCGGGCGGCGCTTTCGGCGTGAGCTCGAACACGACGTATATCGAATCAGCGGCGGGCGTCTCGGAGGGCGGCCGGACCGGCTTCACGGCGGTCGTGGTCGGCCTGCTCTTCCTGGTGGCGATCCTGTTCGCACCGATCGCCGGCATCGTGCCCGCCCAGGCCACGGCGCCGGTGCTGGTCATCGTGGGCTACCTCTTGTTCACGCTGGCCAAGGACTTCGACTGGGGCGACATCGATGTGACCTTCCCGGCCCTGGCCACGCTCATCGTGATGCCGCTCACCTTCACCATCACGACGGGCATCGCGGCCGGCTTCGTGACCTTCGTGTTCCTCAAGGTGGTCAAGGGTCGCGCCAGCGAGGTGCACCCGCTGATGTGGGTAGCAGCCATCGCGTTCGTCCTCTTCTTCGCGGCGCCGTGGATCCAGGGCGTGCTCACTCCCGCCCCGCCGCCGGCTTAGCGGGTCGCGCCGTGTAGCATTCGGGCGCATGTTCGAACGTACCGCGCTGCCCGAGGGGCCGCGCGTCATCTCCGCACGTCTGCCCGGCACCCGATCCCTGTCCGTCGCCGCATATGTGATGGTCGGTTCCCGCCTGGAGAGCCGTGAGCGGTCCGGCACGGCCCACTTCATGGAGCACCTGACCTTCAAGGGCACGGAGGCGTACCCCACCACCCGCGCCGTCTCGGAAGCCATCGAGGGCATCGGCGGCACCTCCAATGCCGCCACGGACCGCGAGTCCACGGTCTATTGGACGCGCCTCCCCGTGCGGGATGCAGAGCGCGGCTTTCACGTCCTGGGAGAGCTCATGCGCCGGCCGCTGATGCGCGCCGAGGACATCGCCAAGGAGCGCGACATCATCGTGGAGGAGATCCGTTCCTACCGCGACGATCCGGGCCAGTACGTCTTCAACGTATTCGACGAGACGTTCTTTGGCGACACGCCGCTGGGCTGGGAGATCGCGGGCGATGAGACATCGGTGCGCAGTCTCGCTGACGATGACATCCGGGCCTTCTGGTCGGCCGGCTACCGACCGGCCAACATCGTGGTGGCCGTGGCCGGCGATCTCTCGCACGAGCAGGCGGTCGAGATGGTGGCCGCCACCTTCGGGTCGGGCAATGGCACGATGCCTGGGTTCGCCGTGGCGCCCAGCCTCCCGCACAAGCGGTTCGCGCTGCTCGAGCAGCACACCTCCCAAGCCCATGTCGCGCTCGGCCTGCCGGCGCTGCCTCGGGATCACCCTGACCAGTGGACCTTGGAACTGCTCAACACGGTGCTCGGTGAGGGATCGAGCAGCCGGCTCTTCCTGCGCGTTCGCGAGGAAGCCGGGCTGGCCTACGACGTCCACTCGTTCACGTCCGACTACGCCGACTGCGGCACGCTCCAGGTCTACGCCGGTGTCGATCCCAGTGACCTGCCCGCCGCCCTGGGCGCGATCCTGGAGGAGCTGGCCCGCCTGCGCGACGAGCCGGTGCCCGTGGAGGAACTGGCCAAGGCACGCGCCTACGCACGCGGACGGCTGGAGCTGCGCCTGGAGGAGAGCCGGCATCTCGCCTCGTGGCTGGGGGTCCAGGAGGCGCTGCACGACCGTGTCCTGACCTTGGACGACGCGCTGACCGCGCTCGATGAGGTGACCCCTGGGGCCATCCACGCGCTAGCTCAGCGGCTCATCCGCGACGAGGCCCTGTCGCTCGCTGTGATCGCGCCGCGCCGCAACGCGGCCCGCCTGGAGAAGGCGCTGCGGCTGCCGTGAGCGGCTCCCGGGCAGTCGAGAAGGTCGCCGAGCCCGCCCCCGCCGTGGAGCGCAGTGTCGATGCGCGTCTCGCCCGGCTCCATCTCCGCGGCGGCCTGCTGGCGCTGGCGCGGGCCGAGTTGGAGCAGATGGCCGCCGCCGATACGCTCGATGTCAGCGCGCTGGCCGATCTGGCCGAGGTGCGCTGGAGGAACGGTGATCTGATGGGAGCCGCCCAAGCTGCCTCGGCCCACCTCGAGTCGGGCGGCGAAGAACCCATGGCCATGGTCATCTGCGCAGAGGCGCTCGACCACGAAGGCCACCTGCTCGATGCCCGGGCGCTTGCCGCTCGCGCCACGGAGCGTGTCGGCGGCCAGGTCGATCGATTGTTCGCCGGCCAGCCGCGCAGCAGCACCTGGTCCTCGGCCGGCTCGACGCCGCTGCCACTGGCGCCAGGCACGATGACCTGGGGCGGGCTGGCGGGCGGGCTCGAGGTGCACCAGCCGGAACCCGCGGTATGGGCGGCGGCTGCGGAAGTGATGGCCGATGCGGAGGCCCCCCAAGTCGCCCCGGGCGAGGCAGACGGCGCCGCGCCCGCCCGCGAGACCGGCCGCGCGGCTTCGAAGGAGCTGGTCTCGATCGAGGAAGCCATCTCGGGCCAGCGGCTGAGCGGAGTCCCCGAGCGTCTCGCGCTTCTGCTTCGTGCGGACCGAGCGCTCGCCCCGTTGATCCTCTCTCTCGCTGATCGTGCCCTGAGTGCCGTTCGGCGCGATGACCACGTCGTGGCCGCCCTCCACCTGGTGCGCGGCGACGCTTACCGCGCGCTGGGTCGAGAGTCGGACGCCAACGCCGCTTTCCAGCGATCCCTGCGTGCCGTAGCAGCACGAACGACAGAAAAGGAGCCTCAGTGACCGAGAAGACCCTCATCCTCATCAAGCCCGACGGTGTCCAGCGACTCCTCGTCGGGCGCATCCTGGAGCGCTACGAGCAGCGCGGGCTGCGCATCGTCGGCCTGAAGCTGGTAGCCGTGGATCGCGGCCTGGCCGAAAGCCACTACGACGCGCACCGCGAGAAGCCATTCTTCGCCGGTCTCGTGGAGTTCATCATCTCCTCGCCCCTGGTGGCCATCGCGGTAGAGGGACTCAACGCCATCGCCGTCTGTCGCGCCATCAACGGTGCCACCCGGCCGCACGAGGCGGCGCCGGGCACGATCCGCGGCGACTTCGCTCTGGAGACCGGTCAGAACCTGGTGCACGCCTCGGATTCGACGGAGAACGCAGAGGCTGAGCTGGCACTCTGGTTCCGCCCCGAGGAGCTGGTCAGCTACGAGCGCGACATCGACCGCTGGGTGGACGGCTCGAAAGCCTGATCAGCGCGGCTCGAAGGGTCGCCAGTCGGAGGCGGCTGCTGCGGCCGACGTGAAGCCCTCCACCCCGAAGCCGGCGGTCACGAGCAGAGCCAGGGCACCCAGCGCCAGCACCAGACCAGCAGCGCCCCAGTGCGTGACGCCCCGCCGCGGTGTCACCGGCCCGGCCGACGACTCGTCAGCGGCACGGACGCCGGCCCATACCAGTCGGATGTAGCCGGCGGCGAGCACCGTCGAGGCGCCGGCCACCAGGAGGGCAGCCGTGCCCGGCAGGGCGCCTTCCACGATGAGCCAGCGTGCCTCGAAGGGCGGCGAGCCCGGCCAGCCGATGCCCGCCGCAAGCGGGATCATGAGTCCGGGCAGGAGGAGAGGGGCTCGCCGGATCCAGCCGCGGGTCTCGCCGACGCGGCGCCCGCCCATCCGGGAGGAGGTGGCCACCGCCCATGCCGCCAGGGCCGTGCGAGCGAGGCCGGACACGAGCAGCCATAGCACGAGCGCGGGTAGCGCGGGCCCTCCGCTGGCCAGTGCCAACAGGACGAGCGCGCCATCCCCGATGGCGTGGACGCCCATGAGTGCTCCCAGGTCATCCTGCACGAGCATCGCCAGGGCGGCCAGGACGACGGTGAGACCACCGGCGACGGCCAGCACATCACGTGCCGACGATGTCTGGAGGATCTCCGCCACGGGACCGGTCGTGGCCCACGCGACGGCCAGCAGGCCGAAGAGAAAGGGTGCCCAGACGCTGATCAAGGGGAGCATCGAAAGGGGAGAGGTACGCGCCGCGCGTAGCGGCAGGAGATGGAATGGCACCACTCCGAGGCGCAGGGTGATGGCACCCGCCAGCAGGATGGCAGGGATGACCTCCGGGCTCATCGCCGTTTCCCCGCTCGTCGCAGTCAGCGGTGCCAGGAAGACCGCCGCCCCGGCCGCGGCTGGCACGACCGCCGCCTGGCGGAAGATGCCCCGCCAGGAGCTGCCTGCCCCGGCCAGCGCCATGATGCCGCAGCTCGCCGCAAGGATCAGGGCAGCCCCAGGTTCGGACGACGCCAGCGATAGGGCCGTGACGGCCACCACTACGCATGCCAAGAGCGGCGGACCCGCGGCGGGGGCGACCAGCAACGTGACCAGCACGAGCAGGGCAAGCGAGCCTGTCAGGGCCGAGAGCCAGAGCCGGATCAGCTGCGTGTCAACGAGGTACGCGTCGCCCATAGCCACCGGCCCTTCGAGGGGTGCCAGGACGCCGGCCGCCGTCGCGGCACACAGCGCGATGACGCCCGCCAGACAGGCACCTCTCGGCCAGCGCCGAGCGAGGAGCACGGCCAACGCACCCAGCGCTGCCAGGACAGCAGCGATGAGGGCGATCATCCGTCCTTGGTCGGGCGAAGGGCTTGGGCCGCAGCGGTCGTTGCGGCGATGGGCAGGACGAGCCCCATGACGGGCAAGGTCACGTCCGGCGCAGCCGCTCCCAGCCCGCTCGCCATCAGCCAGGCACCTGCTGAAACGAACGCCGTCCCCGCCGCCAAGCGAGCTGGTTCCGGCGCGGCCAGCAGGCGCCCAAGCCCCACGACCACAAGGGCGAGTCCCGCGCCGAGTGACCAGCGACCCGCCTCCCACCGGTCCGCCATCCGCACGCTGACCGCGCGGCTCGGATCCAACCACTCCACCACGAAGGGCCAGGCGGCGATGCTCACGGTCAGCGCCAGGCCCGTCAGGACAAGCCACGACCAACGGAGGAGTGTCGGGCCGGTCGCGAGGTGCCCTCCGCTACGCCGCGTGGCGACCCACAGCAGGTAGCCGCCTAGCAGGGTGCCCACCAGGTAGGCCAGGGCACCTAGCGACCAGCTGGTGGTCTCCGGTAGGGCGGCGCGGTTCAGCGGAACGAGCGCCAACGCGGACAGGACGCCGGCCAGGAGCGCCATCCGTGTCCGCGCCACAGCGGCCAGCCCGGCGCCGGCGACCACCACGAGCGCGGCAGCCGCGGGGATGGGATCCACCGATCAGGGCGCCTCGCTGGACCTGCCGCTGGCGCCCAGCGTCAGCTGTGGGTAGTCGGGCGTGTCCAGGACGCTGAGGGTGCCGATGGGCCAGTAGCGCAGGAACGCACGACCCAGCACATCGTCGACCGGGATGAAGCCGATGCGCGCGGTACGGGAGTCCGAAGAGTTCGCACGGTGGTCACCAAGCACGAAGAGCGAGTCAGGCGGCACCCGCCAAGTCGTCAAGCGCTGGTCAGACGCGTGCGTCGGCTCCCGGTCGTAGACGTAGTCCGACTCGTCCAGCGGCGTGCCGTTGACCCAGACCCACCCGTCGCGGATGTCCACCCGGTCGCCGGAGACCCCGATGACGCGCTTGATGTAGGGCGTGTCATCCAGTTCGGCGGCACTGGCCGGCGGCCGGAAGACCACGATGTCGCCCCGTTGGTAGTGGTCGAAGCGTGGGGTCAGTTTGTCGATGAGGATGAACTGTCCCTCCTGGAGGGTGTCCTGCATGCTGCCCTGTACCACGCGATAGGGCTGCGCCACGAACGCCTGGATGGCCGCGTACACGACGATGGTCAGGACCAGCGTCTGGACGATCTGGGACAGGAAGTCGAACGGTCGCCTCACGGGCTGCCGAGTATAGGTGGGCATCCCGGCCCTCGGCGGCGTGTCGCCCAGGTGCCGGTGACGACGTGCCACGCATCGCGTGCCGGCGTGTCGACTGCCGCCCCGCCGGGGCTCGCCACGCTGCTTTGACGAGCCGCCCGCGCGGGCGGTACACTCCCGCCGCCAGAGGAACGACCGGCCCCGGGTCTCGCCGGGGCTTGTCCATGTCTGCCCACGACGTCCCTGGCGCGGTACGACGAACCGCTGGAACCCAGCAGCCCTGGAACCAAATGCCCTGCGGGGCCGCACCGAGGAGGCTCCCGAACGCCGTGGCTGACGCCATCAACCTGATCATCCCCATCGCCGGCATCGCGGCCGTCCTGTTCGCGATCTATCTGGCACGTGACGTGCTCAGCCGCGACACCGGCACGCCCGCTATGGAAGACGTGGCGGCGACCATCTACGAGGGCGCCGTGGCCTTCATCCGCCGCCAGTACACGACCATCGCGCTCCTGGCCCTTGTCGGCGCGGTGGTCATCGGCCTGGTCATCGGCCTCGTGGAAGGCGAGGAGATCTCGGAGACGAGTGTCTATGGCGGGCAGCTCGGCATCCTCACCGGGATCGCCTTTTTGGTTGGCGCGGTCTGCTCCATGGCTTCGGGCATCATCGGCATGTTCATCAGCGTCAAGGCCAACGTGCGGACCGCCGCGGCGGCTCAGCGCAGCCTCGTGGAGGCGGTGCAGGTGGCCATGCGCGGCGGCGCCGTCTCCGGCTTCCTGGTGGTTGCCCTATCCCTGCTCGGCGTCTACGGCATCTTTGCGGCGTACGGCGGCCTGGGCAATGAGATCTCCGTGCGTGAAGCTCCGTTCCTCATCGTCGGCTTCGGTTTCGGAGCCTCGTTCGTGGCCCTCTTCGCCCAGCTCGGCGGCGGTATCTACACCAAGGCCGCCGACGTCGGTTCCGACCTGGTGGGCAAGGTCGAGGCCGGCATCCCGGAGGACGATCCGCGCAACGCCGGCGTGATCGCCGACCTGGTGGGCGACAACGTGGGCGACTGCGCCGGTCGCGGCGCGGACCTCTTCGAGTCGACCGCCGCCGAGAACATCGGCGCCATGATCCTGGGCGTGGCGGTGTATGTCATCGCGCAGGCCGCCGGCTGGCCCAACCCCGAGGGCTGGATCTTCTTCCCGCTGGTGGTCCGCGCCTTCGGCCTGCTGGCGACCATCGTGGCCATGTTCTTCCTGCGCGGCCGCGAGGACGAGAACCCCATGAACATCCTCAACCGCGGCTACTGGGTGACGACCATCCTGTCCGTGGCAGGGCTCGGGTTCTCGACCTACGTGATGATGCAGACCGGCACTGACGCCGTAGGCGCCAACGGCATCCCGGCCTGGGTCTGGATGTTCGGGGCCGGCATCGTAGGCTTGGCCACCAGCGTCGCCTTCGTCTACATCACGCAGTTCTACACGGCGGGCACCTATCGACCGGTGCGGGAGATCGCCGAGGCCTCCAAGACCGGCCCTGCGACCAATATCATCTCCGGCACCGCGGTGGGCTTCGAGACCACCTTCGTGACGGCTATCACCATCGGCATCGCGCTCCTTGTCAGCGCCTTCTTGGGCTCGCAGGCAGGCCTCTTCACCGAGCGCGGCGACAACGTGGGCACCATCTTCGGCACGGCCGTGGCGACCATGGGCATGCTCATGACGACGGCCTACATCCTGGCCATGGACACCTTCGGGCCGATCACCGACAACGCCGGAGGCATCGCCGAGTTCTCCAAGGCGGACGCCAGTGCCCGCGAGATCACCGACCGCCTCGACGCTGTGGGCAATACCACCAAGGCGCTGACCAAGGGCTACGCCATCGCCTCCGCCAGTCTGGCGGCATTCCTGCTCTTCAGCGCCTATATCGACAAGGTGAACCTCATCCTCCAGAGCCAGATCGACCGCGGCCTGCGCGAGGCCGACACGCTGCTCGAGGCGGTCAACCTGGCCAACGTGGACGTCTTCGTGGCGGCCCTCATCGGCGCCATGCTGGTCTACTTCTTCAGCTCGCTGGCCATCCGCGCAGTGGGCAAGGCCGCGCAGGCCATCATCGTGGAGGTGCGCCGCCAGTTCCGCGAGATGCCCGGGATCATGGACTACACGCAGCGCCCGGACTACGCCCGCGTGGTGGACATCACCACTCGCGCCGCGCTGCGGGAGATGATCCTGCCCGGCGTGGTGGCCGTGGCCACGCCCATCGCGGTGGGTTTGCTGCTGGGCCACGAGGCCGTGGCCGGCATGCTCATGGTGGGCACCATCTCGGGCGTGATGCTGGCTACCGTGCTGAACAACAGCGGCGGTGCCTGGGACAACGCCAAGAAGTACATCGAGTCAGGCAACCTGAAGGACGAGCAGGGCAACATCTTGGGCAAGAAGACGGACGCGCATGCCGCCGCCGTGGTGGGCGACACCGTGGGCGATCCCTTCAAGGACACCGCTGGCCCCTCGCTGCATGTGCTGGTCAAGCTCCTGGCGACCATCACGTTGGTGCTCGCGCCGCTCTTCATCCGCTAGGGCGCGCCGAGGATCACAGGGTCCGTAGGCTCGGATGGAACTCCTCCTTCAGGCCATCATCCAGGGGGTGGTGCAGGGACTGACCGAGTTCCTGCCCATCAGCTCCTCGGCGCACCTCATCCTCCTGCCACGGCTGCTGGGCTGGGACGACCCGTTCCTGACCAGTGCGGAGTTCGACGTGATGCTCCACCTGGGCACGCTGGGGGCGCTGCTGGTGTACTTCTGGCGCGATCTCATCCGCCTGGGCATCGCCTGGCTGGCGTCCATCCGCCATCGACGGCTGGGCGAGGATCCCGATCGACGGCTGGCCTGGCTGCTGCTCTTGACGGTCATCCCGGCGGCCCTGGTGGGGGCGCTCTTCGAGGACTTCTTCGACGAGACGTTCCGTGATGTCCTGCTGGTCATCCCGCTGCTGCTGGTGGTCGGCGCGGGAATGCTGGCCTTCGGCGAACGCTACGGCCGGCGCGACCGTGGCCTGGACAAGCTTCGCGTGCGGGATGCGCTGGTCATCGGCATGGCACAAGCGCTGGCCCTCTTTCCCGGCATCAGCCGCTCCGGTGTGACCATCGCGGCCGGGCTGGTGCTGGGCCTCGACCGCGCGGCGGCGGCTCGCTTCGCATTCCTGATGGGCATCCCCATCATCGCCGGCGCGGGGCTGTGGAAGCTGCGGGTGATCGTGGCGGGCGAGACCAGCGCCTTCGAGCCCTTGGTGCTGGCGGCGGGCATGACCGCCTCGGCACTGGCCGGTCTGGCCGCCATCGCCTTCTTGCTGCGCTACCTGCGCACGCGCAGCACCGGCATCTTCATCGTCTACCGGCTCCTCTTCGCGGCCGTGGCGGCGGTGCTGCTCATCACGCGCTAGGGTCCCTGCCATGGAGGTGATGAAGCAGCTCCGCCAGCACGCCATCCGCGATCTCCTGGAGCAGCGCACCATCCGCACGCAGCATGAGCTGGCGGCCGCTCTTCGCGAACGAGGCTTCCGGGCCACGCAGGCCACCGTCTCCCGCGACGTGGCCGAGTTGGGCCTGGTCAAGATGGTGCGCGGCAGCGTGCACGCCTACGCGCTCCCGCCGCGCATCGACGAACGTGAGGTCACCGGCGAGGAGCGCCTGCGCCAGCTGCTCCACGAGCTGCCCATCGAGGTGCGCGTGGCCGGTCTTCTGATCGTGGTGCGCA
>JBBJNS010000193.1:0-3331 GCA_037720745.1 Candidatus Limnocylindrales bacterium
GCCCTCCCAGTCGGTCTGCCACCCGGCGGAGAGAGTAGCGGTCGTCTCCAGCCGCCATCCCGACGATCAAGCCCCGCCACGCGATCCCGAACCGGTACGAGACCTGCTGCCCCACGGGACCCGCTAGGGTCATCGGCATGGTCGTCGCGTCATGACCGGCTTCGAACTCCCCCCGCAAGGCCCTTACTCGATCGCGGCCAGCGCCCGCTTCCTGGAGAGCTTCACGCCGAACCGGGTAGATCCGGCGGCTAGCCAAGTCGGTAGCATCTGGCTGGGGTCGGTACATCGAAAGGGACGACTGATGGCTGACACAGCGGGAATCGTTAATGATGTCGGCCGATCGAACGACGCCGACTTCCGCCGGGTCATCGCGACCTCCTGGGCGGAGGTCCAGCAACTGGCCTGCGCCGTGAGCGACCTCGTGTTCGATGTCCTGCCGCAGACCGTCGAGGTCGTCTGGCCGAAGCAGGGTTCGGTCGGCTGGGGTACCGGGCCCAAGAAGTTCACCGAGCAGTTCGCCTACCTGATGCCCTTCAAGCACCACCTCACGCTCGGCTTCTATCGCGGCGGTGAGCTGCCCGATCCCGCCGGACTGCTGCCCAGCTCTGGGGGCCGGCAGGTCGCGGGCAGCCTCAGTCTGCGGAGCCTGAAGATCGCCTCGCTCGAGGATGGGCTCCGGCCGACCCTGCGGGCCCTGATCGAGGCCGCCACTCAGCAGGGGATCCCGCCGCCGCGGAGCTGAGCGAACAGGCGATGGTCGAAGAGCGGGACGTAGCTCTCAGGTACGGCCCTGCGCGTGGCGTCGCTGCTCGATGAGGCGCCAGATCATGGGCGTGAAGATGAGCTGCATGGCGAGGTCCATCTTGCCGCCGGGACAGACCAGCGTGTTGGCCCGGGACATGAACGAGTCGCCGATCATGGAGAGCAGGTACGGGAAGTCGATGCCGCGCGGGTCGCGGAAGCGGATGACCAGGAAGCTCTCGTCCAGCGTCGGGATGAAGCGGGCGATGAACGGGTTCGAGGTGTCGACCACGGGCACGCGCTGGAAGTTGATGTGCGTCTTGGTGAACTGAGGGCAGATGTAGTTCACGAAGTCGGGCATCCGCCGGAGGATGGTGTCGGTCACGGCCTCCGTCGAGTAGCCCCTCGTGGCCTTGTCGCGGTGGATCTTCTGGATCCACTCGAGATTGATGACGGGCACGACGCCGATGAGAAGGTCTGGATAGCGTGCCACGTCCACCTTGTCGGTGGTCACAGCGCCGTGCAGCCCCTCGTAGAACAGGAGGTCAGATTCGGGAGGAACATCCTCCCACGGCGTGAATGTGCCGGGCGGCTGCTCGTACGGGACAGCCTCTTCATCGTCGTGGAGGTACTTGCGGTATCGGCCACTGCCGTCGGCAGCGTAGTCGCGGAACAGCGCCTCAAGCTCCTCGAACAGGTTGGCGGCGGGACCGAAATGGCTGAAGGAGTGGTTGCCCGCCGCGGTCTCCTCGGACATCCGCTGCGCCATCGCGGCGCGGTCGTAGCGGTGGAAGGCATCCCCTTCCACGAAGGCGGCGCCGACCTTCTCGCGACGGAAGATCTGCTGGAAGATCCTCGATACGGAGGTCGTCCCGGCGCCCGAGGACCCGGTGACCGCGATGATGGGGTGAAGCCCGGGCATGATGGTCTCCTATCCGCCGTTGCGGAACAGCCCGCGCGCGGCGAACAGCGGGGCGTCGTAGCGCCGTTGGTTGTGGTCACGGTGGTACGACTCGATGCGCTCGACCTCAGGCCGCGACCCGAAGATGAAGCCCGTCCGCTGGTGGATGCTCTCGGGCTGCACGCCCAGGATGGGGCCGTCCCCCGAGCTCGCCCGGCCACCGGCCTGCTCGATCAGGAAGCCGATGGGGTTCGCCTCGTAGAGCAGACGCAGCTTGCCGCTGCGCGCCGAGGCGCGGTCATCTCGCGGGTACAGGAAGGCGCCGCCGCGCAGAAGGATGCGGTGTGCTTCGGCCACCAGTGAGGCCACCCAGCGCATGTTGAAGTCGCGGCCACGCGGACCGCTGGCTCCGGCCAGACACTCATCGACGTAACGCGTGACGGCAGGCTCCCAGAACCTCGAGTTCGAGCTGTTGATGGCGAACTCGCTGGCCTCGTCGGGGATGCGCATGCTCGGATGGGTGAGCATGAACTCGCCGATCTCGCGGTCGAGCGTGAACCCCTGCACGCCATGCCCCAGCGATAGGACGATCATCGTGGTCGGCCCGTAGATGGCGTAGCCGGCGCAGACCTGCCGGTGGCCGGGCTGAAGGAACGCCTCGGGGCCGACCTCGGCCGCCTCGTCCGGATCGAGCAGCACGGAGAAGATCGAGCCGACCGAGACGTTGACGTCGATGTTGGACGAACCGTCGAGCGGATCGTAGGCCAGCAGGTAGCGTCCGCGAGGGTACTCGGCGGGGATGGGACGCACATCGTCGATCTCCTCGGAGACCATCCCCGCCAGCGTTCCGCTTCGCACATGCGTCCGATAGAAGATCTCGTCCGAGACGATGTCGAGCTTGGCCTGATCCTCACCCTGGACGTTGATCGATCCAGCCTTGCCCGCCAGGTCGACAAGCGATCCCTTGCCCACGAGGTTGGCGATGCGCTTGCAGGCGATCCTGATGTCATTGACCACGGCCGTGAAGTTGCCCGTCGCGTGGGGTACCTTGCGCTGCTCGTCGATGATGAACTCGGTGAGGGTCTGCTCAGGCGGTGCCTCTATGCGGGCCTTCATGATGAACTCTCGACGGTCTCGACCTGGTCGAATACCCGGCTGGCGCGGATGTCCGCGTCCTCGATGGTCATGAGCTGGTCGCGCGTGAGGAGCGTGGCGCCCACTCCGCCGCGCGACTCGACCAGCCGGTTGGCCTGCCGCAGCCGTGCACGGTCCAGCCCGTTGCGCATGGAGCGGGCGTTGGCGAAGTTGGGCTGCTCGCGCCGGAGCGCGATGTACTCGACGAGCGCTCGCCGAGCACCATCGGAAAGCCGGTACTGCATCTGGTCGAGCATCAGCTGCGCGATGGACAGCAGCTCGTCGGCTGTGTAGTCGGGAAAGTCGACGTGGTGGGCGATACGCGAGCTCATGCCCGGATTGCTCTGGAAGAATCGATCCATGCGGTCCTTGTAGCCGGCCAGGATGACCACCAGGTCGTCGCGCTGGTCCTCCATGACCTGGAGCATGATCTCGATGGCCTCCTGGCCGTAGTCCCGCTCGTTCTCCGGTCGGTACAGGTAGTACGCCTCGTCGATGAACAGCACCCCGCCCATGGCGCGCTTCAGGACCTCCTTGGTCTTGGGCGCCGTGTGC
>JBBJNS010000062.1:0-12456 GCA_037720745.1 Candidatus Limnocylindrales bacterium
CTGGCGCGCTCGGGAGGGACGAGACAAGCAGGACGCTGGCGAGTGCCACGACTGCCGCGGCGGCCATGGCTCCGACTACCCGCGCGGCAGACACGCCGGCGAAGCGTGCTGTCGACCCCGATCGATCGACGCGGGCCCGCCAGGACATCTGATCGGAGCGGAGGCGCGGCATGCGCCAGGTCTCGGTGACTACCTGGACCCAGATGTCCAGGTCACGATCATCCTCTGGGCGGGTGTGACCGCTCATGCGTGTTCCTCCTGTCGCTGGCTGGGTGGGAAGTCATCAGCAAGTCGTGCCCGCAGTGCCGCGCGTGCGCGGGAGAGCACGGCACCGACATTCGTGGTGGTCAGGCCCAGTAAGGCGCCGATCTCGGCATAGTCGTAGCCGTAACGATGGCGGAGAAGTACCGCCGCCCGGGGTATCGGCTGCAGTCCGGCAAGCGCCGCCTCGATGGACTCGTGGCGTAGCACCGTGACCGCCGGATCGCGGCCCGCGTATGCGCCGCCGGGTTGCGCGGCCACTTCTCGGGCCAGCGCCGGGATGGCCAGGCGCCGGACGCGCCGCCGTCGCAGCCGGTCCAGCGCCAGGCGGCTGGTGATGGCGTGGAGCCACGGCCGCAGCGGCCGCTGCGGGTCGTATCGATGCCACCGCTCGAAGGCCCGCACGAATACGTCCTGGGTGGCGTCCAAAGCGTCATCTGGATCGCGCAGGATGGCGTACGCCAGTCGGTAGACATCGTCCGAATGGGCGGCGTATGCAGCGGCCACCGCGCGATGGCGATCGCTGTCGTTCATGTGGTCCATCACCCATCAATACGCACGACCACGACCGATCCTTACGCCGGCATCGGCTGCCGCGATCGAGTCGGGGACACCGGGCTACTTCGAGTAGCCCAGCCTTCGCAGGAGATCTCCCGACTCTGCCTCGACCACGGCCAGGTCGGCGTGGTCGAGCTCCCTGCGCCAAGCGCCGACGGATCTCGGATCGGCTCGCGAGAGAGCCTCGAAGAACGTCCTCCGCGACGCCGGCCTATCGATGCCCATGAAGTCGAGCATCAGCTCCCCGTGCCGGGGCGGTTCGGCCATGAGGTCCTCATAGCGGATCTCGAGGTACCGCTGCGGGCCCAGCGGCGGCCCGTCATGCAGGGCCGCTTCCACGTAGCGCCGCCAAGCCCAGATCATGCGATGGATATCGCTCGTGGTCTCGAACTCCGCCTCTCGTCCGTGCTCCACCCACCAAGGCGCGTAGGGACCATGCAGATAGCCGCCCGGCTCACGCAGCGTCGACCCCTTTGACGAGGCCAGCAGCCACGGCTTCTGGAGGTGCGAGACCGCCACGTCTCGCCCATCACGCACGATGTGGATGAACTGCGACTCGGGAAAGGCGCGGTCCAGGAACGGTACCAAGAGTGAGTTGGTAGGTGTCTTGTCGCAGAAGCGCAGGCCGCCGTCCAGCTCGGCACGCATGAGCCAGGCATAGACCGTGCGATAGAACCAGCGACTGCGGCGGAATCCCCACAGGCCGTCGTACACATACCGGCCGGCAGCCTTGGTGGCTGGGGGCTCGTGGTGGTAGCTGACCTCAGGGATGCGTCCCACGCAGGCACCAAGGAAGGTGGTCCCCGAACGCGCCGCGCCGATGAGGAAGAGCGGCCGGTCCAGGTCCGGGAGGATCGAACGGGCCAAGCGTCCGGACGTCACTCGCACGGGGCGGTCCAGCTGCCGGTAATAGCGCCGCTCCGCGCGCCACGTCAGCTGTGCCCAACGCCACAGATTCGTGAGCCGGATGGGGGTCGGTCGCGGATCCAGGCCGGCGACCCCTGACGGCCACGCGCCGCGCTGCTTCGGTTTGGCGTCCGGGTCGGCGGTGGCGGTCATGCCGGGCGATGGTATCGGACCGACCCGACGCGGGCCGAGACCGTAGAATCGGCCCCCATGTATGCAGTCATCCTGGCCGGCGGGGGAGGGACTCGCCTCTGGCCGCTGAGCCGTGTCGCTCGACCCAAGCCGTTCCTGCCGCTGACCGGTGACGAGACGCTGCTGCAGGCCACCGTGACCAGGCTCCAGCCGCTCATCGAACCGACCGACGTGCATCTTGTGGCGGACGGCCGCTACGCCAGCCTGGTCCAGGAGCAGTTGGGAGATGTTCCAGACGCCAACTTGGTCACCGAACCGATCGGCCGCAATACGGCCGCCGCCGTGACACTGGCGGCGCTGGCCATCGAGCGGCCGGGTGATGACGTGATGGTCGTCTTGCCGGCCGATCACCGCATCACGGACGCGGCGGGCTTTCGGGCGGCGCTGGCGGCCGCGGCCGAGGTAGCCGCCGACGGATCGCTGGTGACGCTGGGCATCAAGCCCGACACTCCGGAAACCGGATACGGCTATGTCCTTGCGCGCGGGGAGCCGCGCGTGGTCAGTGGCATGCGCGCGTTCTCTGTCGAGCGCTTCTTGGAGAAGCCGTCGGAGGAGCGCGCCCGAGAGCTCATCGAGGGCGGCCACGCACAGTGGAACGCGGGCATCTTCGTGTGGCGTCGTGACGCGCTGCTGGATGGCCTGGAACGCCATGCGCCCGACATCCTGGACGCGGTGCGTGGCGGCTTGGAGAGCGGCGACCTGGCAACGGCATACGCGAGCGTCCGAGCCACCTCCATCGACTACGCGCTCTTGGAGCCGTCCTCGCTGGAAGGACGTGTGGCCGTGGTGCCCATCGATGTCGGCTGGAGCGACCTCGGCTCGTGGGCGGCGCTGCTCGAGGCGCTCATGGCGGACGCCGCGGCACAGGGCGGATCGGCGGTGGTCGGGCAGTCCACCGACGACTCAACGACGATCGACATCGACTCCACGGACCTCCTGGTCCATGCCGCCGGTGGGCGCCTGGTGGCTACCGTCGGGTTGCAGGGCCTGGTGGTCATCGATACCCCCGACGCGCTGCTCGTCTGCGCCGCCGACCGAGCACAGGACGTCAAGAAGATCGTGGACCGGCTCGCTGCCGAGGGACGCCGCGACCGACTCTGAGCTGTGCGGCTAACGCGGCACGCGGCACGCGGCGCGTGGCTCCCCTCGGCGCCTGGCCTCCCCTCGGCGCGTAACTTCCCCTCATATTCCCGTGGCACGGGCACTATCTCGCCATCGGCCCCCGGTTACCTTCAAATTCCCGGGAGGCGGGCGTTACTCGGGACGATCGCATCGCTCGATGCCGGCGGACGTGCCGGAGTCGCCTCGTCCACGCTCAGCCGGGAATGTCGAGCCCCGCTCGCGACCCCGAGTCGGCGAGAGATCGCCGAAGTCCTCCGATAGTGCCCACCCCACGGGCTTCTGACTGGAACTCTGCCCGACGGCCCCTAGTCGTGAGTCGTCACGCAGCGCCGATACACCTCGATGTACCGCTCCACCACTTGCGGCGTGGCGAGACGCTCAGCCAATGCCCAGACGCGCGCGTCCAGGATCGGCGGGCCCTCGTCCAGCACGGTCCGCACGGCGGCCGCCAAGGCTTCCGCGGTGAGCGGCTGGAAGATGCGCAGCGCGCCCGGCTCAAGCTGGTCGTACTCGCGGAACTGCGGCAGGTCGGAGGTGACGATGGGCCGCCCGGTGCTGATCCAGGTCGAGAGCGATCCCGACGCGGACATGTCGCGGAAGGGGCAGATGGCCACGTGCGTGGCGGCCAGCGCCTGCTCCAGCCGCTGCGCGGCAACGTACCCGGTGATGACCACCCGCTCGCCGACGCCCAGCTGCTCGGCGTAGGCGCGCAGCTCGTCGGCGCGCGCCTCGCGGCCGGCGATGGGTCCCCCGGCGAAGAGCGCCACCACGTCCGCCGGCAGGGACCGGAGAGCCTCGATGGTGAGCCGGTAGCCCTTGCGTCGGACCATGAAACCGAGGATGGTGATGACACGCTTGCCGGTGAGCCCGAGTGCCGCGCGAGCTGCCTCGGCGGCGACCATGGCGTCCGCTCCGTCGCTCGCCCCCTCGCGCTCCTCGACGAAGTGCGGCACCACCGCCATCAGCTCGGCGGCTACCACGCCCTCCAGTCGTCGCCGCTCCTCCTCTGCGTGGACGACGATGCGCCCGCCGCGTCTGCCGACGGCCCTCCCCAGCCAGCGCAGCGCCCAGACATCGGTGTCGAGCCAACGCCGCCGCAGGGAGTCGCGCGCCCACACGTCGTGGACCGTCACCACCAGCGGTCGCTCGCATGCGGAGACGAACGCCCTCAGCCGCCCAAGGGCTCGCAGGCCACCGCCCCAGTCGGCCGGTTTCCACTGGAGATGCACCACGTCGGCGGCCATGAGCGCCCGCCCAGCTGCAGCCAGTCGGTGGCGGTCGGTCTCGCGCTCTCCGCCGTCCACCTCCAGGACCGTGAGGCCCTCTAGGGCGTGTGCCGCTTGGGCGATCATCAGACCGTACCGCGGGACTCCTCCACCCGCCTTCCCCAGGTGGAGGTAGCCCACCCTCACGGGCGATAGCCCAGCTCGCGCAGCAGCTGCCCGGCACCCTTGCGCACCACGGCCCGCAGGACCGGATCCAGCTCGCGCCGCCCCGCGCCCACCCGCGAGGTATAGACCGCACCGTCCCCGCCGCCCTCGCGCCGACGCTCGGCCGTGAAGCGCGTGTAGCGCTCGGTGGCGTCGTGCGGAGCGTCCTGGAAGCGCAACACGGCAGGGTCCCACGCCTCGCCCAGGAACTGGAACAGGGAGCGTAGTGCGGGCTCCGGGTCCTCCACCAGGGCCTCGTAGCGCAGCTCGTGGTAGCGGTCGGCCGGCAACCGCTGCCCGAAGTCGCGGCCGGCACGGACGTAACGCGCCCAGTCGCCGCGCGCCACGCGGAGCGCCGAGCGATACCCCCATCGATCGCGAAAGGAGGCAACCACGTCGTAGGCGTCGCGCACCAGGTGCACGTATTGCGCATCAGGGAAGAGCTCGTCGATGAAGGGCAGCATCAACGTGTAGGTGGGATCCTTCTCCGCCCAGCGCCCCTTGCCGCGGCGCTGTAGATAGTCGGTCTGGAACCCAGCGTAGAGATCGCGGATGCGCTCGATCCAGTACTCCCGGCTGAAACCGTATCCGTCCAGCAGATGCCAGTACCCGCCAGTGATGGAGCTCAGGTCGCGCAGGAAGTGGGTCTCCTCGCCACAGCTGATGCGCGGGTGAGAGTCGATCATCAGGCGCAGGAGCGTGGTGCCTGAGCGGCCCGAGCCGATGATGAAGACCGGTGCGGTCGGCAGCGACGACACGCCGGGCTACGCAGCCACGCCAGGCGAAAGGGGCTTGGTGCAGCGGAAGATCGGGTCGTGATTCAGGGCGTAGCGTGTCACGGCCTCCGCCGGCAGCGTCTCAGCGAAACGCTCGAGCTGGACCTCGAAGCCCACGCTCTCCAGCCGGTCGATCAGATCACGCCCGTAGAAGCGCACGTGGTCGGATTGCCCGAAGAGCCGCTCGCGCTCGGCGGGGTCGACGACCGTCGCATCCTCCCGCGTGGTGACCTCATCCTCCAGATAGGGCACGAGCACCAGCGCCAAGCCACCCGGACGCAGCACGCGATACAGCTCCGCCATCGCCTGACGATCCTCCTGGATGTGTTCCAGGACGTGGCTACAGATGGCGACATCGAAGCTGCCGTCCGAGAACGAGAGGTGGCGCAGATCCATCCTCAGGTCGGTCAGTGGACTGTCCAGGTCGACGGCCACGACGCGAACACCATCCGATCGCGCCAGCACACGCCGGACGCCATCCTCCGGGGCGACGTGCAGGACGTCCGTGGGCTGGCTCAGGACGGTCGTGCGCTGCTGAAGGTATAGCGTCAGGAGGCGATGCCGCTCCTGCGACCAGCAGCGAGGGCACTTGGCGTTGGGACGGACGTTGAAGGGCAGGAGCCGCTTGAAGCCCCAGCCGCAGCAGGGACATCGGTAGGTGTTGCCGCGCAGCCGGAGCGCCGTCGGCAGGCGTAACAGCGTGGACCGCATGCCAAAAGGGATGATGCTGCGCACGAGGCGCCTGGGCAAGCTCAACGCGACTCCGTCCAAGTCCTTCTCAACGCGCGGCGAGCCTAGCAGACGAAGGGCGGCGTCCAGCGGCACGACCCGCGCGTTACCATCTCCTTCACCGCCCAAGGAGCTTGCCTGCGTGACCGAGACCATGAGCCCGGCCATCCCGCTGCCACCTATCGTCTTCGGTACGGACGGCTGGCGTGCCCGGATCGCCGAGGAGTTCACGTACGACAACGTCCGCCGTTGCGCGGAGGGAGTGGCGCAGTACGTCCTCGATCAGGGCACTCGGGAGCGAGGTGTCGTGGTGGGCTACGACCGTCGCTTCGCCTCCGAGTATTTCGCGCAGGCCGCGGCGGAGGTGTTGCTGGCCTTCGACATCAGGGTGGCCTTCTCCGAGACCCCCATCCCCACGCAGATGACCTCTTACGAGGTCGTGGAGCGGGGCGCCGCGTGCGCCGTGATGATCACCGCCTCGCACAATCCCTGGACGGACAACGGCTTCAAGGTGAAGTCGCCCTCCGGGGCGGCGGCCGGTCCGGAGATACTAGCCGCGCTCGAAGGCACCATCCGAGACCGAGCCGCTGACCGGCCGCCCACCCGGCCCTTCGCCGAAGCGGAGACGGCCGGCCTCGTCGAGCGCTTCGATCCCTATCCCGGCTACGAGAGTTTCGTGCGCCGCAGCCTGGACCTGGACCGGCTGCGCCAGGCCGACATGCGCATCGTGGTGGAGCCGATGTATGGCTCTGGCGCGGGCTGGATCCCGAGGCTGCTGGCAGGCGGACGCATCGCCGTCGAGGAGATCCACCGCGAGCGCAATCCCTGGTTCGGCGGCATCAACCCCGAGCCCATCCGGCCGCACATCGACGAGGCCCTGGGCCTGCTGGCGGGCGGCGGCTTCGACCTGGGGCTGTTGCTGGATGGCGACGCGGACCGCGCCGGCGCGGCCGATGAGCAGGGCACCTTCATCCACCAGCTCCAGGTCATGGGCCTGCTGATGTACTACCTGCTCGAGCATCGCGGCCTGCGCGACCCGGTCGTCTCCACCGTCAACGAAACGTCCATGGTGGGGCGCTTGGGCGAGCGCTACGGGGTCGATGTCCACGAGACGCCGGTCGGCTTCAAATACGTTGGGCCGAAGATGATCGAGACGGGCGCCATGATGGGCGGCGAGGAGTCCGGTGGGTACGGCTTCGGCATGCACCTCCCAGAGCGCGATGGGATCTACGCCGATCTGTTGCTGCTCGATCTCTTCGTACGCGAGCGCGAGGCCGGCCGCTGGCCTGTGTCGCGCATCGTGGAGCATCTGCACTCGGTGGCCGGTCCCTCGTTCTACCTGCGCATCGATGTGCACGCCGATCGGGCCACGTATCCACAGCGCAAGGAGCGCCTGATGGTCGACCTGCGCGAACAGGCACCCTCGGCCATCGCGGGACAGGACGTGGTCCGCTCGCTGGCGCTCGACACGAACGATGGCTTCAAGTGGTGGACGGAGGACGGTTCCTGGCTGCTGGTCCGCTTCAGCGGCACGGAGCCGCTGGTGCGGATCTACGTGGAGGCCACCAGCGCGGAACGCCGTGACACGATGCTCGCCGAAGGTGAGCGTCTGGTGCGAGGAGACTCTTAGATGGCGGCGGGCGTGGGCGGACTGCTCGATGACCTCGGCGCGATGCGCCGCTTCGACCAGGCCGGGATGCTGGAGGCCATCGGCGGTATCCCCGAGCAGATGACCAACGCCTGGCAGCTGACGCGCGCCCTTCGGCTACCGGCAAGCCACCAGGGTCTCCGGTCCGTGGCACTGCTGGGGATGGGCGGCTCGGCCATCGGCGGAGACCTGGTGCGGGGCGTTTTCGCCGATCGCCTCAAGGCGCCGCTCATCGTCGTGCGTGACTACGAGCTACCCGCCTGGGTCGACCGCGAGACGTTGGTCGTGGCCAGCAGCTACAGCGGCGCCACGGAGGAGACGATAAGTGCCCTGAGCACGGCGTTGGAGCGCCGCTGCCCCGTCGCTGTCATCAGCACCGGCGGGCCTCTCAGGGACGTGGCCCGCAAGGCCGGTCTGCCGCTCCTGGAGTTCCCCGGCGAGGGCCAGCCGCGCGCTGCGGTGGGCTACGCATTGACCCTTCTTGCCGGCCTGTTGGAGCGAACCGGGCTGCTGGGACTCAGCGACGAGGAGGTCCGCGCCGCGGTGGCTGCCGCCGCGGCCGCTGTCCAGGCCTGCGGCCCGGCCACGCCCAGCGAGCGGAATCCCGCCAAGCAGCTGGCCTGGACCCTGGTCGACCGCTTGCCCGTCATCGAGGCTAGCGGCCCGCTGGTGGCCGTCGCGCGACGCTGGAAGACGCAGCTCAACGAGAACGGCAAGACGATGGCCGTGACCGAGGAGCTGCCCGAGGCCACCCACAACACGGTGGTCGGTTACGCGCAGCCCGAGTCGATCCGCGATCATCTGTATGTCGTGTTCCTGGCGAGTCCCTCCGAGCACCCGCGGAGCCGGCTACGAGCCTCGCTCTCGGCGGAGCTCCTGGGTGCCGGTCAGATCGGGCATGAGGTCCTGCCCGTAGCGGGGGAGGGGCACTTCCAGCAAGCCGTCTCGGGCATCGTGCTGGGTGACTACGTCAGCACGTACCTGGCGTTCCTGTACGGACTGGATCCGTCGCCCGTGGAGGCCATCGCCTACGTCAAGGGGCGGATGTCACTGGCCGACGAGGATGACGAGTGACCCACGCCGACAAGCGGCGCGCGCCACGCGCGTCTTGCCGCGGATGACTTTGGGGATGGTCGGCCCTGCGGGGCTGATGTAGGCTAGTTCCATCGTTCAGCGTCGGTCGCGACGACGCCGAAGTCGTCGCTCGACGCCAAGACTGGCTCGTCGACGGCCGCCGGCGGGCCCTGGCAGGAGGGTCCGATCTGATGCATTCCAGTGTCATCGGCAAGATCGAGAAGGCGAATCGCTACGCCCGCGAGACCGACCGGATCTCCATGGACCGCGTATCGGTGACATTTCGCGGCGACAACGACACGCACAGTGTGTCCCTCGATGCCGAGACCTGGCAGTGCAACTGCCACTACTTTCAGAGCTGGCAGACCTGTGCTCACATCCTTGCCCTTCAGAAGGTGCTGGGCGGGATGCTGCCCGAAGGTGCGCAGACATCCGTCTTCCCGGCCGCGCCCGAGGGCGCGCCGCTCGCTGAGCCGTTCCCCGCCTGACCGAGGGGTCCACTGAAGGGATCGACGGGCCGGCCGCGCAGGCCAGCCCGTTTGGCGTGTCTCTTTCAGTCCACCGTGATGCGCGCGTAGTAGGAAAGGGCGCCTCGTTCCAGATCGAAGGTGAGCTGGATCCTCGCGTACCAGTCGCCCGGCGGAAGGTTCACGGTCTGTCGTTCCGTGCCTTCCGGCACTCTTGCCCGGCTGAGCGAGCGCTCGTCACCGGGATCGCCGCCGACCGGCCAGCCAGTCATCCGCCAGCCCACGAAGGCCGACTCGTCCGAGAGCGTCATGACCAGGGAGCGCCTCTCGGCCCTGATGCGCGGGAGGTCGTGCGCCGGGGTCAGCCCGCCGCTGTCTCCGCACGTGAAGACGTAGCAACCACTTCCGAACTCGGCCACGACGCTTCGCTGGCCGGCCGCGATGATCAGGTCGGGAGCGGGGACTTCCAGGACGCCGTCCTCAGGCACTTCCCGTCGAGGCACGGCAAGCCGCCAGTGATAAGCAGCCGGGGCTGAGTCCGAGATCTCTGCGTCCAATCGAAGCAGCCACTCGCCAGTGTCCGGCCCGGTGACACCGATGTAGTCGGTACGATCCCCGGGCATCGGTCCCTCCGAGAGGACGGCCGACCGGTCGTCGCTCCGGGAGTCGATGGGGCTGACGGTGACCGTCCAGCGCAAGAACTGGAGATCGTCCTTCAGTCCGATACCCAGCCTCGCGCCCTGAGCGTACTGGTCGAGCGCCCGGAGACCACTCGGCTCTGACCCCGATCGTGCTGGGCCAGGGCGTCCCTCCAGCGACCCGAACGGACCGCTGAGGTGGACCGCAGCGACCTCCGTCGAGATCGGCGGGCTCTCTTCACGAGGGGTCGGTGACGCGCCAGGAGTCGGCGCTGCGGTCGCGGCCGGCGTGGCACTGGCGGCCGGCGTGGCCGGCGTGGCACTGGCGGCCGGCCTGGCCGGCGTGGCGGGCTTGGCCGGCCGTGTGGGGTCTGCAGCCGAGGTGGGCGACGGCGTTGGGGTCGCGTCGAGCAGCGGAGGCGGCGACGAGCCCGGGGCGGTCACCGCGACACCGTTGCAGGCTGAGACGAGAAGTGACGCCAAGGCGATGCTTATGACGAGGATGCGCATCAGTGACTCCTGCTGACCTTCCGCTGGGGTGACCCCACCGGACATTGACTCGTGCATGGCGCGACCCTGACCGTCACGATGTCCGAGGTGTCTCCCGTGAGGCCCTCGGATGAGGGGCGATCGAAGACTGCTCGATACTCGTAGGTGGTCCATGGCTGGAAGGTGAGCTCGTACTCGCCGGCGGAATCGCTGCGGGCCGCATGGAACGATGCCCAGCTGCCGCCCGGAGGACGGCGCTGGATGGTGACGTCACGCCCACTCACGAAGTTGCCGCCCAGCTGTCCGTAGCTGTCGCGATCCCGAACGCGCAGCGTGGCCGTGATGGTCACGCGCTCTCGGAATGCGACCGAGGGCTTGCTCGCCGCCACGGACATGCGCGTCTCCACACGGTCGCACAGTGCGTACGGCGCGCTGGTGCTCGTCACGTCGTAGCGTCGCTGAAGCCGCGCCACGTCACAGCTCGCGAACCGACGCAGCTGCCATCCGGTCTGGCCTTTGCCAGGGATGATGGGATGCATCACGGTCTCTAGCGCCCGGAGACGAAATCCGTGGGCGTCGGGGTGGGCCAACCCTTCGACATGACCGAACTCGTGAAGCATGGTTCGCTCCAGATCGAAGCATCCATCGGGCGGTGACTCGTACGCCTGACACCAACGCGTCGTGACCGATCCGGCGCGGACACCCTGCGGCCTCAGGGCGATGCGCCAGTACTCCGGTATATCTCGCGTGGCACAGGCGATCGCGCGCTCACAGTTGCCGCTCATCGACTCCGCAAGATGCACATATCCCGCGCCACCCGCGTCATAGACGAAGCGTGCCGCCTTCGATGCGCGCGACTCCGCCACGTCAGCGGCGGCATCATGGATACCGGGGCGCATCCAGCTGGGAGGAGCATTCGAACCCCAGCGGTACTTCAGCACGGTGTCCTTGGTCCAGGTGTCCGATTGCGACTCCGGCACCGGGCGCGGGTCGACGAGGGGCGCGTCGTACCGTGGCGGTTCCTTGGGGTCCGGAGGCACCACGACGGTGGGACAGTGGATGGCGTGACACGAACCTTCCTCCACGACCAGTCCACCAGCCGTCAGACCTCTCAGCACACCCTGATCGGGCGAGCGGTGTGACCGCACGCCGCCCCGGGCCTGGATGACGTGCGTCACGCACTGGCTGGCCCCGCACGACTGGGCGGCGAGGCTGCCGTCGGGCGCCCAGGCGAACGTGTTGACCCAGACCGGCGCGAGCGGATCGTGGGGCGAGACGCCGGGCACGATCCTGCGGGCCCGTTCGAGATCCGACAACGAGCGGCGCCAGGTGCCGAGCTGTCGTCCACCCTTCCGCTCTACCAGATCATGGACCAGCACGCCACGCGCCGCGTCCATCGAGGCACTGAAGATCAGCCCCGCCTGCGTGAAGGAGTGCGTGACACAACCTCTCGCGGCATCCAGCACGCGAACGGTGGAGACGCCGCGGCGTGTCTCCCCCAAGATCCACGAGCCGTTGAACGGCCCGTCCAAAAAGGCCACCCGCCCCAGAGGGAAGGACGTCCCGTCGGGCATCGTGAGTCGGTGGCCAGCCAGCCAGCCGCGCTCGTCCAGCAACATCCTGAGCGTCGGACTTGGAGATCTCCCGCCTGGTGAGGCAGCGGAGCCTTCGCCACAAACCGGCGGCGAGGCACTCGTCGACGTGGGCGGTCTCGCCGCGGCTGGAGCCGAGGAAAGAGCCGTCGAGGTGATCATCGCGGCCGCCACGAGAGCCCACCGCCAGCCATGCACACTCCTGGACATGATCCAAGACCTCCTCCGGCGAGACGACCTCGGCGGAGGGGGCGGATGCACGGCAGGATGGCATGCACCTCTCTACTGCGGCTTATCCCGCCGTGTACACTCGGCGCCAACAGAAGACAGGATCGTGGGGTCCGCGAAGCCGGTGAGAATCCGGCACAGTCCCGCTACGGTGATCAGCGAAAGCGCTGGAAGTCCGGTCGCCGGGCCCACGGTCGTGCACGTACCTTCGTGAGAAAGGGAACGCACCCATGGATCCCCGTCGCCGTTCGAACCCTTCCCCGACCGCGCGTTCGGGTGTCGGCCGTGCGCTGATCGCGCTCATGTGCGCTCTGATCGCTTCGGCAGCTTGCTCTGCGGCCGCACC
>JBBJNS010000063.1:0-12412 GCA_037720745.1 Candidatus Limnocylindrales bacterium
TCGTTGAGCGGCGCGCCGCCGACCAGGATGATGTAGTCATCCCGCATCCCGCGATCCACGAGTGCCTGGATGACGACCTTCATGTACGGCATCGTGGTGGTCAGCAACGCCGACATGCCCAGGATGTCCGGCTTGTGCTCCAGGAGCGCGGCGATGAACTTCTCCGCGTCCGAGTTGATGCCGATGTCCACGACTTCGAAGCCGGCCCCTTCGAACATCATCCCCACCAGGTTCTTGCCGATGTCGTGGATGTCGCCCTTGACCGTGCCGATGACCACCTTCCCGACGGGCTCGGCGCCGGTCTCGGCCAGGAGCGGACGCAAGATGGCCATGCCGCCCTTCATGGCGTTCGCCGCGAGCAGCACCTCGGGCACGAACAGGATCCCGTCGCGGAAGTCGATGCCCACGATCTTCATACCCGCCACGAGCGCCTCGTCCAGGACCTTGGTGGCGGCGAACCCGCGCTCCAGGAGGATCAGCGTGCCGGCCACGACCTCATCCTTCATCCCGTCGTACAGATCGTTGTGCATCTGCTCCACGAGGTCGTCGTCCGGCAAGGACGCGAGGTCGACCTCCTCGATCTGATCCGTCACGCGCGAGCTCTCCCGTTCGGGTGTTCCACCATGCGGCACGATGCCATATCATGGAACGCAGAGTGTGAATGTAGCGGAGGCGTGGACGCGTGTCGAGAGTCCAGTCGATCGAACGGGCCTTCGCCGTGTTGTCGGCGCTCGCCGACGGGCCCATCGGCGTGACCGACGTGGCCGAGCGGGTCGATCTGCCCAAGAGCACGGCCGCCCGCCTGCTGGCGACGCTCGCGCATGAGGGCGTGGTGGAACAGGTTCCGGGCGATACGCGCTACCGACTCGGTGCCCGGATCGTCTCACTGGCGGCTGGGGTCGTGCCCACCCGCAGCCTGGTGGCACTCGCCCGGCCCGTGCTCGTAGAGCTGGCCTCGTCGGTGGGTGAAGCCGCCGGCCTCTCCGTGGTCGACTCCCTGGTGGTCCACTACGTCGACCAGGTCGACACGGCTCACCAAGTGCTCGTGCGCGACTGGACGGGCAGCCGTCTGCCCATCCACGCCGTGTCCTCAGGGCAGGTCTTCCTCGCCCACATGGCGCCGTCGGTCGTGGAACGCTTCCTCACGGAACCGCTGGAGCGGTTCACGCCGCGCACCCTTGTGGAGCCGGGCGCGTTGCGAGAGCGGCTCCGCCGGGTCCAGCTCGATGGCTATGCGTGGGGTCGCGACGAGTTCGCCGAGGGCATCAACTCCGTTGCCGCACCCATCGCCGACGCGGCCGGCAACGTCGGTGCCGCGGTACACGTCCATGGTCCCGCCTACCGTTTCCCGAAGGCCGGTACCGAGACGGAGATCGCCCAGGAGGTCCTTGCCGCAGCCACCCGCATCTCCGGCCGACTGCGCGAGATGGGCTCGGTGGCGCCGTCCACCGCGCGGGCGTGGTCCGGTGCACACGGGGCGGCGATCCTGCTCGATCCGGCGGTGCCGGTGTGAGCGCGGATGTGGGTGCCCTCCCGAGCGCCGATGCTGCGTCCGGCCGTCACGATAGCCCGCGCCTCCTCGAGGGTGCGCCCATCGCGGCCGAGATCCGGGCCCGCCTCAGCGGCGAGGTGAGCGCGTTCGAGGGACGTCACGGCTTTCGGCCGACGCTGGCCGTGGTCCTCATCGGGGCAGACGCACCGTCCGCCGTGTACCTCGACCAGATCGTGCGCGCCTGTGAACGGACCGGCCTGCACGGCCGGGTGGTCGAGATCGGAGAGCAGGTCACGACCGATCTCATCCGACGTCGGATCGACGAGCTGAACCGTGATCCGCTCGTGTCGGGGATCATCGTCCAGATGCCGCTGCCGAGGCACATCCCGCTGCAGGCAGTGATCGAGGCCATCGATCCGCGCAAGGACATCGATGGCCTCCACCCGGCTAACGCCGGGCTGCTCACGCTGGGCTACCAGGGCTTCCTGCCGGCCACGGCCCAGGCCACGGTGGAGATCCTGAAGCGGTCCGGCTACGACCTGGCGGGGCTGGATGCGACGGTCATCGGTCGCAGCAACGTCGTCGGACGGCCGGCCAGCCTGTTGCTCCAGCGCGAGCATTGCACGGTGACGATGTGTCATCGACAGACACGCGACCTGCCGGGGCACGTGGCGCGCGCGGATCTGGTCGTCGTGGCGGCGGGATCGCCGGGGTTGGTCACCGGCGCGATGCTGAAGCCCGGCGCGCTCGTGGTCGACGTGGGCATCAACGTGGTAAGCGGCCGGCTGGTGGGCGACGTCGACCTCGAGTCGGCGCTCCCGGTGGTCCAGGCCATCACTCCCGTGCCGGGCGGCGTCGGGCCGCTGACCAACGCCATCCTGCTGGAACACCTGATGGCGGCGGCGCACGCCCAACATGACGCGGGAGGCGTGTCCGACCACGCACCGATCTAGCTGCGAAAGGCGTCCAAGGCGCGGGCTCGTGCCTGGGCGTGGTCCACGATGGGCGCTGGATAGTCGCGCCCGATGACGCATCCGACCCGCTCCTGCACCTCGGGCGGCATGCGCCACGGCTCGTGGATCGACTCCGTGGGGACGCCCGCCAGCTCCGGCACCCAGCGCCGCACGAACTCACCAGCCGGGTCGAAGCGGGTGGCCTGGAGGGTCGGGTTGAAGATGCGGAAGATGGGCTGGCGGTCCGTGCCCACCGACGCCGTCCACTGCCACCCTCCGTTGTTGTTGGCCAGATCGCCGTCGGTCAGATGCCACATGAAATGGCGCTCACCTTCGCGGTAATCGATGAGCAGATCCTTGGTCAGGAAGGAGGCCACGATGAGACGGCCGCGATTGTGCATCCAGCCCAGTTCCTGCACCTGGCGCATGCAGGCATCCACGATGGGGTATCCCGTGCGGCCGTCCTTCCAGGCGCTGAGCCCGTCAGGGTCGTCCTGCCAGGGCGCCGTCTCGTAGGGCGGGCTCAACGGCTCCCGTGTGACGCTCGGCTCGTGCCACAGCAGGTGCGTGTAGAACTCGCGCCAGGTGAGCTCGTTGCGGAACGTCTCGGGACCCCGCCCCGGCCCGCCGCAGCGCGCATAGACCTCGGCGCCGCTGAGCAGTCCCCAGTGCAGATCCTGACTGAGTCGGGATGTCCCGTCCGTGGCCAGGTCGTTGCGGCGCGCGTGGTACTCGCGCAGGCCACCCTCCGCCCATGCCGCTAGGCGCTCGCGCGCCGCTGTCTCGCCGGGCGCGATGAGCCCAGCGGCCGGCGTGCCCGTTGTGAGACGCGCCAGCGAAGGCCACTCCCCCACCGCCGCGTCCTGTGGGGTCGGGATGCGCGGCGGAGCAGACAAGGGCTCGCGGCGTTCGAGCCGCTCGAAGGCGCGGCGGAAGGGCGAGTAGACGGAGAAGCGCTCGCCGCCCTGGGTCAGCACGTCCTCCGGCTCATGCACGAGCAGTCCACGTCGGGCATGGAACGTCCGTCCGTCCTCCGCCAGCGCCGCCGCCACTTCGCCGTCACGCGAGCGTGCATACGGGCCGTAGTCACGCGAGACGAGGACGGCGTCGGCACCGACTTCCCGGGCGAAGGCGGCCACCGCCTCGGCCGGACGACCCAGCCGGACGTGAAGCCGGCTGCCCATCGCGCGCAGGGCGCCGTCCAACTCCATGGCCGAGTCCCGCATGAAGGAGATGCGGTTGGGCGCCGGCCAGCGACCCGACAGGAGTGGCTCGTCGAAGACGAAGAGCGGGTAGACGTGGTCGGCATGTTCGACCGCATCGAGCAGTGCGGGATGGTCGTGGACGCGCAGATCGCGGCGGAACCAGACGATGGCGGTAGGCCACCGCCGCGGAGTTCGGATGTCGCTCATGTCCATCTCTTCGTTGGAAAGCGGCGGATGGTCGTATCCGGCGGCGACGCCGCCTGCACGGCAACGTCGATCAGGTCTGGCCCGCCGCGATGAGCACCACCCCGCCGATGGCCGCCGCCACGCCCATCAGCCGCAACCGGGACAGCCGCTCGCGCAGGAAGATGCGCGCCAGCACCGCGGTGACCACGGGATAGAGCGACGAGAGCACGACGGCCACGGCCAGGCTGCCCGCCGCATTGGCCAGCAGGAAGAAGAGGTTGCCGCCCAGATCGCCCAGACCAGACAACACGACCAGGGGCATGAGCCTGAGCGGCACGCGCAGCGATGGGCGGCTGCCCCGCTCGGTGAGGGCAGCACGGATGGTCAGCGCGACCAGCCCGAGCACGACGACGGACAGCCCTGCCATGCGCACGGTCAGGATGGGCCACCAGGTCTCCCCGCCGTTGGCCCGTGACTGGTCGATGAAGAGGTAGAAGCCGGCGAACCCGAGGCCCGACAGCACGATCAGCGCGAGCTCGGCATGGGCGGAGGTGCCGCGTTGGGCGGCTTCGGCCGCGGAACTGCTGTCGGGCAGGCTGATGACCACGACCGCACAGAGCGCCAGGACCATGCCCGCCAGGAGCAGCGGCGAGGCCGCCTCCCCGTTGACGATGCCGACCAGCGCCGGGAGCGCGGCGCCCACCAATGCCGCCAGCGGCGCGACCAGGCCCATCGTGCCGCGCGAGAGAGCCAGGTAGAGGCAGCCCAGGCCGGCCACGCCGCTGAGTCCCGCAGCGCCAGCCCAGACCAGGGCCGACGTGGACGGCAGCCCCTCGACGGAGACCGCCAGCAGCCCGGCCGTGGCCAGCAGGCCGATGACCTGCGTCATGAGCAGGGTGGCCAGCACGTTCAAGCGCCGGCTGGCTATGCCACCCGCGAAGTCACCGAGTCCCCAGCTCAGCGCCGAGGTGAGGGCCAGGGCCGGCGAGGTGAGGCTCAGCGGCGTTCCGCCACGAGGGCCGCCTGCCCGCTGCCGACCGGCGCATCAGCCACGCCCGAGTAGTTTCCCGCGGGCGCGGGCAGCGCGATGACCGCGTCGGCCACCGAGTCGTATCGATCGGAACAGGTGAGGTAGATGACCTGATGGTCACTGGCCAGGCTGCGCAGCAGACCCACCGCGCGGCGCGCCCGGTCGTCGTCGAAGGTCACGAACGGGTCGTCGAAGACGAGCGGTGGGCGACGGTCCTGGGTCACCTGGCGCACCAGTCCCAATCGCGCCGCCAGGTAGATCTGGTCGATGGTGCCCTGCGAGAGGTCGCCAGCGGCGACCCAGTCGTCCTTCTCCGTGGAGAACACCCGGAAGCTCAATTCGCTCTCGTCGACCTCCACGCGCGAGTAGCGGCCGTCGGTGATGGCCGCGATATCCCGGCCCATGCGGCCCTCCAGGAAGCGCGCCGCCTTCTTCATGGTGGCCTGCTCGGCCGAGTCGAGCGCGCTCAGGCCCAGCTCGTAGACGCGCAGGCGTCGCTCGCGCGTGGCGAGCAGATCGCGTGCCTCATCGAGGTGCTCGGCGAGTGTCGCAACCTCCTCTGCGTCGACCGTGTTGGCCTCCAGTCGCGCCTGGGCGGCGGCCTCGGTGTTGCCGGCTCGCTCTCGCTCGCCACGGGCGGCTCGAACGTGCGTATCAGCGCGGTGCCGGTGTCCGTCGGGGTCGGTGCCCAACGGGCCCATGCCCGCCAGGACGTGTCGCGCTTCGTCGGCCACGGCCGCCATGCGGTCGCGCAGCTGAACGACGTCGTCTTCCTCCCGAGCAGCCTCGCCCAAAAGGCCCCGGTACTCCGCGCGCAGCTGCTCGATGGCCGACGCGTGCGCCGTCTCCGCTGAGAGCAGACGTTCCGCGGCGGCGAGATCGGCCAGCCCCAGGGTAGCCAGCTGCTGGTCGCGTTCCCATTCCGCTGTGCGGAGACGCTCTTCCAGATCGGATCGACCGCGCAACCGTCGCGCGATCTCCGTCTCCACCATCTCGTTCTGCAGCTGCACCTGCGACGCCCGCGAGTGCAGCCGCCAGACCATCAAGGCGATAAGGAGGGCCGCCCCGACCAGGACACCCGCCAGCACCAGGCCCGCCACATCGCCGATGACAACGAAGGCCGCGAGGGCCGCTGCCAGCAACAGGAGGGGCACCACGGCCAGCGGCCGCCAGCGCGGCGCCTTCTCGATATCGGCCTGCCGATGGGCGGGGTCGGGCTGGGAGGCGAATTCGGCGCGTTGCTCGGAGATGCCGTACTCCAGGCTGCGCAACTGCTCAACGCCGGAACGCAGGAGGGCCAGCGCCATGGCCGGTGGATGAGCCGCCTCGAGCCGTGCCATCTCCTCGCGCAGCACCGCGGCCCGCTTGTAACGGGTGTACTCCGCCTCAGCCTTGACCAGCCGGTCACGGGCGGCGACGGCACGCCCCGCGGCATCCAGGTCGGCCTGGGCCTCGGCAAGTCGCTCGTCCAGCGTTTCACGCTTCGCTCGTGCCTCGGCCAGTGCCGAGCGGTCTCGGCCAAGAGCCGCCAGGCCGGCCTCGCCCTGGAGTGACTCTCTGGAGAGACGCTCCACCTCGGCACGTGCCTGCTTGAGCAGACCCGGATTCTTGTGGCCCTCCGTGCGGTATCTGTTGATGGCGTCCTGGAGCTTGCGGCGCGCCACCCATGTGCCGCGATCGGCGCCACTCATGGACTGGTGCAGCCGGTCGCGCAGCGCTCCTTCGTCGCGGTCCAAACCGGCCAGTTCCTGGTGACGGATGCTGGCCGTGGAGCGGAAGAACTTCTCCGACGGCAGCCCGGTCAGTTCCGCCAGGCGCCCTTCGACGGCCGCCGGGTCGGTCACGATGTCGCCGCCGAGCTCCAGTCGGGCCGTCCCTCTGGCACCGGCGAAGGCCTTGGTCAGCTGCCCGGCCACGCCCTCGTGCTCGAAATCGATCTCGATGGTGGGCACGGCGTCGGCGTCGGACCAAGGGCGCACGCCCTCCAGCTCCTGCGCGGCGGAGGTGGGGCGACGGAAGAGCACCATCTCGAGCGCACGCTGGATGGTGCTCTTGCCGGCCTCGTTGGGGCCGCGGATGACGGTCAAGCCGGGTGCCAGCTCCAGCTCCAGGGAGCGGTGGCGCTTGACATCGGAAAGTCGCAGGGAGGTGATGCGCATCAGACGAGGGTCACGCGCTTGGGTTCATCCAGCAGGACGCGCAGCAAGTGCAGCGCCTCGCGCGTCTCGGCAGCCACCTCTTCCGTGCCCGCCGTCTCGGCCGCCGCGATGCGCGTCCGCAGGTCGCGGGCCAGGACCCCGGCGATGGTGTCGGGCGGCGGGAGCGGACCCTCGGGCAGCGCGGCGATGGACGTGTCACGCAGCCGGAAGCGGAAGAAGCCGCCGCCTACCTGACGCCCGACCTCGTCGGTATCCAGATCCAGGCTGTCCGGCGCCACGCCCAACAGCCGCACGTCAAGGACCAGGTCGGGATGCGCCAGCTCACGGAGGCGCCGGCAGAGTTCGTCCTGCGTGGAGATCGAGGCGACGTCGACATCGAGATGCTGGAAGCGGGTGCGCCCCACGGCGACCGACTCGACGGTGATGTGGGGGGTCGCGACCGGCCCGTCGATGGTCACCAGCAGCACGTGCCCCGCACCGTCCTGGTCGAGAGCCACTGGCTCGGGTGCCCCAGAATAGGCCCACACCGTACTGCCGGACTTGCCCTGGAGCAGGGAGTGCCAGTGGCCCAGGGCCAGGTAGTGCAGGCCGCTGGCGGCGATCTCGTCGCTCGTGAAGAGCACATCGTCCGAGGTGACCTTGCCTTCCAGACGCAACGAACCATGGATCATGCCCACCTGGTAGGACCCGCGCGTCTGATTCGTGGCCGGGTCGGCCGCTGCGCCTGCGCGAAAGCCCTCGAGCGGGCTGCGTGGTGCCGACTTGGTGGGGAAGACGGGCCCATGGACCTCCAGCTCGAGTTCCCGGAAGTAGATCGAGGCTACGTCCGGCGTGAGTACCGTGAGCAGGTCCGAGTCGGGCGGCAGACCGGCCATGGCCGGCAGATCGAAGGCGCGGTAGATCGACGCCCCGTCGTAGCAGTCGTGCGTGCCGGGGATGAGCACGCTGCGGATCTGGCGCTCGGCAAGGCGTGCCAGCTCACCGACCGCCCGCTCCACAGACCGACGCGGCTGCGCGTTGGAGTCGAACAGGTCACCGCAGATGAGCACCACTTCCACGCGGCGCTCGATGGCCGCCTCGACGGCGCGCGAGAACGCCGCAAACTGACGCTCGCGCTGCTGCGCGGCAGCGTCGCCCAGGTCATCGTGGCGCGCGCCGAGGTGCACGTCCGCCATATGCAGCAGGCGAGGCATCTCGCGGGTTCCCCTCCTGTCTCCTGACGACTCCGGACCGCGATGCGGCACAAGGGCAAGAGGCGTGTCCGGTCGATTGTGACATCCGCGCTGATGGCGGACAGCGGTACTCATGGGTGGTGCGACTGGTGTGGCGCCCCTCTATCCGGTCGAACGCGACGCCGCAGTATCGCGAAGTTCCCATATGTCGCCGCAGTCCGACGTTATCCAGGATGTTCCTGTCATACGGGGCCGGATGTGGGCTGGACAGCCACCTGCCGCGTCTTCCGCTCACTCCGTGGGAGCGTGGAGAGTGCCTCGACGAGCACGGACCACGCCGCCTGCGACTCGCGGACCGCGGACGCGTATGGCGACGTGCTGTATAACGTCGCGTGGGCGCGCGTATGGGAGAAACATGAGTCCACGCACCTCACCGATCGGTTCCCGCAGCCAACGGCGGATCTCGCGCGTGCGCATAGGCAGCGCTGCCGCGAAGACCGCGGCATGACGTGCTACCACGCGCCGCTGCGTGCTCGTATCGCCCACGACGAGGAAGACGCTCGTGCCTGTCGGTCGCCAGCCGAGCGCTCGCGCTGCGGCCGGCGCGCCACGTAGGTACCGGGCGAGCTGACGCAACGTGGCCTGCAGGTCCGTCAGCCAGGCCTTGACCTCGACCACCAGCAGCGCACCGCTCGACGGGTGAAAGGCGAGCACGTCGATGGACCCCGTCCCGACGGGCACCTCCAGCGCGACTTCCCAGTCGTTGGCACGAAGCAACGCGACGACCTGCTCGGCCAGCGCAGCATGCGCGCCATCGCCGAGCCGGACCAGGTCGCCTCGTGCGCCCGACAGTTCGAGGCGCATGCGAAGGCCGACAGCTGCCACGATGCGCTCCAGCTCCTCCAGCCGGAGTGTGGCGGCACGGCCATTCTCCAGATCCGAGATGCGCTCACGACTGAGCCCGCATCGAGCTGCCAGGTCTGCCTGACGCAGGCCGAGCCGAACGCGAGCAGAGCGGACCGTCCTCGCGACGAGGTGCGCATCGATCACGAAGGGATGCCAGCCATGTCGCCAGCGTGACGAGGGCTTCTTACCGGCCTCTTGTGCGACGCGCCACTCCTCCTCCGGACGCCTCGCGCGAGCGGTGGTAGCCTTCTGGCTGCATCCGGTGCGCCCAGACAGGAACCTCGATCGAGCACCTGCGACGCGCGGCGCCCGGACCTTTCCGACGCCACGGCCTCCGATCCCGGCCGTCGTCGAAGGGCGCATCTGCCGAACCGATCATCGGCTGCACGGTTCGTTATCGCTGTCCAGGGGAGGACGTTCTCGGTGGTTTATACAGATCGCAACTTGCCGTGTCTCGACTGTGGCGTTGACTTCGTGCACTCGGCCGACGACCAGCAGTTCTACGTGGACAAGGGTTTCGCCTCGGATCCCAAGCGTTGTCCCAGCTGCCGTGCTTCGCGCCGCTCGATGCGCGACACCAGCAGCCTGGACGTGCGCGACATCGGCGGCCCGCGCGGCTATGAACGCGGCGACGACCGGCCCATGCGCGAGCAGTTCGCCGTCATCTGTTCCAAGTGCGGCAACTCGGCACAGGTGCCCTTCCGGCCGCGCATGGACAAGCCGGTCTACTGCTCCGATTGCTTCCGCTCGATCCAGACCGCCTGACGCGTCCCTTCCCGGCGCTAGACTCACGGCGACCCATCGCACGAGGGACGATCGAACCATGACCGACACGACCAGCCCGCCTCGGCTGAAGATCACCTACGCGACGCTGAACAACGACAACGACGAGATGCACGCGCAGTTCGAGGCCGGGCTGGAACGCGCCCGAGGCATGCTGGGGGACTACTACCCCAACTTCGTGAACGGCGCGGATCGGGACGGTGACGGCACCTTCGAGAAGCGCACGCCCATCGACGGCACGCTCATGGGTACCTTCGCGAGGGGCACCCGCGAGGACGCCCGCGAGGCCATCGCGGCGGCCAAGGCAGCCTTTCCCGGCTGGTCACGGACACCGTGGCAGGAGCGCGTTGCTCTGCTGCGCCGCGTGGCAGACCTCATCAGCGAGCGCCAGATGGAGTTCTCGGCGCTGCTCTCCATGGAGGTCGGCAAGAACCGCCTGGAGTCGCTGGGCGATGTGGAGGAGACGGCCGACCTTATCCGCTGGTCGTGCGACATGATGGAGCGCAACGACGGCTTCGATCACCCCATGGGCAACCTGGGTGACACCTCGGTGCACACCCGCTCGGTGCTCAAGCCATACGGCGTGTGGGCCGTCATCAGCCCCTTCAACTTTCCCTTCGCATTGTCCGGCGGACCAGCCGGCGGAGCGCTGGTGGCCGGCAATACCGTGGTCTTCAAGCCCTCCACCGACGCTCCCCTCTCGGGCGCGTGCCTCACCCGGGTCATGCGCGACGCCGGCATCCCGGAGGGTGTCTTCAACATGGTGGCCGGGCCGGGTGAGTCGGTGGGCGCCGAGCTGCAGGAGAACGAGGATATCGACGGCCTCATCTTCACTGGGTCGTTCGAGGTCGGCTTCGGCATCTATCGGAATTTCCCGCGCACCTTCCCCAAGCCGGTCATCGTCGAGATGGGCGGCAAGAACCCAGCCATCGTCAGCCGCAAGGCCGACCTTGACGAAGCGGCGGAGGGCGTGATGCGCTCGGCCTTCGGCTTCTCAGGCCAGAAGTGCTCCGCCAATAGCCGCGTCTACGTGGAGCGGCCCGTGCTGGACGAGTTCACGGAGCTGCTCATCCGTCGAACCGAAGGCATCACCATCGGCGATCCCACCAAGCGCGAGAACTGGCTGGGCCCGGTCATCAACCAGCGTGCCATGGCGACGTACGAGAACGCGGTGGCCGAGGCGCGCACGGACGGGCGGCTGCTCACCGGGGGCGAACGCGTCACGGCAGATGGCCTGGACAGCGGGTATTTCGTCGCTCCCACGGTGGCCACCGACCTGCCGACCAACCATCGCCTCTTCCGCGAAGAGCTCTTCCTACCTTTCACGGTCATCGCGCCGGTCGATTCACTGGATGAGGCGCTGCGGCTGGCCAACGATTCGGTCCTGGGCCTGACGGCCGGGCTCTACTCGGAGGATCAGGCGGAGATCGACCAGTTCCTCGATGGCATCGAGGCCGGCGTGGTCTACGTCAACCGGCGCGCGGGCGCCACCACGGGAGCGTGGCCGGGCATCCAGCCCTTCGGCGGCTGGAAGGGTTCGACGGCGACGAGCAAGTCCGGCGGCGGCTACCACTACGTGCAGCAGTTCATGCGGGAGCAGTCACAGACCGTCGTCGACTGAGCGGTCGAGCGCCGCCGCAGGACCGCCGCAGGAGCGCGGCTCGGATGCACAAACGCGCTTTCCCATATGCGTGCCAGCGCGACGTTATCCAGCTCCGGGGCCACTCCTTGACTTCTGGACGTGATTTGCGCTGACTTCTGTGAGCGTGCCGCGAGCGTGGGGACGGGCCTGACCCGTTCCTGAAGGTCGCACGTCATGGATAACGTCGCCGTACGGCGACGCATGAGAAGAGCCGACGGAATGCCTAGGGTCGTACTTCTACGAAGCCGGCGGCGGAGAAGTCCCCGTCGAACGCGAACGCCTCGCGGATGCGCTGGCGACGCATGATGGCGAAGCTGGTCGCGTCGACGAAGGAGTAGGGCCGCTCGTCGTGGCGGCGAAGCCAGGCCCAGGCATCCGCTTCGGTGGGATCGTCCACATGGACGACGCTCACTCTGTCCGTGCGCTCCAGATTGTCGATGAAACCGCGAGCCTCAGCGTGTCCGATCCGGCGTCGGAGGAACGTCCACGTCTCGCCGGCGACGTGGTTCGTGGTCAAGAGCACGCCCCCCTCGCCGGTCGACCACAGACCCCGCGCGACTCCGTGATGATCGTCCCGGGAGAAGCGGAGCGCTATCCAGAACGACGTGTCGACGAACCTCAACGGTCGTAGATGAGAGCGTCGATGTCGCCCGGCGCCTCATCGATACCGCCAGCCCAATCATCGAACGGATCCCGTGATCCAGTAGCGGGGTAGTCCCGGCGCACGGCTTCGCGGATGAGAGCCGCCTTGGACGTGCCGCGCTGCAGGGCACGGCGTGCCAGCTCCTCATCCGTTTCCTCATCGATGTAGATCTGAAGCCGCTTCATCGCTGAAGTATACGCCACGTGATGTGTCGTATACATCAGAAGCCCGTGGCTGCGCC
>JBBJNS010000064.1:0-12363 GCA_037720745.1 Candidatus Limnocylindrales bacterium
TAGTTGCGCCAGGCCTTCGTGTCGTACTTGGGCGTCTGGAAGTAGGTGTCGTTGATCTTGATGGTCACCTGCGCGATCTGGTCTCCGTAGGCCCAGATGGTGGTCAGGCCGAGCCAGCCCGTGTCACCGTAGGTCGCATTGCAGACCTCCACGCGATCCGTCGTCGGGTCGCAGTTGCGCCGTCGAGTGGCGCCCGCTACGACCTTGGTATCGAGGACGGTCGAGACGCTCCACTCGGACGATGCGGAGCGCAGATGGGCATCCCACCCGCTCGTGACGTTGTCGCCCAGCGCGATCGTGAACGGGTTGGTCGGGCGCGCCCAATGGTACGAGCCCCACTGGTCGGCAGCTGCGGGGCCGGGGAGTCCTGCGACAGCGAGGAATGCCAGGCCGAGCATCAGTAGGGGACGGCGAATGTGGTGTGACATCTGTTCCCTTCGAAGCGGAGATGCACGGTGGAGTGCATGTAGGTCAAAGTACCGGCGGCCCTAGTACTTTTGGTTGCTTCGAGTGTTGCTCCGTTGTTCGGCGGCACCGACCCTCGGAGACGTGGTGTGCCGCCGCAACGGGCAGGGAGCGGCTGCGAGATGCACGCTCCGGCGATGTCGCTATGCTCGCCCTCAGTCGTGAGGCGTCTGATGCTGGCCGTGTACGTGTTCGGAGCGGTGCTCGTGGGGTGTTCCGGGGGCACCGTCTCGGAGCCGCCCGGTGAGGGCTCCTCGACCGGGTCGACGGCGCTACCCGCCGCGCCCGCTGCGAGTCCCATGCGGGCACCCACGGCACGCACCTCGCCCCGTTCGTTCCGTTACGTCGCGTTGGGCGACTCGTACACCATCGGGACCGCGATCAAAGCGCGCAACCGCTGGCCCAATCAGCTGGTGCGGGCGCTCCTGCCGGACGTGGCGCTGGAGCTGGCGGCGAACCTCGGCGTCAACGGCAGGACCTCGGCCCAGCTCATCGAGGAGCAGCTGCCCCGGCTGGACAGCCTCGAGGCCGACTTCGTGACCGTCTTGATCGGCGTGAACGATGTATTCCAGGGCGGCGACGCCGACACGTATCAGGCCAACGTCCGCACCATCCTGGACGACCTTCTGGAGCGGCTCCCGGCCAAGCGCATCCTGGTCATCTCGACGCCCGACTACACGCTCACGCCGGAAGGGGCCAAGGACGGTCATGCCGCGTCGAAGAGCGCCGAGATCGCGCACTTCAACGAGATCCTGCACGAGGAGGCGCGGGCCCGGGGCGTTGGCTGGGTGGACATCAGTGACGTGGCTGATCGCGTGCCGGACGATCCGACACTGGTCGCTCATGACGGCCTGCACCCCAGCGGCAAACAGTACTCGGGCTGGGTGGAGCTGATCGCGCCGGTCGCTCGCGAGCTGCTCACTCAGGACGAGTGATCAGCGCAGCCAGTAGCGGCGCCCGAGCGGCAGCTCGGTGGCCGGCGGCACAGCAAGGAGCTTGCCCTCGAGCGTGACGCTGCCATCGCCGAGGTCCACTTCGACGGGTGCCGTGGCGCGGTTCAGCAGCAGGTCCCCGCGCGTCAGGCCGCGGGTGCCGCGCACGGCGATGAGCCTGCGGCGCGTGCCCAGCCGGCGCGCCAGGTCGGTGGACGCGGCCCCAGACACGAAGGTCACGGCCACGGAGGCGGGGGCCAGGCCGAGAGCGCCCCAATGGCCCCGCGAGCGGGTCGGTTGCGCGCCTTCCACCGTGGCGTTGCCATCACCCAGCGAGCCCCAGGCCGGGTATCCCGACTTCAGCACCAGCTCCGGTTTCACCCCGAACCAGCCGGGGCGCCAGAGCACGATGTCGGCAAGGCGGCCGGGACGGAGCGAGCCGACGTGCTCAGCGATGCCATGGGTGATGGCGGGTTCCGCGGTGACCTTGGCGAGGTAGCGCAGGACGCGCGCCGCGTCGTCTTCGCCATCGTCCGGCAGGCCCGTCAAACCCGCCGCCGCCTCGCTTCGGCGCCACGCCTTCATCACGTGGGCCAGCTGCACCGTGCGGCGAAGCGTCTCGCCGATGCGTCCCATGCCCTGCGAGTCGCTGTTGATGATGCTGATGGCGCCCAGCTCGTGGAGCGGCCCTTCGGCGGCCATGGTGGCCGGATGGATCCGCTCGGCCATCAGCGCCAGGTCGGCAGGCACGTCCCAGCGACCGCCGTGGTTGAGCATGATCATGGGTAGGTGCTCGGCGGCCGCGGACGGCCCGAAAGGGATGGTCGGCGTGGTCGAGGAGCAGATGATGTTCGCCTCGCGCACAAGGCCGATGAGGTCCGGCACGTGTCCACCGCCGGCACCCTCCACGTGGTACGCGTGTACGGTCCGCCCACCGATGGCGGCGATGGTGTCCTCCAGCTCCGCGCTTTCGTGCAAGCCGTCCGTATGGAGTGACACAGACACGTCATGGCTGGCCGCGAACGTCAGGGTCGCGTCGATGAGTTCCGGGTCTGCCCCGTAGTCCTCGTGGATCTTGAAGCCGCAGGCGCCCGCCTCCAGCAGTGGCAAGAGGGCCGCGTCGCCGCCCGCCCGAGCATTGACCTGGAGGCCCACGTTGAGCGGCCACGCCTCGAGCGACCCGAGGGTGCGCAGCATGGAGGCCGGTGGCTCTTCGAAGCCGGCCGTGATGAGCGTCGTGACACCTGTCGAGAGGGCCGCGGGCAGCAGTCCCGGATGGATCAGGTGTACGTGCGAATCGACGATGCCCGGCGTAGCGATGAGGCCGTAGGCGATGACCGGTTCCGTGTGGGGCCCGATGGGCAGCTCGATGCCGTCACTGATGTCCGGGTTGCCGGCACGACCGACACCTACGATGCGCCCATCCTTGATGCCGATGTCCGCTTTCAAGCAGCCGATGGCGGGATCGAGCACCACCGCACCCAACACCACGGTGTCGAGCTCGCTGGCGCCATCGTGATGGTCTCGCTGGGCCATCCCGCGACGCATGGTCCGTGCGTAGCCCCACATGGGCTGGTCGCCGGGCGCCTGACGGTCCTCCGTGACGCGCACCCATAGATCGCTGTCCGCCAGGCGGATGCGGTCACCGGCCGTCGGGCCATAGGCGGCCAGGAAGTCCTGGCGGGAGCGACTCACGACGGTTCTCTCATGCCGCCCTCTTCGCCAGCCGAACCGCCTGCTCCGCCGTAGGCCACCAGGACGACGTCGCGTTCCTCACCCGGTGACCACCGTAGCGACTCCCCAGCGGGAAGGTCCAGCCGATGGCCACGCGCCGCCTCGCGGTCGAACTCCAGCCGCGCGTTGACACGGTGGAAGGGAAAATGCGAAGAGACCCGGACGATGCGCCGCGACGTGTTCCTGACCCGCAGGCGACGCGCGCTCCGCTCGTCACGGAGAACGGGGGGACCCTCGCCCGGGATGATCTCGCCAGGCACCATCTGGCCCGGTGCCGATCGCCCCAGCGGATGGAGCAGGACGACGAGCCGGGTGCCCTCGTCCATGAGCACTTCCAGCCGGACCTCGTCGACCAGCGCCGGGACGCCTTCCAGGCACTCTCTGGCCGTCACGGCACCACGTCCCGCTTCCTCGATCTGATCGTAGGCAGCGCCGGCGCGGGCACTCTCCAACATGGCGTCGCAGATGAGCGCCACCGCCTCCGGTGCGTTGAGAAGCACGCCGGCGGCACGATGGCGGCGGGCCAGCTCGGCGGCGGTGAAGATGATCAGCCGCTCTTCTTCCAGCTGGGTCAGTCGCATGAGCGCCATCGTAGCCACCTGGCTCGGCTTCGTAGTGCCATATCACGGCCGGTTGAGATGCACCTGCAAGCCGCTCGCGCGTCGGTCCGGAACGGCCGGAGCGGGTCCGGGAGCATGCTGATCGCTGACACTTCCAACAGGAGAACCCAAATGGCCATCGACCTTCTGGGCGGCATCCGCCGTCGTGCTTCTTCAGCCGACATGCCCGAGCGGCGAGACTTCTCGCTTCCGGACATCGACCTCCACGATCTGCCCAAGCCTGACCTGGCGGCTGCCGGACGAGCCGTGAGCGAGGGCGTCGGGGCTCTGGGCAAGCGTATCGACGAGATCGGGCGCGACATGCGTCAGGTCCGCGTCGTGAAGGGGCCCGAGCCCCGCGTCGCGCCCGCCGCGGGCGCCGCCCTCTTGGGCGGCCTCGGCGTCGGGATGGGCCTTATGTACTTCATGGACCCGCGCGTCGGCCAGCAGCGTCGCGAGCGCCTGATCAGTCGCATCCAGGGCCTCTTCGGTCAGGTCAAGCAAACGGTCAACGACAAGCGGGGCGCGACGGGCAGCGAATGGGACGACATGGGGACCGGCGAGAGCGCAGGCTCTTTCGGATCGGGCGCGGGCCTGACGACCGACCCCTTGAGTACCGACCCCTTGAGTACCGACCCGCTGGCTGATCCGTTCGCGGCAAGCCCCGCGACCTCGTCTCTCGACGCGCCCGAGTTGGCCGAGTCTCGCGTCTAGGACCTCGCTAGGCACGAGGCACGTGCTAATCTGACACCCGACTTGCACCGGTCCTGAGAGGCCGGGCTCACGGTCCGAGAGACCGGGCAAGGAGGACGTTCGATCGTACCTTTCAGCGACCACCGACCCACGCCGGGCGGTGGTCGTTCCATGTGCGACTCTGCCGTTCACCCTCGGATCGGGTCCTCCGGGGCCGCGCTGCTGGCGCTGGAGGACGGCACCGTCTTCCGTGGCCAAGCGTTCGGGGCAGCGCTGGCCGGCGGCGGCGACCTTGTCGTGAACACCAGCCCGAGCGGTTATCAGGAGGTCTGCACGGACCCCTCGTATGCCGGTCAGCTCGTGGTGATGACCCATCCGCTCATCGGCAACCACGGCCGAACGGTGGCCGACGACCAGTCATCGCGGCCGTGGCTTCGTGGCCTCATCGTGGCCAACGCTACGGCCGCCGTCACCGACGATGCTCGTCAGCTGGTCCATCTTCTCCGCGATCGGGGCGTGCCGGCCATCGCCGGCCTGGATACGCGAGCCCTCGCGCGCCACCTGCGCGCCACGGGGTCGCAGCGAGCGGTCATCACGGCCCCCAACGACGGCGACCCTGAAGCGGCAGCGGCCGCTGCGCGGGACCAGCAACGCTGGGAGGACCAGGACTTCGTGGCGCAGGTCTCCACGGAGGCTCCGCACGACGTCGGCGCGGGTGGATCCGTCGTTGCCGTAGTCGACTACGGACTGAAACGTGGCATCGTGCGGGCTTTGGTGCAGCGCGGCGTGCGCGTCCGCGTGCTGCCGCACAACGTGGGCGTGGCCGAGGCGCTGGCACACGACGTGGCCGGGCTGGTGCTCTCGCCGGGCCCAGGCGATCCGGCTCGTCTGACCGGGCCAGCGGGCCTGGCAAGGGCGGCCATCGCGGACGGCCGGCCGCTGCTGGGCGTCTGCCTGGGGCATCAGATCATCGGTCGGGCAGCCGGCGCGGAGACCCGCCGGCTGCGCTACGGCCATCACGGCGCGAACCATCCCGTGCGGGATCTGACCAGCGGGCGCGTCCAGGTGACGGCGCAAAACCACGAGGTCGAGGTGGTCGGGGAGAGCCTGCCCGCCTCGTCCGGGTTCCTGGTCAGCCAGCGCAACCTGAACGACGGGTCCGTGGAAGGGCTGCGACATCGCACCTTGCCCATCGAGACGGTGCAGTACCACCCCGAAGGCTCGCCGGGTCCTCATGATGCGATGGAGGTCTTCGACCGCTTCGTGGAGCGGCTCAGCGCGTGACGCTCGACGTGATGGCGCCCGTGAAGCGCCGCATCGTGGGAGCGGATCCGCCGGCAGCGAGGGAGGGACCGCCGCGCAGCGTGCTCATCATCGGCTCGGGGCCGGTCATCATCGGGCAGGCCGCCGAGTTCGATTACGCGGGCACGCAGGCCTGTCGGGCGCTGCGCGACGAGGGCGTTCGGACCATCCTGCTGAACTCCAACCCGGCCACGATCATGACCGACCCCGGCGTGGCCGACGTCATCTACCTGGAGCCGCTCACGGTCGAGGTCGTGGAGCACATCCTGGAGCTCGAACGGCCGGACGGGGTGCTCTGTGGGCTGGGCGGCCAGACCGCGTTGAACCTCGCTGTCCAGCTGTCCCGCGCGGGCGTCCTGGAGCGGCACGGGGTCCGGCTGCTGGGCACGCCGCTGGAGGCCATCGAGATGGCCGAGGATCGCCAGCGCTTCCGCGCCCTTCTGGACCGGATCGGCGAGCCGTATGCCCCGTCGGACATCGTGGAGGGCACCACGCCCGCGGAGCGGCAAGCAGCGGCGGACCGTGCTCTCGCCGTCATCGGCCTGCCGGCTGTCATCCGGCCGGCTTTCACGATGGGCGGGTCGGGCGGTGGCATCGTGACCACGGAGTCGGAGTACCGCGAGCGCATCCGCGCCGGCCTGCGGGCCAGCCCCATCGGTCAGGTCATGGTCGAGCGTTGCCTGGTCGGCTGGCAGGAGATCGAGTACGAGGTGATGCGCGACGCGGACGACACGTGCATCGCGGTCTGCTCCATGGAGAACGTGGACCCGCTGGGCGTACACACGGGCGACTCGATCGTGGTGGCGCCGGTGCAGACGCTCTCCGACCCGGTGCACCAGCGGTTGCGTTCGGCGGCGCTGAAGATCATCCGGGCGCTTGGTGTGGAGGGCGGCTGCAACGTCCAGTTCGCGCTCTCCCCGGACGGGTCCGAGCACGCCGTCATCGAGGTCAACCCGCGCGTCTCGCGCTCATCCGCGCTGGCCTCCAAGGCGACCGGCTATCCCATCGCGAGGGTCGCGGCGCAGATCGCCGTGGGGCGGCGGCTGGCGGAGATCCCCAACGCCATCACCGGCACGACCGTAGCGGCCTTCGAGCCGGCGCTGGACTACGTGGTGGTGAAGCTGCCGCGCTTCCCGTTCGACCGATTCCCGGGCGCCGACCGGGCACTTGGCACGCAGATGAAGGCGACCGGCGAGGTGATGGCCATCGACCGGACCTTCGGGGCGGCGCTCAACAAGGCGCTGCGCGGGCTAGAGCAGTCAGGAGCGGGGTTCCTGGCGGAGGATCCGCTCTGGGTGGGGGAGGCAGACGAGCTCGCAGCGTCCGTGGGCGACGGGCGGTCCGGTGATGATGCGGCGCGGCTCGCCCAGTTCCTTGCACCGTCCGACTCGCGGCTCTGGCGGATCCTGACGCTCCTTCGACGGGGCATGCCGGAGGCCGACATCGTGGCCGCCACCGGCATCACGCCGTGGTTCGTGGCGGAGATGGGGCGACTCGTGATGATGGAAGGGTGGCTGCGGGCGGCCGGCGCCGATCTGCCCGACGACCTCCTGACGGCCGCCAAGCGAGCTGCCTTCGGCGACCGGGACATCGCGCGGATCATCGGCGTGACCGTGGAAGAGATCGCGCGCCGTCGCGCAGCGATCCGCCTAAGACCAGGCTTCTCCATGGTGGACACCTGCGCGGCGGAGTTCGCCGCGGAGACGCCCTACTTCTATTCCACATATGCGGCGTCTGATTCGCCGCCCGAGGCGGGACCGGTAGAGCGGCCGGCGGCGCTGGTCATCGGTTCCGGACCGGTGCGGATCGGGCAGGGCATCGAGTTCGACTACTGCGCCGTTCAGGCTGCCGACGCGCTGCGCCGCCTCGGCATCGCGGCTGTGATGATCAACTCCAATCCCGAGACCGTATCGACGGACTTCGATGCCTCCACTCGGCTCTACTTCGAGCCGCTCGACGCGGAGAGCGTGCTGGAGGTCATCGCCGCCGAGTCGCTCGGTGGCGCGTCGCCGCTGCCCGCGCTGGTGGCCTTCGGCGGGCAGACGCCGTTGGGCCTGGCCGGCGCGCTGGAGTCGGCCGGCGTGCCCATGCCCGGGCTCGACACGGAGATCATCGAGCGGGCCGAGGAGCGCAGCCGGTTCGCCTCGCTCCTGGATCGACTGGGTATCCCGCAACCCGAGGGGGGCATGGCCACCTCCATCGAGGAGGCGCTGGTGGTGGCCGAGCGCATCGGCTACCCCGTGTTGGTGCGGCCGAGCTACGTCATCGGCGGGCTGGCCATCGACACGAGCTATGGGCCGGACGATCTGGCACGTCAATTGGTGGCGGCGGCCATCGTCTCGGACGACCGACCGGTGCGCATCGATGCCTACCTGGAGGGCATGGAGGTCGATGTCGACGCAGTCAGCGATGGCCGTGAGGTGCTCATCCCGGGTCTCATCGAGCACGTGGAAGCGGCAGGCGTGCACTCCGGTGACTCGATCGGGGTCTTCCCGCCGCAACGCATCTCCACGGCCGACCGGGATCTGATCGTGGCGGCCATGACGCGCGTGGCCCTTGCCGTCGGAGCGCGGGGGCTGGTCAACGCGCAGTTCATCGTGCGGGAGGACGGCGTGTACCTCATCGAGGTCAACCCGCGCGCCAGCCGGACGGTGCCGTTCCTCTCCAAGGTGACCGGCGTGCCCATGGTGGAGCTGGCCACGCGCGTGGCCATGGGCGCATCGCTGGCTGAGCTGGGCTGGTCCGGCGGGCTCGTCGAGCCGCCCCCGTTTGTGGCCGTCAAGGCGCCCGTCTTCTCGACCGCCAAGCTGATCGGGGTGGACCCTGCCCTGGGACCAGCCATGCAGTCGACCGGTGAGGTCATCGGGATCCATGAGGATGCGCGGGTGGCCATGGCCAAGGCGTTGTTGGCTGCCTCGATGCTGCCGCCGGTCGGAGGTGTGGTGCTGCTGTCCGTGGCCGATCGGGACAAGGCTGCTCTGCCGGTCCTGGCCGCCGCGCTGAACGCCGCGGGTTGCCGGTTCGCGGCCACGAGTGGCACCGCAGTCGCGCTCCGTGGGCTGGGCCACCAGGTCGTCGAGGTGGGGCGGCTGGGGGAGGGGGATGGCTCGCGCGCATCCATGGTCGACCTGCTGGCGTCGCCGGACCTGGCACTCATAGTCAACACGCCCTCGCCCTCTTCCGGCGCCGTCCGCGACGCGGCTGCCATCCGCCACGCCGCCATCGCGCAAGGAACGCTGTGCCTTACCAGCATCGACACCGCACTCGCCGCGGCCCGTGCCATGCAGCCCGACGTTCGCGCCCGTGTCTCCGAGGTCCGGGCACTCGAGGTCAGATCGCCTCTGGCTGGCGGGTCTTGATGAGCTGCCGCTCACGCCAGCCGACTGGGTCGTGAAGACGATCGTCGAGCCCTGAGTGAGAACGGAGTCGCTGATACTCGATCACGACGACTTCAGGCAAGGACGCGCACACGCGCCGGGTCGATCCGGCCCAGTACACGATCCGTGGTGATGACCTCGCCGTCCACCTGCTGGGCTGTGGCCAGGAGAAGGGCGTCGGGAAGGCGCAAGCTGCGGTGCGTCGCGCGGAGCCTGGCGGCCGCATCGGCCATCGCACGGTCGACGGGGTCGATCAGCAGTTCCAGCTCGTCGATCCGCTCTCGGACCCCGTCGGCGAGGCCCGCGCGATAAGCCCCGACCATGACCTCGGCGTACGCGGAAGCCGGGAGGTGGAGCTCCTCGCCTGCCGACTCATTCATGACCGTCACGGAGCGAGCGTGATGGCTGTCATCCCGGTCGAGATAACCGATGAGGACACCAGCATCCAGCACGATCACCGCCACTCGTCGCGCAACCTCCTCAGGTAGCCGGCCGGATATGCGCCGGTAGCCGATCCAGCACCACGCGCGATGGCTCGCCGCCGCCTCTCGGCCAACCCGTCCTGTGGAACGAGCACGATGCTGTTGCCCTGGCGTTCGACCCGGAGGACATCCCCTGGAGCCAGCCGTGCTTCAGCCACCACGTGGGCGGGGATAGTGACTTGTCGCTTCGCCGAAAGACGCGTGTAGCCACGCTTGCGCTTGACTCGCTCCATGGAGTCAAGCCTAACATCCGGCGGCCGTTAGCCTGACGCGGCCCCCACGTCCCCGTCGCGGCGCGTCGGGTCTACGGGTCGCAGCAGGATCGCCGCGATCACGAAGAACAGCACGCCCACCAGGTAGGCCGCGCGCGGACTGGCCGCCAGGTCCGTGCGGGCCACCACATCCATGGTGAGTCCGCCCAGTAGTGCCGCCACTGGTCCCGCCATGGCCGTGCCCACGTTGGAGATGCCCATGAAGCGGCCGGTCGTGGCCTTGGGGATGATGTCGGTCATGAGTGCCCAGTCGACCGCCAGGAAGGCTCCTGCACCGACGCCCACGATGGCCAGCGCCACCAGGGCGATATCGATCGTCGGTGACAGCGCGGCCACGGCCAGGCCTCCGGCGCCCAGCGCACAGGCACCGTAGATCACCGGTTTGCGCCCGACCCGGTCGGATAGGCGGGCCGAGGGAAGGACCGTAAGGGCCGTGGGCACCACCACCGCGATGAGCGCGATGTTGATGAAGCCGCCCGCCTGCTGCTGGCCCATGCCCATTGCACGCTCGAGATAGGGCAGTGCGAAGCGGATGATCGCGCCGGTGCCGGCCAGAAAGAAGAGTCGCGAGGCCACGAGCCAGACGAAGCTGCGCTGCTGGAGCACGTCGCGGCCCCAGGCGGACCGCGCGATGGCGAGCCAGGAACGGCCGGCGCGGGAGAGGCCGCTCGGACCGTCACGGATGAAGAGCACCAGCCCGAGCATGGTCACCAGCTCCAGCAGTCCGAGGCCGACGGTGGGCCAGAACATGCGCTCCGCGGCGGGCGTGCCCTCCGGATACAGGATCAGCCCGAGCGACCCGATGAACGTCCCACCTACCTGGCCAAGCACGATCATCAGGCCCATCAGCCCGCTGGCTCGACCGACCTGCTCGGCCGGCACAAGATCCGGCATGTAGCCCTGGAACGGCCCCTGGGCGAAGTTCGATGAGAGCTGGAGCAAGACGTAGAAGGCGGCGATGGCGATGAACGTCTGCGAGGTGGCCATGGCCCACAGGAAGACCACGTCCAGCACGGTGCCGATGACGATGTACGGCTTGCGGCGCCCCCAGCGCGAGACGGTGTAGTCCGAGATGACGCCCATCGTGGGTTGGACCAGGATGGGCATGAGCACGCCAGCCAGGGTCACGATACCGAGGGCCTGGCCCAGCGCCTCCGGGCCGGAGATCTCCTCCAGCCGAGTGGGCAGGATGGTGGCGTCCAACCCGGCCCAGATGGCGGTCATACCCAGCCAGTACGCGGAGAGGTTGAGCAAATGGCCGAGCGGCAGGGCCGTCGCCGGGCGGCCAGCCGTGGCGACGGCAGGGATCGGTTCGGCGGCGATGCTCACGGCGGTCATCCTAGACCGCCGATGCTGGCGAGTGCGAGAGGACCGGCTGCGTCGCAGGCGTGCACCGACGGATGCGCCTCCGTGGAAAGGTAGCCAGCGCTGGTCGATTCGATGGGCTAGACGAACCGCGTGGCGACCGCCGTCGCGATCGCCGCCAGGACCACGAGCAGCGCCAGGATCACACCCACCCGACGGGACATCACGCGAGACGAGTCATCGACGATCGAGAGGTCGAGATGTCACGGCCCTGAGGAACCTCACGATGACTCCCGCAAGCCTGAGAAACAGGGCCAGCGGTATGAGGATGAGGGCCGCGATGTCGAGGGTAGGCCAACCATTGGCGGCCTCGTAGTGAAGCAGCCGCTGAGGGAAGCTCGGGGCACTCGAGCCTTGCTGGCTCGGCATCACTCGCTGGGTGCCCGCCGGGATGCGCCGGCGCCTGCGTGCTGTCGAACCCACCCTGCGTCTCTTCATGCTCGACTCCAACGGGCCATGTCAACCAGTCTGGAGGGCGCCATCTTCCCGGCGAAAGGGTCTGGCGTCCCGGCTGCCCGGGATCGTCGCCGGGATCGTCTACCGATCACTCGTCGACTTCATAATCCTAAGGGTGGCTACTACCACCTGATGACTCGATCCGAGGTGCGACCGATCGATATCCCAGGCGACGCGCTCGTCGTATTGACCGGTCCATCCGGTTCGGGCAAGTCCACCTTCGCCCAGCGCCACTTCGCGCCGGAAGAGGTGCTCTCCTCAGACGCGCTCCGAGAGGCGATCCTGGGTGACGCGCGCGATCAGACAGCCACGGAGGAGGTGTTCCGCCAGCTCCATGGCGCGGCGGAACGCCGATTAAGAGAGGGCTTGATCGTCGTGATCGACGCCACTAACGTCATGGTCTGGGACAGACAGGCACTCCTACGCCTCGCCGAGCGTCACGGTCGGCCAGCCGTTGCCATCGTCTTCGACCTGCCACTCGAGGAGTGTCTTGCTGCCAACTCGGCGCGACCGGGCCGAGTCGTACCGGCGGGCGTCGTGCGTCGCCAGTGGCGTTCCATGCGCCGCTCGCTGCCCCACCTCGCGGCCGAGGGCTTCGACCCCGTCCAGAAGTTGACCTCTATCGTGGAGGTCGACCGCGCCGAGGTCAGGCTGCTCGGCTGACCATCAGGCGGGGCGCATGACGC
>JBBJNS010000194.1:0-3260 GCA_037720745.1 Candidatus Limnocylindrales bacterium
CTTCGCGCTCCGTGTCTGCGGCGGGTAGACTCCTTCTCGATGGATGGAGCCGACTGGCTGAGGACCCAGTTGACCTCGTTCGGCTGCGCCGCCTGCGGGCGTGCCTACAGCGCCGGCCGGATCCGCATCCTGGCCCAGCGCGAGGAGCTGTTCTTCGTCGATATGGGCTGCGAGACGTGTGGCGCACAGGCCGTGGCCGTGGTCACCATCCAGCTCGACGAGTCCGAGGATGCCTACGCGGAGACGGGCGATCTAGAGATGGCCCTGGCGGACACGGGGGAAGCGCCGGAAGCGTCGATCGTGCCGATCGGTGCCGACGACCTGTTGGACATGTCACGCTTCCTGGCCCGCTTCGATGGCGACTTCCGATCGCTCTTCCGCGACTCGCAGTCCGCTGATGACCCGGAGCCCGAGGGCAGGTGAGCGAAGCCGCCCGCTTCGCGCACGCCAGCGAAGCTGAGCTGGCCCGGATCCTGGACTACTACGAGGTCCGCTGGGAGTACGAGCCACGGGCATTCCCCATCCGCTGGAATCTCGCCGGGGCCGTCGTCGAGTCGTTCGCGCCCGACTTCTTCCTGCCCGAGCTCGACCTGTACGTGGAGCTGACCACCCTCAAGCAGAGCCTCGTGCGCCGAAAGAACCGCAAGCTCCGCCGGCTGCGAGAGCTGTACCCCATGCTGCGCGTCAAGCTCCTCTATGGCAAAGACTTCCGGGCGCTGCTGCTGAAGTACGGCCGCATCGACGTGGCCGCCTCGATGGTCGGCGTGGAGGGCCAGGCGCTCGCCGAAGCGTCCATCGCCGCGCTCGATCGGAGTGCCGGCGCCTCGCGACCCAGTCCCGGCATCCCTTCGGCGGTGGCCGTTGGTCGGACGGCTCGAGCAAGAACGGGCGCAGTTCCCGGTCAGCGATAGAGGAGGCACGGCATCAACGACACACGACGGCCCGACCTGGTGGCCGATGTAGGCGAAGTGCTCATCACCGGTGAACAGATCGAGGTCAAGGTCGGAGAGCTGGGGACGCAGCTGAGCGCCGACTACGCCGAGCACGACCTGGTGCTGGTGAGCGTGCTCAAGGGCGCTCTGCCTTTCATGGCCGACCTGATGCGCGCGATGACCATCCCTGTCCAGATCGACCTGATGGAGGTGAGCTCCTACGGTGGCACCGCCACCGAGACCTCTGGTCTGGTGCGCATCCTCAAGGACCTGAGCTCGTCCATCGATGGCAAGGACGTGCTCATCGTGGAAGACATCATCGATACCGGTCTGACCCTCAACTACCTGCTGCGCTACCTGCGCGGCAAGAATCCGCGCACGCTGCGCATCTGCGCGCTGCTCGACAAGCCTGCCCGCCGCCTGGTGGAGATCGATATCGACTATCGCGGCTTCACCGTCCCCGATCGGTTCGTGGTGGGCTACGGCCTCGACTACGGCGAGTTCTACCGCAATCTGCCCTTTATCGGGGTCCTCAAGCCGGAGGTCTACGAGCACCCATGACCCGCCGCGGGTTGGGGCGCGGCCGTCTGCTGGTCGGTCTGGGCGCCATCATCACCCTCAGCTCCATGCTGCTCGACTGGTTCAAGGTGGGTGGCGAGGTCACCTCCATCACGCCGATCAGCGGCAATGGCTTCGAAGGCACCGGGATATTGGTCTTCATCATGGCCGTGGCGCTGTTGGCCGTGCTCGTGCTGCCCTATGCGTCGCGGTACGGTCGATCGAGCTGGGATCGGGCCACGACCTACCTGCTGCTGGCCGCCCTGGGAGTCGCTGGCTTCGTGATGCGCATACTCCAGCTGGCGGGGGAGAACATCATCGGGGCGCCAGACCGAGCGCCGGGACTCTATGTGGCCGGTGCGGGACTGCTCGTCGTGGCCTGGGGCATCGCGGAGATGCTGGGGGAGCGCCCCGCGGCGATGTGATCCTGCCGTCGAAGGCGCGAAGCGGGGCCGCTACTCGCCCAGGAACTCGCGCACAAGCGATTGGAAATGATGGACGCCGTTCTCGCGCTTGGCGCTGAAGCGGCCGGTGTCATAGGCCTTGGAGCGCAGGCCCCGCTGGACCTGCTCGCACAACACGATGTCCTCCTGCTGGATCTCATCCGAGAAGGCGATGGTCTGCTGCATCGACTCCCACCCGGCGCCGGTACCCGGCTCGGCGAAGAACCACTCGAAGATGGTCAGGGTCCGGTCGTGGCTGAGGGGCAGGATGACGTTGCTGCTCATGTTGTCCTGGTAGATGTTGAACATGGTGTTGGGGAACAGCCAGTAGTAGAGCGCGTCCTCCTCGCCGTCAGCTGAGCGCATGTAGCGTCGGTCCCGACCGAGCTCCTCGCCCGGCTTCAGGTCGCGGATGGGAGCGTGTTGCTTGGAGTAGTAGCGGAACGTCTCGACCTGGTATGCGTCGTAGTCGACCTCCTTGAACAGTCCCGGGTGGGCGATGGGCAGGTGGTAGCCCTCCAGGTAGTTGTCGACGTAGACCTTCCAGTTGCACTCGATGACGTAATCGCGACGCTCGACCAGGCGCATATCCGTCACCTCATAGCCGGCCCGGGCCACCTCCGCCGGGATGGAGCCCATCACCTCCAGTAACGGCGCGGCGCCGGCATCCAGGTTGGCGAAGACGAAGGGACCCCACGCCTCGACGCGGATGGGCAGCAGCCCGAAGTCCTCCTTGCGGAAGCCCTCCGTGCCATCCATCTCGGGCGCTGCCCGCAGGCAGCCATCGAGTCCGTAAGTCCAGCCGTGGTAGCGGCACTGGAGACTCTTGCGGTTACCGCGCGAGAGCGCGACCTGACCCGCGCGATGGCGGCACACGTTGTAGAAGCCACGCAGCTCACCGTCCAGCCCGCGCGTGATGACGATGGGCTCGTCCAGGATGGTGGCGGGCACGAAGTCACCGACTCGAGCCAGCTCGTCGCCGCGTGCCACCAACTGCCAGGTCCGCCCGAAGACGCGCTCCTTCTCCCGCTCCAGGACGTCCGCATCCAGGTAGAGATAGGAGGGCAGCGTCGATGCGCGGGAGAGGGGCGTCACGGCGATCGACGGCGTGCTGAGGGACTCGGTCATCGTCGGGAGTGTACGAGGCGTCGTCTCGGACTAGCGCCGCGGCCCGGACCGTGCTACAACCTGCACGATTTTGTGCGCCAGCGGGGAGAAGCTGGCCGCCAGTGACTCATCGATGACGGAGGTTCCCATGTCTCATCGAGGACGCCTGGCGCTCCTCTTCAGCACACTCCTGGTGGCAGCCGCGTGCGGCGGCACTGGT
>JBBJNS010000065.1:0-12187 GCA_037720745.1 Candidatus Limnocylindrales bacterium
TCCCGCGGCGCCGCCGCGGCGGCCGCGCCTCTGGTGAACGCAGCCGCCTGCCGCCTCAGCGGCCGTGGGCCCAGCCGCGCATGCGCTACCGGCCGACCGAGGCTGTATCCGCCGATGAGCTGGAGTCGATCCACGAGGCCTCGCTACGGATTCTCGAGGAGATCGGGATGGACTTCCTCGATGAGGAGGCGCGCGATCTCCTGGCTGCGGCCGGTGCCCGCCTGGAGTCCGGCAGCGAACGCGTCCGCTTCGACCCCGCCATGGTCACCGAGCGTATCCGCACGGCCCCGTCCTCTTTCACGCTGCACGCCCGCAACCCGGCGCACGATCTCACCATCGGCGGCGATCACCTCGCGTTCGGCGCGGTGAGCAGCGCGCCCTACGTCTCCGATCTCGAGGGAGGCCGCCGGATCGGCAATCGGGCCGACTTCCAGAACCTCGTCCGGCTGGCCCAGATGCTCGAGACCGTCCACTTCTTCGGCGGCTATCCCGTCGAGCCGGTCGACCTCCATGCCTCGATCCGCCACCTAGACGCCTTCTATGACCTCCTGACGCTGGCGGACAAGCCGCTCCACGCGTACAGCCTGGGCCGGGAGCGCAACCGCGATTGCCTGGAGATGGTGCGCATCGCGCGCGGCGTGGACGACGCGACGCTGGACCGCGAGCCGTCGATCTTCACGGTCATCAACTCCAGCTCGCCGCTGCGCCTGGACACGCCGATGCTCCACGGCATCCTGGAGTACTCGGCGCGCAACCAGGTCATCGTGATCACGCCCTTCACGCTGGCCGGCGCCATGGCGCCGGTGACCCTCGCTGGCGCGCTCGCGCAGCAGAACGCCGAGGCTCTGGCGGGCATTGTGATGACACAGGTCGTGCGTCCCGGCTCGCCGATCGTGTACGGCGGCTTCACGTCCAACGTGGACATGCAGTCGGGAGCACCCGCCTTCGGGACGCCGGAGTACATGCGCACGGCGATGGTCGGTGGCCAGCTGGCCCGTCGCTACGGGCTGCCATACCGCTCGTCCAACGTGTGTGCGGCCAACGCGGTCGATGCCCAGGCGGCCTACGAGTCGGTCTTCTCGCTGTGGGGCGCGGTCATGGGCGGGGTCAACCTGCTGATGCACGGGCAGGGCTGGATGGAGGGCGGCCTGCACGCCGGGTTCGAGAAGATGATCCTGGACGCGGACCTGCTGCAGATGGTCTCCGCCTTCCTCGACCCCATCACCGTCGACGAGGACAGCCTGGGCCTGGACGCCATCCGCGAAGTCGGACCCGGCGGTCACTTCTTCGGAGCCGAGCACACGCAGTCGCGCTACCGGACCGCGTTCCACAAGCCGATGCTCTCGGACTGGCGGAACTACGAGTCGTGGCAGGAGGCGGGCAGCCCCGAGGCGGCGGCCAAGGCCAACCGCATCGGCAAGGAGCTCCTGGCGGCGTACCAGCCCCCGGCCATCGAGCCGGCCGTCGAGGAGGAGCTGACCGCCTTCGTGGCGCGCCGCAAGGCCGAGGGCGGCGTGCCCACCGACTTTTGAGCTCCAGCCGGACCGGAGGGTCGAGGTGAGGTCTTCGGCGCGGGTCGTGGTCATCGGCGGCGGGGTCGTCGGCTGCGCCGTGCTCTACCACCTGACGAAGGCCGGCTGGACGGACGTGATGCTCCTGGAGCGCAAGGAGCTGACCTCCGGCTCCACCTGGCACTCGGCGGGCGGGATGCACACCCTCAACGGCGACCCCAACATGTCCAAGCTCCAGCAGTACACGGTCCAGCTCTACGAGGAGATCGAGCGCATCTCCGGGCAGGACTGCGGCATCCACCTGCCGGGCGGCCTGATGCTGGCCGACACCGAGGTGCGCATGGACTTCCTGCGCATGACCCAGGCGCGCGGCCGCTACCTGGGCATGGACCTGGAGCTCATCACTCCCCGGGAGGCGCAGACGCTGTTCCCACTGCTCGATCCGGACTGTTTCGTGGGGGCGCTCTACGACCCCGTGGAGGGTCACGTCGACCCGTCGGGCGTGACCCGCGCCTACGCCATCGCCGCTCGGCTGGCGGGCGCCGAGGTGCACCGCAACACGTGGGTCACGGGCCTGAAGCAGCGGCCGGGCGGAAGCTGGGACGTGCACATCGATGGCGGTGAGCCGATCCACGCCGAGCACGTCGTGAATGCCGCCGGGCTGTGGGCCCGTGAGGTCGGCCGCATGGTCGGCCTGGAGCTGCCCGTCCTGGCCATGGAGCACATGTACCTCCTGACGGATGACATGCCCGAAGTCGCCGCGAACCGGGCCGCCACGGGCAAGGAGATGGCCATGGCCATGGACTTCGGCGGGGAGATCTACATCCGCCAAGAGGGCGGCGGCATGCTGCTGGGCACGTACGAGCAGGCCTGCGTGCCCTGGTCGCCCCGCGAAACGCCGTGGGATTTCGGAGCCCAGTTGCTGAAGCCAGACCTGGAGCGTCTGACGCCGGAGCTGGAGGTGGCCTTCCGCCACTACCCAGCCATGGCCACGGTGGGCATCAAGCGCGTCATCAATGGCCCCTTCACCTTCTCGCCCGATGGCAACCCGCTGGTCGGTCCGGTCCGCGGCCTGCCCAATTACTGGGTCGCCTGCGCCGTGATGGCCGGGCTCTCGCAGGGTGGCGGCGTGGGACTGGCGCTGGCCAGCTGGATCACCCAAGGTGATCCCGGCATGGATATCTGGGGCATGGATGTCGCACGCTACGGCGACTACGCCACCATCGGCTACACCAACGCCAAGGTCCGCGAGAACTACGCGCGGCGCTTCCGCATCACGTTCCCCAACGAGGAGCTGCCGGCGGGACGTCCGCTGCACACCACGCCCATCTACGATCGACTGACGGCGGCCAATGCGGTCTGGGGCGCGTCCTACGGCCTGGAGCACGCGCTGTGGTTCCAGGAGCCGGGCGGGGAGCCGCGCGAGGAGGTCACCTTCCGCCGGTCGAACGCCTGGCACCAGGTGGCGGCCGAATGTGCCGCCGTCCGTGAGCGTGTCGGTCTGATCGAGACGTCCAACTTCGCCAAGTACCACGTGACCGGTCCCGGCGCCGCTCCGTGGCTCTCCGGGCTGCTCACCAACCGGCTCCCCGCGATCGGCCGGATCGGCCTGACCGCGATGCTCGACCCGGCGGGCCGGATCCTGGGCGAGTTCACGGTCGCCCGCGCAGGCGACGAGGAGTTCTTCCTGTTCGGATCCCAGGCGGCGGAAACCCATCACAGTCGCTGGTTCCTGGCGCATCTCCCGGCCGACGGGTCCGTGTCATTCCGCGTGCTCGGCTTGAGCCTGGTGGGTCTCTCCCTGGCCGGGCCGCGGGCACGCGACGTGCTCCAGAAGGTGACCGGCACGGACCTGGCCACGACCGCTTTCCGGTTCAGGGATTTCCGCCAGGTCGACGTGGGCATGATCCCGGCGTGGGTCGGACGGTTGAGCTATTCCGGGGAGCTTGGCTATGAGCTGTGGGTCGCGCCTGAGTACCAGCGTGCGCTGTTCGATCTGCTGACAGAAGCCGGCTCCGAGTCCGGGCTGCGTCTCTTCGGGTTGCGGGCGCTGATGTCCCTCCGCCTGGAGAAGGGTTACGGCACCTGGTTCCGGGAGTACCGGCCCATCTACACGCCGCTGGAAGCCGGCCTCTCCAGCTACATCAAGCTCGATCACGAGTTCATCGGCCGCGCGGCGCACGAAGCGGAGCTGGCGTCCGGACCCCCGCGCCGGCTGGTCACGCTGGTGGTCGAGCCGGATCCGGACGATCCTGCGGACGCCATCGGCGACGAGCCCATCTGGCACGACGGCGAGGTGGTGGGCTGGGTCACCTCGGGCGGGTATGCCCACTACAGCCAGGCGTCGGTGGCGCTCGGCTACGTTCCCGCCCACCTGGCCGAAGGCGGTGCCGACGGCCGCTTCGAGATCGAGATCATCGGCCGGCGCCGCCCTGCGCGCCTGCAGCTGACGCCGCTCCTCGATCCCGAGGGACGACGGATGCGCGAGTGAACGACGCTGGAGGCATGCGCCAGTGAGCGAGGCCGGCAAGAGCGTCGAAGCCGGCCGCATCGTCGTCGACGGCCGGCCGATGGCCTACGAAGCTGGCGATTCGGTCGCCCTGGCTGTGCTGCGCGCCTGCGAGCATCCCCATCACGGCGGCACGCTGTGTCTGGCCGGCGACTGTGGCAACTGCGTGGCCCAGGTCGACGGGGTCGCGTGGGTGCGGACCTGCCAGACACCCTGCCGCCCGGGGCTCGTGATGCAGCGGCATCCGGTTTCCGGCGCACCGCCGCTGCCAGCCGCAGGCGAGAGCGACCTCACGAGCTCGCCGCCCCACAGGCGCATCCCGGTGCAGCGCAGCGAGGCGGAGGTCGTCGTGATCGGCGCCGGCGAGAGCGGGACCGCCGCTGCGGAGGACGCCCGGCGAGAGGGGCGGAGAGTCAGCGTGCTCGACTCTCGTGAGGGAATGGACGCGGTGGCCATCTACGCCGGTCCGACGGTCATCGTCCGCACTCCCGAAGGCATGCTTCACATCGATGCTCGCGAGGTGGTCGTCGCGACGGGCGCTGCAGAGCTCCAGCCGGTGTGCCCGGGGAACTCGCTGATCGGTCTCCTTACCGCTCGCGCCGCGCAGCAGCTCCACGCAGCGGGCATCGACCTGGGCGTAGCGGTGGCCATCGGCACTCCGCCGAATGGCGTGCCGTGCACGCCCCTGTCCGGCAGCCTGGTGCGGATCGCAGGGGAGGGCAGGGTCTCGGCCGTCGTCACGATCGAGGAGGACGGAGACCGGACCACCAGTTGCGACACGGTGATCCTGGGGCTGGGCCACTCCGCGCGTGATGTCCTCGCGCGCATGACCGATGAGCCCGGGGTCAGCGTGGTGGGTCCCGCCGCCGAAAGCTTCCCGCTTCCTCCTGCGCCCACGGCAGGCACCGTCTGCCCCTGCTCGCGCGTGCAGGTCGGCGACCTGGCCAGTGTCTGGGAGCGCGGATTCCGGGAGCTGGAGCTGATCAAGCGCGCCACGCTGGCCGGTACCGGCACGTGCCAGGGAAGCGCCTGCCTGCCCCACGTCCGGGCATTCATCGCAGCACGCTCGGATCGGATCCCCGAGCCCTTCACCGCCCGGCCCGCGTCGCGGCAGATCACGCTCGCCGAAGCGGCCGCCGACGTTCACTTCGATGCCTTTCGGCGTACCGCGCTCCACGACGAGCACGTCGCGCTCGGTGCGCGGATGGATCGGTTCGGTGGCTGGTGGCGGCCGTGGCACTACGGCGACCACCTGGCCGAGTACTGGGTGGTCCGGGAGGGGGTCTCGCTGGGCGATGTCAGCACGCTGGGCAAGCTGATCGTCTCGGGACCGGACACGGTCGAGTTCCTGGAGCGGCTCTATCCCACGGGCGTGGCCGATATCCGCATCGGCCGCTCACGCTACGCACTGCTCCTGGATGAGGGCGGGCACGTCATCGACGACGGCATGATCCTGCGCGAGGGTGAGTCGCGCTTCGTGCTGACGTTCACCTCGGCCGGCGCAGGGCACGCCGAGATGTGGGTGCGCGACTGGATCGAGTCGTGGGGCCTTCGCGTCCACGTGCTGGACCGGACGATCTCGCTGGCCGCCATCAACGTGACCGGTCCCCTGGCTGGACGCCTGCTGGAGCGGGTCGGCCTGGGGGACCAGCCGCGCTTCCTCGAGCACATCCGCGCCGACGTGGCGGGCGTGCCCTGCCACGTGATGCGCCTCAGCTTCACCGGTGAGGCGTCCTTCGAGCTGCATCACCCGGCCGACCGGTCAGTCGAGCTGTGGCGCGCACTGATGGCGCACGGCCGGGATCTGGGCATCGCGCCACACGGCCTCCAGGCGCTCCAGGGGCTGCGGCTGGAGAAGGGCCATGTCATCGTGGGCCAGGACTCCGAGCTCGACTCGACACCCCGGCGGCTGGGCATGGAGTGGGCCGTGAAGATGGAGAAGCCTGACTTCGTCGGTCGCAGCGCCCTGGCTCGCACGGAAGGACTGCCCGATCACCGCCGGCTGGTCGGTCTGACCATGCCGGGCAAGGCGCCACCGGAGGGCAGCCCGATCTGGTCGGAAGGAGAGGTCGCGGGGCAGATCTCGTCGAGCTTCACCTCGCCGGTCCTGGGCCACTCTGTGATGCTCGGCTGGTTGAAGCGCACGCCGTTCCCCGAGCGCGTCGAGGTGGACGGCCGAACGGCCTCCGTCGTCCGGCCGCCGTTCTACGACCCCGAGGGGACTCGTGCGCGCGCTTGAGACGCTGCCCGGCCGGCGGGTCGTGGCCACGCCGGAATCGCTGGACGGTGCGCTCTGGAGCGAGGACGCGATCGTGCTTCGTTTCGCGCCGGATGACGCGTTCGCCATCGGCATGTCGGATGTCGCGCTTGCCGATGACGACGCCATCGCGGAGCCGGAAAGGGGTTTCGTGGGCACGTGGCTGACCCGCGACGAGCTGGTCGATCACGTTCAGCCGCACATCGAGTGGCCCTTGCCCGCCGCGCGGCCGGCGCTGGCTCAGGGGCTGATCGCGGGCGTGCCCGCCAAGCTCTGGCTGGAGGACGACCGCGCCCTGCTGCTCTGTGCCGCGGCCTACGCGCATGAACTTACCGAGCGACTCCGATGAAAGACTCGAACGACTTCGTCGAACGCCGGGCCAGGCTGCGATGGCACGAGCCGAAGGATGCCTACGACGTGGTGATCATCGGCGGCGGCGGCCATGGCCTGGCAACGGCCTACTACCTGGCCGAACGTCACGGCATCACGAACGTGGCCGTCATCGAGGCCGGCTATATCGGCTCGGGTAACTCGGGTCGGAACACCACGATCATCCGCGCCAACTACGGGATACCCGAGGCGGTGCGCTTCTACCAGCACAGTCTCGACCTCTACCAGACCCTCGAGGACGACCTGGACTGCTGGATCATGTATGAGACCAAGGGCATCGCGTGGCTGGCCCACACGGAGACACAGATGCGGGCCGAGCGAGCCCGCTCGTTGCTCAACCTGGCCTGCGGAGCGGAGACGCTCATGATCACGCCGCGCGAGGCCAAGGAGCTGTGTCCGCAGCTCGACCTGTCGGGCGGTGGCCGGTATCCCGTGCTTGGAGGCTCGTACCACCCTGCTGCGGCGACGGCTCGCCATGACCGGGTGGTCTGGGCCTACGCGGGGGGAGCCATGCGCCGCGGTGCCCACGTGCTGCAGCACACGAAGGTCACGGGGCTGCTTAGGGAGGGTTCGCGCGTCACCGGCGTCGAGACGGCGGCCGGGCCGATCTCGGCCGGTGTCGTCTTGGGCGCCGTGGGCGGCAGCGTGTCGACCATCGCGGCACACGCTGGCGTGCGGCTACCCATCCGGACCCACCCGCTCCAGGCGTTCGTCACGAACAGCTACGAGGGGGACTTCCCGGGGATCGTCAGCGACACCGAGCTGCTCTGCTACGTGTCCCAGACCGAGCGCGGCCAGATGCTCGTCGGTGCCGAGTACGACGCACAGCCGAGCTACTCGCAGCGGTCGTCCTTCAGCTTCCTACAGCACACCGCCGCGAAAGTGACGCATCTCCTGCCCTTCATGCACGACCTGCGCATCCTTCGTCAGTGGACCGGCATCTGCGACATCTCGGCCGACTTCTCGCCCATCATGGGCGTGACCGGTGTCGACGGTTTCCTGGTGACCACCGGCTGGGGCACGTGGGGCTTCAAGGCGATCCCCGCTGGCGGCGAGCAGATGGCGCAGCTCATCGCGACCGGCCGGACGCCGCCCATGCTGGAGCCGTTCCGCCTCGACCGCTTCGCCAGCGACCACACCATGTCCGACCCGGGCTCGGCGGGCACGCACTGATGCTTTGGATCACCTGCCCGAACTGCGGTCGCCGCCCGGTCGAGGAGTATCGCTTCGGCGGTGAACTCCGCGGCGCCGCGGCATCCATCACCGACCCGGTGCAGCGCGACGTTGACTACGTCTGGATGCGCGACAACATCGAAGGCGTCACCACGGAGCGCTGGTTCCACTCCGCAGGCTGTCGCCGCTGGCTGACCCTCTCGCGGGACACGATCACGGATACCGTGGTCACCTGACCTCGGTGGTGTGCGTTGCGTGCTAGATTACTGTCTCCTTACATCGATAGGGGGCGATAATGACAGTACACAGCCGAGGCGAGGCAACCATCTCGATCGCGGACTCGACCACACGCGGTCTCGCCGACGCGATCCGGGGTGCCGGGCTCTCCATCAGCACAGCGGAGTTCGTGGAGCTGGCGACGCAAACGCTTCGGCGCACACGCCAGCGCCCGCCGGTCGACCCTGCCTCGGAGGTCGACCCGGAGACGCGCCGCCTGTTCGAGGCAGGTGGGATGAACTTCGCTCCGCTCGGTCCTGGACAGGACCACGCCGTGATCGACACCACCCTCGAATACGCAGTGATCCTGGCGGATTCGGGGACGGTCCGCGAGGTAGCGAGCCGCATCGGGCGGACGGAAGGTCGCGTTCGACAGATGCTCCGAGGGCACGAACTGTTCGGCATCCGCGATGACGACACATGGCGGGTGCCCTGGTTCCAGTTCGACGGCGACCGACCCGTCCGCGGGCTCGACCGAGTCATCGGCGCATTGCCGGGTGCCATGCATCCAGTCGCCGTGTTTCGCCTGCTCACGTCGCCTAGTCCGGATCTACTCATCCAGGACCAGCCCATGTCCCCCTTGGATTGGCTTCGGTCGGGGGCTGACCCGGCTCCCATCGTCGAGCTGGCCGCCGACCTCTAACGCCGGTGGCCAAGCTTCCTCGCCGACCGCGGCGGCCGCTGCCTGAGCCGATCGGCACGGAGGTCACGGAGCTACCCGCGGGACAGCCCCTCTTCCGCATCTACCGCTCTGGCGGTCGCCACGCAACGACGTGGAGACACTTCCGAACCTTCGGCCCGGTGAGAACGGGCCGGTTCGATCACCATCCGCTCCCGCGGGACGACCATCCCGACCACGGCTTCCTCTACGCGGCGTTCGACGTCAAGACGGCGGTCGCCGAAGCCTTCGGCGATGAGCGCATGATCGACCGAGTACGCGACGACCCGTACATCGCCCGCTTTCGACTCACCAGGCCGGTGCTGTCGCTCGATCTCGCCTCAGACTGGCCGACCCGAGCCGGCGGCTCGCAGGAACTCTCCTCCGGCCCCCGACCGACGGCCCAGGCGTGGTCCCGGGCGATCTGGGAAGACCTGGATGAGATCGATGCGCTCCTGTATCCCCCCTCGATGCACGGCGGCGCGACCAACGTGGCCTTCTACGAGCGGGCCAGATCCGCGATACCAGACATCCCGGATCGTGTGCTGCCGCTGTCGCTGCCCGCCTTCGAGGCCGACCTGATTCGCTTCGCGACGGACCTTGGCTACGCCGTCTGCTGACGCAGCACCTGCCCGCTCAGTCGACCGAGATGCTGCCGAAGATGAGGACCTTGCGGTCGAGATCGAACATCGCCTTGTCGCTGCGCTTGATGAGCTTGAGGATCACGTCGGCGTCATCGGCGGTGGGACGCAGGACGTACTCGTCGGCTCCATGATCGAGGATGAGCTGAAGCGTGAACGCGCCGGGCGCGCCCCGCTCGGTCTCCGTCCACGACGCCTGGACCTGTGTGACCTCGCGGATCAGGATGCGCTGTTCCGTGTTCTGTTCCACCGGTACCTCGCTTGCTGGAAGGGGATGCTCCGGACACCGTATCCCATGGTCGTCCGCCACGTCCGCCACGTCCGCCACGTCCGCCACGTCCGCCCGACCGGTAGACGAGCTATCCGTCACGATGAGCGAACAAGAACGCCCTTCGGAGCAGCTACCGAATCTCGCGCCGCCGATCGGCCGCGTTCGCCACGCTCGACTGCTTGGCTTGCTGCAGCGCCACACCCGTCCGATAGCACCTGTTCGCCCTCGGCGATCACCGAAGTTCGCATCCGGGCGCCTGCCTGTTCATCGATCGTGACGCTACGGCCCGTTCCGGAGCGACGGTGCGTCCGGGCACGGTAGCCGATTCGTCGGGGGCCGCTCGGCGCGGCGGCCAGTCGCCAGTGCGCGCCGGTGCCGGCGCTGCCGCTGGTCACGCGCCTAGCCTCCCAGCCGCCTGACTCGCTGGCGCGGACCTCGAAGCGCGGCTGGTCCCCTCACTCACTTGACGTGCCCTTCAACGATGCGGCCAGGTCAGCCCACGAGCATGAGCTTCAGCCCGGCCACGAGGAGCACCACGGCCAGCAGACCGCGCAGCAGGGGCGTGCCCAGTCGACGGCTGCCCAAGCCCGATCCGATGAAGCCACCCGCCAACACGGCCACGCCCCACAGAGGCACGGCGGCCGGCACCGACTGCACGCTAGCCAGGTTCCCGGCCAGTCCAGCTGCCGAGTTGACCAGGATGAAGGCTGCGGACATGCCCGCCGCGGCGCGGACGCCCACCCAGCCGGAGAGGACGAGCACGGGCGTCAGGAAGATGCCCCCGCCTGTGCCGGTGAGTCCCGCCAGCAAGCCGATAACTCCGCCCACTGCGACGGCCACGATGGGATGTCGGGGTCGTTTCGGAGGCTCCGCGATGGTTGAGTCAGCGGCCGTCCGGATGGCCGTCTGCAAGAGGCGCCCGGCAGCCACCAGCAAGACGATCCCGACCAGCACCCGGTAGACGTTGCCCGGCAGCGAGATGCCTCCACCCACGAAGGCCAACGGCGCGGAGCCGAGAAGGAACGGCGCCAGCGTCCTCCACTCTATTAGCCGGGCTCGATGGAAGCGCAGCGTCACGACGCCCGCCACCACGAGGTTGAGCACAAGGGCCGTGGGCTTCATGACCGACTGGGGCAGGCCGACCAGAGCCATACCGGCGAGGTAGCCAGACGCTCCACCGTGTCCCACCGAGGCGTAGAGGATCGCCGTGCCGAAGAAAAGCGCCGCGAGGAGGAAGGCGTCGTTCACGCCGGTCAGCGTAGGGCGCGACGGGCGCGTGCGCGGCGCGGTAACAGAGGCGTCGCCCGGACCGCTACTCGATCAACGCCCCGACGCGTGGTACCGTATCGACCATGCGCACTACCATGGACACGGCAGGACGACTGGTAGTGCCGTTGGCGTTGCGCTCGCAGGTCGGATTGGTGGCGGGGGGGGAGGTCGAGATCGAAGTGGATGGCGGCATCGTCCGGATAGAGCCCATCGCCGGCCAGGGCTTCATCGAGGAGGGCGGGCGCCTCGTCATCCCGCCAGCCGGCATCGCGCTGGACGATGCCGCCGTGCGAGGCATGCGCGATCTCGACCAGCGATAAGGGCCCTCGCGCCGACGTCCTGGTCGACACCAGCGTCGCCATCGCCCTCGCCCTGGCTGACCACGAAGGGCACGTGTCGACGATGGCGGCCGTGGAAGGCGAGCGGTTGGGCCTGGCGGGACACGCGTGGTTCGAGACCTACTCGGTGCTGACGCGGCTTCCTCCCGGCGCACGTCGTTCGCCGGGCGACGTGCTCATCCTTCTCGAGCACGACTTTCCTGCTACCCGTTTCCTTGACGAACCGACGGCGGCCGGCCTGCGCAGGGACCTCGCTCGACTGGGCATCGCGGGCGGGGCCGTGTACGACGCGCTCGTCGCTGCTGCTGCCGTGCACCATGGCCTGAAGCTGTTGTCCAGGGATCGCCGTGCCCTGGCCGTCTATGAGGCGCTCGGCGCCGACGTGACGCTCGTCATCTGACGACTCGCGACCCCGACGAAGCTGAACCCATGACCGCCTCAGGAAAGGTTGGCGGCGCTCTCCCCATCCAGCAGCCACGTGACCTGCGGCAGCACGGCTAGCTGCGCCGGCCAGCGCTGCGGATCCCGCTCGCCTTCCAGCACCTGGCGGACCATCTCCGCCTTGCCCGCGCCCGCCACCATGACCAGCACGTGGCGCGCCGCCTCCAGCACGCCCGGCGTCAACGTCACGCGCTCGACGTGCGGCTCGACATGACTGGGAGCCGGGATGGGCATCACCGCGGGCACGCCCGGCTCCAGTGCCGCGCTGCCCGGGAAGACCGACAGGATGTGCCCGTCCGGACCCATGCCCAGGAGGATCACGTCGAAGACGGGCCGGCCCTGACCATCGAGCGGCAGGTATGCCCGGATCTCTGCCTCGTACCGCTCGGCCGCACTGGCGTTCGTCTCATCCGTCGGGACGGGGTGGACGTTCGCGGTCGGCACCGGCACACG
>JBBJNS010000195.1:0-3212 GCA_037720745.1 Candidatus Limnocylindrales bacterium
CCTCCTCCAGCAGGCCAAGTGCCACGTCCAGTGCGAAGCAAACGCCCACGGCGGGGGTCCACGGTGTCTCACCCTTGACGGCGCTGTCGCGATGCATCGCCAGGTCGAAGTAGAAGCGCGGCATGGTCGCGGTGGCAGCAGCGTCCCAAGCGCGCGGGGAGACGCTGACCATGGCCAGCCCCGGCGGCACCATCCAGCTCTTCTGCGAGCCGGTCACCACCACATCCAGGCCCCATGCGTCCGTGTCGAAGGGCACCGCGCCCAGGCCGCTGATGGCATCCACCAGGATGAGCGCCTCGGGCGCCGCGGCGCGAGCGGCCGCCGCCAGTTCCTGAAGCGGGTTCGTCACGCCGGTCGATGTCTCGTTGTGGGTAAGAAGCACGGCCTTGGCTGGCCGGCCGTCGCTAGCCATGCTGTGAAGCGCCTCGCTCACGGCCGCAGGATCGGCCGCCTGTCCCCATTCGACGTCGAGCTTGGTCGCGTCGGCGCCAAAGCGCGTGGCCACCTTGGCGAAGCGATCGCCGAAGACGCCGATGCTTACGGAGAGGATCGTGTCGCCCGGGGAGAGATGGTTGACGACGGCCGCCTCCAGCCCGCCGGTCCCGGAGCAGCTGAGGATGACCAGGTCGTCCTCCGTTCTGAAGGCGCGCTTGAGGCCGTCAGTCACGCGGCCCAGCAGCTCCTTGAACTCCGGGCCGCGGTGATTGACCATCTGGCGCCCGCCGGCCTCGCGCACGGCATCGGGAAGGGGCGTCGGACCGGGGATGCGGAGGTGGGTCTGCTGGGTCACGGAGGACTCCTGAGCGACGGATCGAGGGTCGCGCCTTGCGCGTCGGATGTCCCCACCATGCTACCGGTCGAGGTCGCCGCACGCGTAGACTGCCGGGGTGCCTCGACGTGCCACGACCGGAGCCCAGCCCGAGCCGCTCGACCTGGCTGGCACGGCGGCCCACGCGCCACTGGCGGCACGGCTCCGACCGCGCGTCCTGGGCGAATTCCAGGGGCAGACGCACCTGGTCGGGGAGCGAGGCGCGCTGCGACGCATGGTGGAGCGCGGTCACCTTGCCTCGATGGTCCTGTGGGGGCCGCCCGGAGTAGGCAAGACCACCCTGGCCCGATTGCTGGCCGAGGCCGTCGATGCGCCCTTCATGACCCTCAGCGCGGTGATGAGCGGCGTGGCAGATGTACGGGCGGTGATCGCGCGGGCCCGCGAGTGGATCGAGCGGGGCGGCCGCTCCACGGTCCTCTTCCTGGACGAGATCCACCGCTTCAACAAGGCGCAGCAGGACGCGCTGCTGCCGCAGGTCGAGGACGGCACCATCACGCTCATCGGCGCGACCACGGAGAACCCCTACTTCGAGGTCAACTCGGCGCTCCTCTCGCGGCTGCGCGTCTTCCGCCTGGAGCCGCTCAGCGACGATCAGATAGGCGCCATCGTGGACCGCGCCATGTCAGACGAGCGCGGCTTCGCGGGAGCCGTGGCACTCCCGGACGATGCCCGTGAGCATCTCATCTCCATCTCGGCGGGCGATGCTCGAGCGGCGCTCAACGTGCTAGAGGCTGCCGCGGCGATGGCCGGCGTGGACGAGCCCGAGCGACCGCGCCCGGTGCGGCCCAGCCTGGAGGAGGTGGAGACCGCCGCGCAGGAGCGGATCCTCTCCTACGACCGTGCCGGCGACGGCCACTACGGCACCGTCAGCGCCTTCATCAAGAGCATGCGCGGCAACGACCCGGACGCCGCGCTCTACTGGCTGGCGGCCATGGTGGCGGCAGGGGAGGACCCGCGCTTCATCGTGCGGCGCATCATCATCGCCGCCTCGGAGGACGTGGGCAACGCCGACCCCAGGGCGCTCCAGGTGGCGATCGCGGCAGCACAGGCGCTCGACTGGGTCGGGCTGCCCGAAGCCCAGTACGCCCTGGCCCAGGCCACGGCCTATGTGGCCAGCGCGCCGAAATCGAACCGGGTGGGTGTCGCCTACTGGGCGGCCGTGGCCGACGTCCAGGCGCACGGCTCGCTGCCGGTACCCGGCCACCTGTTGCCGGCGGCCGTGCCGGCCATGCGCGCGCACGGCATCGGCGTGGGCTATCGCATGCCGCACGACTATCCAGGCGCGGACATCGAGCAGCAGTACCTGCCCGACGCGCTACGTGATCGCCGCTACTACCAGCCGTCGGAGCAGGGCATGGAGGCGCACATCGGCGCGCGCCTGGAGCGTTTGGCTGAGGGGCGGGCAGCCGCTCGCGAGGCGGGTGGAGCGCGGCTGGAGCCGCGTGGCCGGACTCGCGAGGGCGAGGCGATGAAAGCGTCGGGCAAGGTCATGCGGCAGCGCGAAGACGCGAAGCGAAGGATCGCCGACCGGCAGAAGAAGCAAGCCGAGCCAGGTTGACTGGTCGGAAAGGACAAGACGATGCACATCATCCTCGGGGGCACGGGTCATGTCGGCTCGGCGGCGGCGGAAGCACTCCTTGAAGATGAGCGAACCGGTCACGATCGTCACGCACGATCCGTCGAAGGCTGGTGGCTGGAGGGACAAGGGCGCCGAGGTCGCGGTCGCCGATGTTCACGATACCGACGCGCTTCGACGCCTATTCCGGCAGGGCCAGCGGCTGTTCCTGCTAGATCCACCGGCCGATCCATCGACCGAGACCGACGTGGAAGAACGAAAGTCCGTCGTCTCCATCACCGAGGCCCTGCAAGGGTCGGGGTTGGAGAAGGTCGTCGCGGAGTCTACCTACGGCGCGCAGCCCGGCGAGCGAAGCGGTGATCTGAACATCCTTTACGAGATGGAGCAGGCGCTGGCAGTGCAGCCCATCCCGTTCAGCGTCATTCGTGCGGCTTACGACATGAGCAACTGGGATGCCTCGCTGGGAGCGGCAAGGAGTGAAGGGGTGGTGCACACGCTTTTCCCCGCCGATCTAGAACTGCCCATGGTCTCGCCCGCGGACCTCGGGCGCGTCGCGGCGCGGTTGCTGACCGAGCCTGCGGGGCGCACTAACCTCCACTATGTCGAGGGTCCGGAGCGCTACTCCGCGGCCGACGTCGCCACGGCATTCGCGGATGCGCTCGAAAAGCCGGTCCGGGTCGAGACGGTGCCGCGCGACCAGTGGGAGGCCACGTTCAAGGAGCTGGGCTTTTCGGAGTCCACGGCGCGATCGTATGCGCGCATGACGGCAGTGACCGTCGACCAGGCATACGACATGCCAGAGTCCCC
>JBBJNS010000066.1:0-11969 GCA_037720745.1 Candidatus Limnocylindrales bacterium
TGCTGCTGGGCGCATCGCTGGTCATCTACGAGGGCACGCCCGACCATCCCGGCCCAGAGCGCCTGTGGGACATGGTCGCCCGTCATCGTGTGACCCACCTTGGACTGTCCCCAACGGTCATCCGGGCGCTGATGGCGCACGGCACGGAACCCCTGCGCGGCCACGACCGTAGCTCTCTGCGCGTGCTGGGCTCCACCGGCGAGCCCTGGAATCCGGAGGCCTGGTGGTGGTTCTTCCAGGAGGTGGGCGAGGGGCGCTGTCCGGTCATCAACTACAGCGGCGGCACGGAGGTCTCGGGCGGCATCGTCAGCTGCAACCCTCTGACACCCATCAAACCGACCTCGTTCGGCGGACCGAGCGTCGGCACGGCCGCCGACATCGTCGCGGCCGACGGGTCGAGCGTGCGCGGCCAGGTCGGTGAGCTGGCCATCCGCCAACCACTGCCCGGCATGACGCGCGGCTTCTGGAAGGACCCGGAGCGATACCTGGAGACGTACTGGAGGCGCGTTCCGGGTACCTGGGTGCACGGCGACTGGGCGGTGGTCGATGAGGATGGCTACTGGTTCATCCAGGGCCGCTCGGACGACACGCTGAAGGTGGCCGGCAAGCGAGTGGGGCCGGCCGAGGTCGAGAGCGCCACCACGGGCCATCCATCCGTGCTCGAGGCGGCGGCCATCGGCATCCCGCACGAGGTCAAGGGCGAGGCCATCGTCGTGTTCTGCGTCCTGCGACGCGGCGAAGCGGACGACGAAGCGCTGCGCACCGCCGTCTCGGCCCGCGTGGTCGAGCAGCTGGGCAAGGCGCTCAAGCCGGAGGTCATCGTGGTCGTGCCGCAGCTCCCCAAGACGCGCAGCGGCAAGGTCATGCGCCGCGTAGCGCGCGCGGCCTACCTGGGCACAGACCCTGGTGATCTCTCCGCGCTGGAGGAACCGCTGGTACTCGAGGCGATCCGCGAGATCGGGCTCAGCAGGACGACATAGGGCACAGTGCGCGGGGCGCAGGAGACACGATCAGTCACCGCCGCCTCCGCCCCCTCCGCCGCCACCATCGCCGCCATCGCCACCTCCTCCGCTGCCTCCTTCATCGCCGTCGTGGCCTCCTCGGCCGCCATCGCCGGACGGCGTATACCCACCGCCGTCGGCGCCTGTGGCCACGGCCGTCCCGCGCCTTCGCTTGCCGCGTCCCCGTCGAGGGCGCTTCTCAGGCTGGCTACCGAAGAGTCGTCGAAGCAAGTCCACCTGAGGGACCTCCAGGCTTCGTGTGTATCGAGTCCGGCCGGATCGCTCGGCTGCGCGCTGCCCTGGGGCGGATAGTATGCGGTGGCCAGCGCCTGCGCGGGATACTTCGCTCATGCCTATCCCCGAGCCACCGCCGATCACGAGTGCTCAGAATCCCCGGTTCCGCGCCGCGCTCGCACTGAGGGAGGCGCGCCAGCGCAGGCAGCAGGGACGCATCCTGATCGACGGCCTTCGCGAGATCGGGAGAGCGTTGGACGCCGGCGTGGCACCCATCGAGACCTGGGTCGACCCCGAGGGCCTGTCGAGTGCCGGAATCGACACCCTCGTCGGGCGTCTGCAAGCGGCCGGTTCCGCGGTGATCATGGCCGACGCGCGGCTGATCGAGCGACTGGGCTACGGGGACCGCTCGACCGGCATCGTGATCGTGGCCGAGACGCCGGAACGAGGTCTGCAAGACCTGGTAGTCGGGCGCGCGGCGCTGATCGGGGTCGTGGACGCGGTGGAGAAGCCCGGGAATCTGGGCGCCATCCTGCGTAGTGCGGACGGAGCGGGCGTCTCCGCTCTCCTTGTCACCGACCCGGCGACCGACATCTTCAATCCGAACGTCATCCGTGCCAGCCTGGGCACGGTCTTCACGGTTCCCTTCGCCGTGCCATCGACCGACGAGGCGATGACCTGGCTCCGCTCGCGCGGACTGCGCCTCGTGGCGACGCGCGTGGACGCCACCATCGACTACACGGAAGCGGACTTGACGGGACCGGTCGCCGTCGTCCTGGGCAGTGAGGCCCAGGGGCTAGACGAAACTTGGTCCGGGTCGGACGTCACGGCGGTTCGCGTCCCCATGCTCGGCGTGGTCGACAGCCTCAACGTCTCGGCCACAGCGGCGATCCTCTTCTATGAGGCGCTCCGCCAGCGACGGGCCGGCGGAGCGCGCTAGCCTCGACTACTCGCTGGCGTCGTCGAGCACGAAGGTGACGATCATGGTGACCTTGTACTCGCTGATCTGATCGCCTGAGAGGCTGACCTCCTGCTCCTTGATCCAGGCGCTCTTGACGTTGCGCAGCGTGCTGGTGGCGCGCGAAAGGCCCTGCTTGATGGCGTCCTCGAAGCTCTGGCTCGAGGTGGCGCTGATCTCCGTGTTCCGTGCGACGGACATGTCCTGATCCTCCCTTTCCGTGTCTCTACTGGACCCTGAGGTCCAGCACTTTCCGGCCGATCACCAACCGTTGGATCTGGCTGGTGCCTTCACCGATCTCCGTGAGCTTGGCGTCGCGCAGGTAGCGCTCCACCTTGTACTCCTCCACGTAGCCGTAGCCGCCGTGGATCTGCACCGCGTTATTGGTGGCTCGCTGGCTGACCTCGGAGGCGAGCAGCTTCGCCTGGGCGGCCGCCAGCCCGTAGTCTCGACCTTGATCCTTGAGCCAAGCCGCTCGATAGACCATCTGGCGGGCCGCCTCGATCTCCGTCGACATGTCGGCCACCATGAAGGCCACGCCCTGGAAGGTCCCGATGGGACGACCGAACTGGCGACGCTCCCGCGCGTAGACGATCGAAGCATCCAGCGCCGCCTGGGCGAGCCCCACGGCCATGGCCCCGATGGAGACGCGCCCGCCGTCCAGGATCTTCAGGAAGATCTTCCAGCCGTCGCCGCGCTCGCCCAGCATCTGGTCTGCCCCGACGCGGCAATCCTCGAAGAGCAGCTCGCCGGTGGCGCTCGCGTGCAGGCCCATCTTCTCTTCCAGACGCCCCACGGAGAAGCCGGGCGTGTCGGCCTGCACGATGAAGCCGCTGATCTCCGGCGAGCCGTCGTCGCGTGCGCCGGTGCGCGCCGTCACGATGTACGTGCCGGCCTGGCCCGCGTTGGTGATGAAGCGCTTGCGGCCGTTGAGCACCCAGTGACCGCCGTTGGGCCCCTCTTCGAAACGGCCCGTCGTGCGCGTACCGCCCGAGTCGGACCCTGCCTCCGGCTCGGTCAATCCGTAGGCACCCAGCACCTGACCCTGGGCCATGGGCACCAGATAGCGCTCCTTCTGCTGCGCGCTGCCGGCCAGGTGCAGCGGGCCACAACCGAGCGACGTATGCGCCGCCACGATCAGTGCCAGTGAGCCCCAGACACGCGCCAGCTCCTCGATGGCGATGGCGTAGGCCAGTGTGTCGAGCCCGGCGCCGCCTTCTTCCTCCGGGATGGGGATGCCCAGCAGACCCATCGGCCCGAGCATCGCCACGATGTCGGTGGGGAAGCGGCGCTCCCGCTCATGTTCCTCGACCACGCCCTCGACCTCGCGCGCGGCGAAGTCGCGGATGGTCCTGCGCAGCAGCTCGTGTTCGGGCGAGAGGTCAAGATCCACGGGCACCTCGTGGGCTCAGAGGCTGGCGACACTCGCGAGATCAGGGGCGAGGTCGTTCGCGTCGATGGTATCCCGGAAGGGCGGAGGTGGCTGAGCGGCGGCTGAGCGGCCTCGGGTCAGGCCTCCTCGCGCTCGACCTGCAGACGTGGCGCGGGTGCCGTGCGCGGCAGTGGCAGGTCCGTGACGCTGGCCACGAACGACGACTGCCGCGCCCACTCGGCGGCTTGAAGCTGCTCCTCCACGGACAGGATGCCCAACCGGCCCAGCGTGCTCAGTTCGTCGCGGATGTAGGTCTTGAGCATCTCGGGGCCGTCCGTGTTCACCGTGTAGCGCACGCCGTTGCGCCGGAACGTATCGAAGATCCAGCGGAACTCCTCCCACCCGGACACGACGCGAGTGTTGAGGTTGCTGGTGGGACACAGCTCCAGGGTGATGGCGCGCTCGCGCAGCATGGCCATGGTGTACGGGTCGTAGGCAGCCTTGACGCCGTGGCCGATGCGCGACGGCTGGAGCTCCTCGATGACCGTGGCGATCTCCTCGAGGGGGCCCGACTCGCCGGTGTGGACGGTCACGCCTAAGCCTCGGCGGCGGACACGCTCGAAGAGGCGGCGGTAGTCGGCCGGGCGGAAACCATCCGACTCAGGGCCGGCGATATCGACCCCCACCACGCCACGGCCCAGGTAGGCCATGGCCTTCTCCGCGATGATCTCGTTGAGGGCGTAGGGAAAGGCGCGATCTAGGCAGAGGATGAGGCCCGGCGCGACGGGGTACTCGAGCCGAGCGCGGTCCATGCCACGGATGGCGGCGCTGATGATGTGATCCAGATCCTGCTCGCCGCCCCGATTGCGTTTCATGGGGTTGAAGCGCAGCTCCATGGTGGTCACGTTGTTCTTGCGGTACGCACCCCCCACCACCTCGTAAACGGAGCGCTCCACGGCCAGCGGCGACGACTGGATGAGCTCCGTCCAGTGGAACAGCTGGAGGTAGCCCTCGAACGAACGGCCGCGACGCGGGGACACGGTGATCATGTCCCGGAACTCCCAGTACTCCTTGGTCGGCAGGCGGATGCCCTGGGAGTGAGCGATGCCCCACATGATGGCCGGCGCCACCGCCCCGCCGAGATGGCAATGGAGCTCCGTGAGCGGCACATCGCGGGGCAGGACGGTAGGCACCCCAGGATGCTATCCGACGGCTGGATCGGGCGACGGATAGCATCGGACGCAGCGGCTACGCTGAGTCCCATGGAAGTCGCCGCATCGATCGTCACGTGCGCTACCTGATCACGGGTGGCACCGGCTTCGTAGGCGGCTGGGTCGCCCGTACGGCGGCAGCTGCTGGGCACACGGTCGAGGTCGTGGCGCGAGACCCTCAAGCTACCGCCAGCGCCGCTTTGACAGCCGCTGGCATCAAGGTGCGCGGCGCGGATCTCACCGATCGTGCCGCCATGGAGTCGGCGCTCGAGGGAGTGGACGTGCTCGTTCATGCCGCCGCGACGTATGCCTACGACCGCGCGGCCGGCCGGCGCGTGGTGCGGGAGACACCGATGCTGAGCCGCGCCGTCCTGGAGGCGGCCCTGTCGGCCGGCACCCCGCACTTCATCGACATCAGCAGCGCCATCGTCTTCAAGCCGCATACCGGAGGCTCGCGCCGCGGCGTCACGGACATCGACTCTCCTCGCTGGTCACCTGCCGACCGCGCTTGGGGCGACCCCTACCTGGCCAGCAAGGTCCTGGCTGACGAGGCGGCGGAGCATGCTCGAGAGCGCGGGCTGGCCGTCTCATCGGTGCATCCGTCCCTCGTCATCGGACCGGAGGATCGGGCTCCCGGCACGTCCGGCACGCTCCTGCTCTCACTGCTGCACTCGCGGGCGGTGCCGGACGTGGCCGCCGGCTGGTGTGATGTGCGCGACGTTGCGGACGCGGTCGTGGCCATCGCCCGCCGGCCGGCGGGCGGCCGCTACCTGGTGACGGCCGAGACACTCTCCTTCCGCAGCGTCTGCCACACGCTGGACCGTATCGCGGGTCGCGGCCCACGGCGCGTGTTCATGCCGCGGCGTCTCGTGGGGGTGGTCGCCCGCCTCAACGACATCGCGGGTGGGCGACTGGACGGGCGGCTGCCACCACGGGCAAGCCTGGAGTACCTGCTCACCACCCGTGGCCACATCGATGGCAGCAGCGCTCTGCCGGCACTGGGCCTCCCCTACCGGCCCTTCGAGACGACCGTCGCCGACGCGCTCGACTGGTGGGCGAGCAACGGGATGCTGGAGCCGTCGCTGGCCGGAGCGCGGCGCACGTGAGACGACCTCAGGCCAGACCGTTGGCCGCCAGCGCTGCCTGGCGCGGCGTCCGTCGTCGACGTGCGGCTTCGGGGACCTGGTCGCGAGCGTGGTACGAGGAACGCACCAGCGGTCCCGATTCGACGTGCTTGAAGCCCAGCTCCAGCGCTTCTGACTTCATCTCCGCGAACTCGTCGGGGTGGTAGTAGCGCGCCAGCGACAGATGCTGCTCCGTCGGCCGCAGGTACTGGCCGATGGTCAGCACGTCGCAATCCACCCCCCGCAGGTCGCGGAAGGCCTGCGATAGCTCGGAGCGCTCCTCGCCCAGCCCGACCATCAGGCTCGACTTGGTATGAACCGTGCCCTCCCGACCGCCGATCTCCAGAGCCATCTCCTTGGCGCGCGCAAGGACTTGTAGCGATCGTCCGTAGCGGGCGCGCTTGCGAACCGGCTTCTGGAGCCGCTCGACGGTCTCCAGGTTGTGGTTGAGGATGTCGGGGGCTGCCTCCATCACCGTGCGCAGCGGCTCATCCGTGCCGTTGAAGTCGGGGATGAGCACCTCGATGCCCATGCCCGGCGACTCGCGCCGAAGGGCCCGGATGGTCTCAGCGAAGATGTGCGCCCCGCCGTCGGGCAGATCGTCGCGCGCGACGCTCGTGACGACGCAGTGCTCCAGGCCCATGCGGCGCACGGCCTCGCCTACCCGCCGCGGCTCGTCGTCATCGTTCCAGGTGGGACGTCCGGTCTTCACGGCGCAGAACCCGCAGGCGCGGGTGCAGACGTCACCCAAGATCATGATCGTCGCGGTGCGCTGTTCCCAGCACTCCCCGATGTTGGGACAGTGGGCCTCCTCGCAGACGGTATTGAGATCCAGGCCGCGGACGATGCCCTTCAGCTCCTGGTAGTTCTCGCCGGTGGGGATGCGCGCCCGGATCCAATCGGGATGGCGGCGCGGCGCGGTCCCACCGTCTTCAGCGATCTCGAAGCGCCCGCCACCCATGGCGATGGTGGTGGGTAGAGCGGTATGGCCACCGCCATGGCTGCCGGAGGCGCCCGTGGCGGACCCGGCGGTAGGTGTCTGAAAGATCGGAAGTTCGCGACGCATCGGCAGAGTGGCCTCAGGTGCAGGTGGGATCGGGTTTGAAGATGGCGCCCCCGCGGGCTGGCGGGATGACGAGGATCAGTTCCTGTGCCTGCTCGCCCGCTACAGGGGGCTCGTACAACAGGATGCGTACCCGGTCCTGGCTGTAGCCCGACTCGACGTACTGCGTCGCACCGGGCTGGCCCTCGCCCCTGACGGGCCGGACCCGGGGAGAGCGGACATAGACGGTCCCAGCGAACCGTATCCACGTCGGAAGCAGGTCATCGCGCTGGGCGTTGGCCGTGAGGCACCCCTCCAACCGCTGCCCCGACTGCACCGTCGCGTCCGGCCCGCTCCAAGTGTCGACCTGCTGGTCCCGCCACCAGTTCCAGCCGACCAGGCCGATCACGTACAGGGCGGCCATGACCAGCGCCAGCCGCACCAGCATCCAGGCCACAGGGTGCCACTGGAAAGGCATCTCGCGCGTCCGACCAAGGGGTACCTCCCGGCCGGCCTGAAGAGCTCGTACCAGGCTGCCGTATCGATCGCGACCATCGCGCTCGAGGCGCTCGCGCCTGGCAGCCCGCTCGGCGATGCTGGGACGAGAACGGGAGTCGGGCGGGTCGGTCATGCATCGAGCGGCGTAGCGTTGCGGTCGTCTACCAGACCGGGGTCTGCGGGTCGACAGACTCCAGCCATCGCTTGACGTCCTGCACGAAGCGCCCTATCTGCGCGCCGTCCGTACCGCGATGGTCGAAGCTGACGCAGATGTTCATCATCGGCCGGATACCGATCGTGTCGCCAGCCGGCGTTTCCACGACCACGGGGCGCTTGACGATGGCCTCCATGGAGAGGATGGCGATCTCCGGCACATTGACGATGGGCTGGCTGGACACGGAGCCGAACCAGCCGGTGTTGTTGAGCGTGAACGTGCCGCCCTGGATGTCGTCCATCTTCAGGCGGTTGGCGCGGGCGCGTGTGGCGTAGTCCTGCACCCACAGGTTGAGCCCGTGGATGCTGTAGCGATCCGCGTCCTTGATGACCGGCACGATCAAACCATCATCGACCGCCACGGCCACGCCCAGGTTGACCGAGGCCCTGCGCATGACGCCTTCTTCGGTCCAGTGGGCGTTGAGGTCGGGATTGCGACGGAGACCCTCGACGACCGCCTTGCCCACGATGGCCACGAACGAGAGAGCAGTTCCCTCGCGCTCCTGATACTGGCGCTTGACGCTGTCTCTGAGGGCCACCACACCGAACATGTCGACTTCTACGGTGGTGTAGGCGTGCGGGGCAGTGGACTTGGATTCGACCATGTGCCGCGCGATGGCCTTGCGCATCGGCGTCATGGGCTTGAGCTCGTCTTGTGATGGGGCGCCGGTCGCAGCTGGCGCTGGGGTCGGCGAGGGTGCAGCGGCGGCGCTCGTGGAGGGCGCTGGGGTCGACTGAACGCGTGGCGGCGCGGGAGCGGCAGCAGGCGCTGCGGCGCTCGCTTGCTGTCCCGCCGAGGTCGGCGAGGTGCCAGCGGACGCCCCGCCACTCTCCACCCATTTCATGACGTCGTCGCGCGTCACACGACCGTCGTGGCCGCTGCCAGCGATCTGAGCCAGGTCCACGCTGTGCTCGCGCGCCAGTCGACGTACCGCCGGCGTCATGCGCCCCGTATAGCCCGCCACATCCCCGGCGCCGTTGGAACCGGCCGTGCTGCTCCCCGACGGGGCACTGACCGTGGCGGCCGACGCGGCAGCGGCGGGCGCGGCGGTGGCGGTAGTGGACGTGCCGGCTGACTCGGGGGCAGGACGCTCGTCCGAGCCCGCTGGGCCATTGCCGCCCTCACCGGTGCCGGCGGCAGACTCACCGCCCTCCGGTTCGGCCGTGTCGCCCTCACCGGGTCGTACCTCGTCCGCGACGGCTTCCGCACCGGCCACGGCTGCCGGGGCTTCGGCCGAAGCGGCGCCCCCGGGAGATGCAGCCTCCGGTTCGGCTTGGGCACCCTCGCCGGCCGCATCGATGACCGCGATCTCCGTGTCGTTGGGGACCGTCTCGCCTTCCTGCACCAGGATCTCGCTGAGGGTGCCCGCGAAGGGCGATGGCACCTCCGCGTTGACCTTGTCCGTGATGACCTCGACGATGGGTTCGTACTTGTCGACGTGGTCGCCCACATTCTTGAGCCACTTGCCGATGGTGCCCTCGGCGACGCTCTCTCCGAGCTGGGGCATGGTGACCTTAGGCATCAGCGGGTCTCCGTAGCGTGGCGGGCCGGGCGCGCGGCGGGGCAGGACATCGCCCCTAGTGTCGCCGATTACCGTGAGACGGGCCCGTTCATACCGCGACAGCGGTGCCGGCGGCGCAGCGACCTCAGTACGCCGCGAGGCGTCGGACGGCTTCGGCGATACGGTCGGGGTTGGGCATGAACCATTCCTCAAGGGTGTGCGCGTAGGGCACGCCGGGCACATCAGGGCCAGTGACCCGCATCACCGGTCCGTCGAGATGGTCGAAGGCCTCCTCAGCGATCATGGCGGCGATCTCCGCGCCGTAGCCACCGAAGCGGTTGTCCTCGTAGACGACCACAGCCTTGCCCGTCTTGCGCACGCTCTCCAGGATGGTCTCGCCGTCCAGGGGCCGCAGCGTCCGGATGTCGACCACCTCGGCGCTGATGTCGTCGCCTTCCAGCAGCTCGGCGGCCTCCAGCGCGTACTGCACCATCAGGCCGTAGCCGATGATCGAGACCTGGCTGCCCTCCCGAACCACCTTGGCCTCTCCCAGCGGGATCGAGTAGTCCGAATCGGGGACCTCGCCGCGGACCGAGCGGTACATCTTCTTGTGCTCGAAGAAGAGCACCGGATCCTCGTCGCGGATGGAGCTGCGCAGCAGACCGCGCGCGTCGTACGGCGTGGAGGGGATGACCACCTTGAGCCCCGGCACGTGGGCGAAGAACGCCTCCACGGACTGGGAGTGGTAAAGCGCGCCATGCACACCGCCACCGTACGGCGCGCGGATGGTCATGGGGCAGGTAAAGGTGCCGTTCGAGCGGTAGCGCATGCGCGCCGCCTCGCTCACGATCTGGTTGAAGGCGGGCATGATGAAGTCCGCGAACTGGATCTCCGGTACCGGCCGCAGTCCATTGAGCGCAGCGCCGATCGACGCCCCGATGATCATCGACTCGCTCAAGGGCGTGTCCAGCACCCGCTCCCCACCGAACTCGTCGAACAGCCCGTCCGTGGCCAGGAAGACGCCTCCCTTCTTGCCCACGTCCTCGCCCAGCACGATGATCGTCTCGTCGCGCCGCATCTCGTCCTGGAGGGTGGAGCGGATGGCCTCGATGTAGGTCATGACGGCCATCCCTCAAGCCTCCTGCTCAGCGGTGAGCGGGCCGCCGTCGCCCATGAAGCGCGCCGAGCGCCAGTGCGGATCGTCCATGCGCGCCGGGGGCGCGTCGGCGTAGACGTGAGCCTGCGCCGTGGCTGGGTCGGGATCCACCTGCTCCTCTGCCCAGTCCGTGGCGTCCTCCACGACCTTCTTCGACTCGGCCGCGATGCGCTGCTCCTCCGCCTCGTCCAGCACTCCCGCGTCCAGCAGCTGCTGACGGAAGCGCGGCAGCGGATCCATGCCCTTGCCCGCTTCCAGGTCCTCTGCCGAGCGGTACTTGGTCTGCTGGTCGTCCGACGAATGCGCCGTCATGCGCGTGACCTTGGCCTCGATGAGCGTGGGGCCCTCACCGGAGCGCGCGCGGTCGATGGCCTCCTTGCCGATGCGGTAGCACTCCAGCACTTCCATCCCGTTGGCGATGATGCCGGGCATGGCGTAGCCGGCGCCGCGCACGGCGATGTCCTCCACCGCCGACTGGAGGTTCATGGGCACGCTGATGGCGTAGCCGTTGTTCTCCACCACGAAGACCACCGGCAGCTTGTGGATGCCCGCGAAGTTGAGCGCCTCGTGGAAGTCGCCCTGGTTGCTGGAGCCCTCGCCCAGGTAAGTGATGGCGACCTGGTCCAGACCGCGCATCTTGGAGGCCAGGGCGATGCCCGTGGCGTGCAGGACCTGGGTGGCCACGGGCGAGCTGACCGAGACGATCTTGCGCTCCACGGTGCCGTAGTGGCCGGGCATCTGGCGTCCCCCGGAGCTGGGGTCTACGGCCCGCGCGAACTGGGCCAGCATGATCTCGCGCGGTGTCATGCCGAAGGTGATGAGGCTGGCCACGGAGCGGTAGTACGGCACCATCCAGTCGTGGCCCTTGCGCAGCGGGTAGGCGATGCCCACCTGCGCACCCTCGTGACCCTGGCCGCTGATGACGAAGGGGATCTTGCCCGCCCGATTGAGCACCCACATGCGCTCATCGATGGCCCTGGTGATGGCCATCAGCGAGTACATCTCCAGCAGGTCCTCGCGTGCCAGCCCGAGGTCCGCGCCGAGCTGGCCCTCCCTGCCCTCGCCCTCGCGCGCCGCGGCCCCCGCGGTTCCGGTCTCGGTCGGTACGCTGTCCTGAGTGGTGGTCGACATCTTTGGGCTTCTCCGCCTGCGGGCTAGAAGTTGATGGAGCGGCCGTCCACGGCGAGGGCCGCTTCGCCAAGCGCCTCGGAAAGGGTCGGATGGGGGTGGACCGTGGCGCCGATCTCCCAGGCCGTGGCTTCCAGCAGCATGGCAGCGCTGGCTTCCGCGATGAGGTCGGTCACGTGGGGGCCGATCATGTGCACGCCCAGCAGCTCGTCGGTCTCCTGGTGGGCGATGACCTTGGTGAAGCCCTCGTAGTCGCCGCCGATGAGCGCCTTGCCCACGGCCTGGAAGGGCAGCTTGCCGATCTTGACCGGAATGCCGTCACGCTCGCATTCGGCCTGCGTGCGCCCGATCGAGGCGATCTGCGGCCGGGCATAAGTGGCGCGCGGCATCTTCAGGTAGTCGATGGGCTCGTGCTCCGCGCCGACGATGGAGTGCACCGCGGCGATGCCCTCATGCGCCGCCACGTGTGCCAGCCAAAGGCCGCCGATGATGTCGCCGATGGCGTAGAGGTGCGGCTCGGCGGTGCGCAT
>JBBJNS010000196.1:0-3165 GCA_037720745.1 Candidatus Limnocylindrales bacterium
TCCTCCAGTTGCTCTTCTGGATCGAGGGGGAGGGCTTCGGACGGCAGGTCGAGGTGATCACGCTGGAGCGTTTCCTGGGGTTGGACGCGGAAACGGCCCGGGCGCTCCTCCAGCATCTCAGCGAGGAAGGGCTGCTCGATCCGTCGGGTGGCGAGCGATACCAGCTCTCTGATCGGGGTCGGGCCGAGGGTGGTCGCATCTTCTCCAGGGACTTCGCGGATCTCACCCAGCCGGCACATGGAGCCTGCGGGCCGGAGTGCTGGTGCCGGACCTCCACGGTCGAGGCGGTCGCTTGCGAGGCCGATCGACGGTCCTGGGCCATCGCACGGTGACCGAGGAGCGGCTCGATCCAGGTGACCTCCCCGGAGGGCTCCCACGCAACTTCCCCCGGCCGTGTCTCCTGCTGCTGATCGGCGAGCGACCCAGTCACGGCTATGACCTCCTGGAGCGCCTGCGGGCGCTGGGCGCCCACACCGCCGATCCCGGCGGGCTCTACCGGGCGCTGCGCCAGATGGAGCGCGAGGGCCTGGTCAGCTCGTGCTGGGAGACGTCGGTCACGGGCCCTGCCCGCCGGACGTACACGTTGACCGACGGTGGCTGGCGGTGGCTCCATGCCTGGGCGGCCGCCATCGCCGAGAGCCGTCTCGTCCTCTCCTCGTACCTGCAACGCTATGACGCCCTCACCTCGAGCGATGAGCAACGTGAGGTGCTGCTCGCGGATCCCGTGGGCGCTGCCCGGCCCTGAGCCAGCACGAACCGATCAGAGCGTCTGGTTGGCGAGGGCAAGGTGGTGGCGGGTATAGCGCTCGAGACGCTTGGCCTGACTCTCCGTGAGGAGCTCGCAGACCCATCCCCAGTGGAGCGAGACCCGATCACCGGGAGCAGCGTCGTCGGCGAAGCCGCGCGCTTCCATCTGGCGTGTGACCCGCACCGTCTCCTCGTCAGCCAGCGTCAGCTTGCCTTCGAACAGCCTGATCGGACGGCGCTGCACGACAAGCTCCGGCCCCTGGACGGCTGTCACCCGCCCCCAACTGACGCGACAGCTGTCCATCGTGTCGAGCGAGTCGCCCCGGTCGCCGATCAGGCGGTAGACGTCCAGCACGTGGAAGCTGTGGTGCGGGCGAGCACCGGCGGGCGCCTTGGCCAGGACCCAATCCCGGGCGCGACCGCGTAGCCGGCCGCCGAAGCGCTCCTCCAGCGAGTCGTACAGCTGTCGGACCTCGACACCTTCCAGCAGCTCGTTGCCGATCCAGTAGGCCTCCACCACGCGATCGTCGAAGGGGTCGGCGATGGCGTTCGACCGGGCGATCAGCTGGAGATAGGGCAGCGCACCATCGAACGCGCGCAGCAGCGGCTTCACCCCGCCGTCGATCGTGTTCTCGATGGCGTACTGGAAGAGCGTCCGGTTATCGTCCGGACCGCAGTAGCGCAGCCGATTGGGCATGAAGCCGTAGCGGATGAAGCGCAGAGAGCCGGCCAGGGCCGCCGGAGCGCCCGCGACCTCGATCACCTGCTGGCCTCCTCCAGCATGCGCTCCAGATCGTCGTTGAAGCGCAGGATGTCCTCGGCCTCCTCGCGCTCCATCCGTTCGATGGCCTCACCGGCATAGACCACGACGTACTGGCCCGCAGCCAGGCCATCGATGCCCCGCGCAGCGACCCAGCGGGGCTCGCCGTCATAGAGGACCTCCGCCTGGCCGTCGCCGACCTGGAGCACGGGACGAGGTGTGGCTCGGCACATGGCTAGCGACCGACCCCGCTCGGTGACGCAGCCGCCGGGGCCGGCACCGGCTCTCGCCGCGCCAGGGATCCCGCTCCCGATCCCGCCGAAAGCGTCGCGATCAGCGCGAGGACACGCTCCACCGCCTCGGTCGCGGCCCGATCCACTGCCGGGGAAAGACCGATGCCCAGCCCCATCTCTGTTGGCTGGCAGCCCAGGATGAAGACCTTCGGCGGCAGCGCGTCCAGAGCACGGGCCAGGATGAGCGCCAGCGAGGGCACCGTCCAGTGCATGTCGCTCATCAGCTCGCGGCGCCGTTCGTCGCTGAGCGTCGCTGTGTCGGGCACCTCGACCTCCAGCAGATGGAGCGTGCCGGGCGCGGCACCGCGGTCGGCCGCGTCCAGCATCACCAGCGCCTCGAAACCGTCCAGCAGCTCCTGGACGAGGCCGATGCCGGCGATGCCCGATTCGTGCAGCCTGACGTCATGGGGCACGCCCCGCGCCGCCAGGCGCCGGATGGCCACTACGCCGAAGCCGTCGTCGCCCAGCAGGTCGTTGCCGATACCGGCCACCAGGATCCGGGCGCTCATCCGGCCAGCACCTCCTGGGTGCCCAAAGCGATGCGGACCTCGCCGCCCTGGACGGCGACCGGGAACACGGCCAGCCGGCCCTCCCCGTCGGTCCGCCGGCCGGTGCGTCCGTCATACCGGCAACCGTGCCAGGGACAGACGATCTCCACGCCGTCGACCACGCTCAGTTGCAGCGTCAGCATGCTCTCCGGCGGACAGCCGTCCGCGTAGGCGTAGAACTCCCCGCTGAGGCGCATCAGGAGCAGAGCGGTGCCCTCCGGCCGGACCGACCGCAACTGGCCTTCGCGCAGCTCCCCGACCTGGGCGACCGTGACCCAGCGTGGCCCGCGCAGGGGCCGTCTGTCCCCCGCGGCGGCGACCGAGGCCGCTCGCTCCGTCCGCTCCGGCCGGGCTGGCGCTGCGAGCTCCGGTTCCGGCACGTGGTCCACAACGACCAGGGCGGGGTCCGCGACTGGCGGGGCGGAATCCACCTGAGCGTCCACCTGCGCCGCCACGCCTTGGCTCTCCGCCTCCGGCGGCAGAAGGTCGTAGAGCTCGAGCAGCGAGCGGACCACCGGGTCGCGGGCCAGGCCGTCGAGGGCGCTCGGACCAGCCAGGCCCTGCACGACCGCCAGCATGCGGCCCAGGGCGTCGCGGTGGAGCGTGTCGATGGCCTCCAGCAAGCCGAACATGGCCTGGCGGACCGCGTCATCGGGCAGCTGGTCAAGCAGATCCAGGCCGGTGGTGACCAGTTGCCGCACCGTCTCGAACTCCGGCGGCAGCTCGCCCGCGCTGAATGGCGCAGCGGCGGCGGTGTCCGGTCGCCCCGCGGCGGTCAGCATCGGCAGCGGCTTCCTCACCACGACCCAAGGCCCTC
>JBBJNS010000197.1:0-3152 GCA_037720745.1 Candidatus Limnocylindrales bacterium
GGTCAGCGGCGCGGCCAGCGCGGCGGCCAGCCAGAAGGGCAGACCAGAGGCCAGCATGGTCGGGCCGAGCAGCCAGATGAAGGGCACCTGGACGAGCGCCGCCAGGGGCATCCAGTGGGCATTCGAGGGGATGGGCAGCACGCCCTCGGCCGGCAAGCGGCCGCCTACTTCCACGAAGTTCCAGATGTAGTCGACTTGGAGGCCGTTCCCCGCCGCCAGCTCGCGCGCGAGGTTCACGTAATAGAAGGAATCAGGGTAGGCCGGGTCCCCGAAGGCGGCCGCCGTCAGGCCGCGAACGACCAGGGCGACAAGGAACAGTGCGATGGGGAGCCGCATGGCCGGTGCAGTCTAGCAACGGTTCCGGACGCTTCCGAGGGGTACTTTCGACCCCTTCCAAAGTGCATCGGTGACGTGGTGCACAACTTCCGGGCGGGCAGCCGCACCGTCACCGCTACCATCGGCGGGCATGTGCCCAGCCCCGCGCCCCAGCGTTTCCATCGTCCTGCCGGCGTATGACGAGGCGTCGCGGATCGGCCCCGCCTTGGACGAACTGTTCGGCTACCTGCGCGCGAACGATCTCGGCCCTTGGGACGTGCTCGTCGTGGATGACGGCAGCAACGACCGGACAGCGGACATCGTGGCGGCTCGACCGGAGACCTCGGGTCCGGAGCCGATCCTGCGCGTGCTGCGCCGGCCGCATCGGGGCAAGGGGGCGGCGGTCCAGGCGGGCATGCTCGCGGCGACTGGTGATCTCGTCCTCTTCACCGATGCTGACCTGGCTACCCCGCCCGACCAGCTGCCGCTGCTGACCGAGGCATTGGCCGACCACGATGTGGCGCTGGGCAGCCGCGTCCAGCCCGACGGCACCGATCGGCGCGCCAGCCAGCCGCTCCATCGACGCCTGCTGGGTCGATACTTCCACCTTCTGGCAGCCGTTTGGGTCACGGGCGACGTGCCTGACACACAGTGCGGGTTCAAGGGTTTCCGCCGAGAGGCCGCTCAGGACCTGTTCGCGCGCCAGCGGATCGTCAGCATCGTCTTCGATGCGGAGATCATCCACCTTGCGCGACGACGCGGCTATCGCGTGGCTGTCGTTCCGGTGCACTGGTCGGACAAGCGCGGATCGCGCATGCGGGTCCGTCCCTCGATGGCTTGGCGCGTGGCGCTCGACCTGTTCCGGATCCCGCTCATCCACAAGCGGGTGCAGCGGGCTCCTGGCCGCGGAGGGGCAGGTCACCGCACGTCCGGCTGAGCGGTCCCGAGGCGGCCCGATGGTATCCTCGGGCCTGGGTGCGAACGCTATAACGGCCGTTCGTCCCTTCACGAACACGCTCGACCTTGCTGATGCCCCTCCCCACTGACACTTCTGCTTCACCAAGACATACCCCGACCGTGCCAGCGACGGGCGGGGGTCATCTCGTGTGCCACTCCGTCCCCTTCGACGCCATCCCGCGCGACGCTTGGGACCGACTGCTTGCCGCGACGCCCGCCGCGACGCCCTTCAGCCGCTGGACGCTCCACCGCGCCTGGTGGGACGCGTACGGCGACACGGCACACGAGCAGTACCTGTGTCTGACCGCCGGTGATGGCGCCGCTCCGGATGGGAGCGAGGAAGCGGACCCAGACGATCTCGTGGCCATCGTCCCGCTGATGCACCGGCACGAAGTGGAGCCCACCGACGCCGCCACGGCGACGGCACTGCGCCGCTCCGGCCGCCAGGTCTCCCTGGTCGAACCCGATGCCAAGGCCGTGTTCATGGGCGCGAGCTATCACGCCGACTACGCCACGCTGCTGGCCTCACCGGCCGACCTGCCGGCCGTTGCCCGGGCTGTCGTCCAGAGCCTGGCCGAGCAACCGGATCCGGAACACGGCGACCAGCTCTGGGACGTGGTCGACCTCCGTCGCCTGCGCGCTGACGACGCCTCGCTGCCCGCCCTGGAAGATGCCTTTCGGGACGCCGCTGACACTCATCAGTGGCAGGTCGTGCGCGAAGAGGAGGACGTCTGCCCCGTGGCCACCTTGCCGGCGGACGGCGACTGGGAGGCGTACCTGGCCAGCCTGGACAAGAAGTCACGCCACGAGATCCGCCGCAAGATGCGCCGAGCCGAGTCGTCCGGTCCCTTGGAGTTCCGGCTCGTCGACCCCACCCCGGAGGCGGTCGATGTGTTCATCGACCTGCACCAGTCGCGCTGGGGCGACGAAGGTCTCTTTCCCGACACGCCCGGCGGTGAACGGAGCCGGCGGTTCCTGCATCGACTGGCTGAGTTGGAGACCGCCGAGGGCGATGGACGCCAGCTCCAGCTGGGACGCATGGACGCGGGCGGTCGTCTGGTCTTCGCCACGGTGGGCTTCGACGACGGCACGACCTGCTACTTCTACAACGCGGGCATGGATCCCGAGGCGCGTGAGCTGTCGCCCGGCGTGACGGGCACGGCGGCCTACATCCGCGACCGCCTGGCGGCGGGACGGCGCCGCTTCGACTTCCTGCGTGGCAACGAATCCTACAAGTACGAGTGGGGGGCCGTGGACGAGCCCATCCATCGACTGCTGGTCAGCCGAACGGGCAGCACATGACCGCGCCGCTGATCAGCGATCCCTGCCTCGACCAGCCCATCCGCGCGCCGCTCAGCGGTGGCCGCCGTATCCGCGTGGTGCAGCTCGTGGCGACCGGTTCCAACGGTGGCGCGCAGGAGCACGTCTGGTCGCTCCTGGAGCGCCTCGACCGGAGCCGCTACGACCTGTCCGTGATAAGCCTGAGCGACGGTGCCGCCGTGCGCCGATTTCGTGCCCTGGGCGTGCCCGTCACGGTCGTCGATGAGCCGGATGACGCGGCGGCGCTGGACCGCGTGGTGGATCTCCTCGCTGAGCGGCCACCCGCGGTCATCCATCTGCACATGTACCGCGCGGACGTCATCGGCACCAGAGCGGCCCTGGCGCTCGGTGAGCGCGGCTTGCCTCGTCCCTACGTCATGAGCACGGTCCACTCCAGCCGGTTCCGCAGCTACGAGGACCGCGAGCTGCTGCGTGCCCTCACGCCCTCCATGGACCGCCTCGTCGCGGTCAGCCGGGCTATCGTCACCAAGCTGCGCGCCGAGGGCCGGGACACGACACCCACCGAGCTCATCTACAACGGCGTGGACCTGTCACGCTAC
>JBBJNS010000198.1:0-3142 GCA_037720745.1 Candidatus Limnocylindrales bacterium
TCGAAGTCGCGCAGGATGGTGCGCCGGAGCCCCAGATCCTCCACCGTGCCCGTGACCGCCGCGATGGTCACGATGTCGCCGCGCCCGTACTGATTCTCGGCGAGGATGAAGACACCGGCCACGATGTCCTTGACCAATCCCTGCGCCCCCAGCGCCACACCGAGCCCCACCAGGCCCAGACCGGCGATGGCCGGGCCGAGGTCGACATCGAAGATGCCCAGCACGGCCATGGCGGCGATGCCCAGGATGACGATGCGCGCCAGGTTCCCGCCCAGAGCCTGAAGGGTGTGGCGCCGCTTCTCGAATTCCAGGACGGAGAGCTGACCACGCGTGTCGTCGCCCACCGGGCGGGACAGGGACCGCACCACGACACCGTCCACGAATCGCTGGGCAAGGCGCAAGGCTACAGCCGTGACCAGGACCACGACCACCAGCCATAAGAAGATCTTGACGAGGGCCGGCGGGTCGAAGCTGGCGAGCAGGCTGTCGAGGTCCATCGCGGGCTAGCCTAGCGCCGGCCGACCTCGGCCGGTCGAGGCGCTGAGTCTTCAGGACGGCCTGTCGACCCGGCCGGTGGGCCCGTGGCGCGCAGGAGTGTCCAGTCGTCACCCTGGCCGATGGCCTCATAGCCCGAGGCCGTGGCACGCGCGAGATGACCGGACCCCGGCTCATATCCCTCGATCACGAGATAGGGAAAGACGGGTCCCAGGAGCGCGTCGAGGTCCGCGATGTCGCGCAGCCTGCCGCCGACCGTGTGCACGCTGTCCTCCGGGTCCTCCGTGGCCGTCGTCTCGATGACGCCGGTGAACACTCCCAGCGGGGTGGCGACCCACTGCTGGAAGCTTGGCGCCACGTGCAACACGGGGGTGGCGGGTCGGAGCCGCTGGGCGGCCTGTTCCCGACGGATCGCCTCGATGAGTGCGGCGCCGTCGGCATCCACCAACCGGCGCACATCTGGATAGCCTGTCCAGTAGCCGCGCTCAGCTTCCCGGAGCACCACCGCCGTGGATTCGGCGTAGCGATGCTCGATGCCACGGGGTTCGATGTCAGCTCCTCGAAGGGGCAGAGCGGCGAGGACCACGAAGGTCCCCAGGGCGCCCACGCGAACCACCGCCGACAACGAACCTCGTCGCCACAGCGCGCCCAGCCCCAGACCGCCCGCGACGGCTACCAGCCACGGGGCCCAGTAGCCCACCGACTTAGGGATCTCGAAATGGATCGATTCGCCCAGGCGAGTGTCGGCGGGCGTGAGCGTGGCGACGACCATCGCTGCGGCTCCGACCAGAAGCCCCGCGCCGATGGGCAGCCAGACCCGGCGGTCCGGCAGCATCAGCGCGGTGATGCCCAGGCCCAGGAGCAGAACAGGGTGATCGCTCAGCGCAAGAAGGAACGTGACCGCGACCGACAAGGCCACCATGCCCATCATTAGGATGCGGGCCACGGACCGCAGCCGCCCGAACAGCGCGGCCGGGCCACGCGGGACGTCCACCGGAGAGGCGACGACCGGAGAGGCGTGATCCCCGAGCCGTCCGGCCGCGAGTATCGCAGCGATCAGCAATCCCAGCGGCCACGCCGGTAGAGCCGCCCAGGCGGGCGCCTGGACTCCCACCATCACCGCCGCCTGAGGCAGCGCCACGACCGCACCTCCGACGAAACCTGCGAATAGGGTTCGACGCGGCGCGACCGGACCCGACAGGGCGACCAAGGCGACCGTCGCGGACGTGAAGGCACCCATCACTGGATGGACCAAGATGGTCGCTCCCGTAGCGGCCGCCATCAGCACCGCCCGGGAGCGGCCGGTGAGTACCGCGGAGGCCGCTGCGCGAGTCTCGGGGACAGTGAGGCCGATGGCGGCGGCAGCCAACGGAAAGGCCAGCACCGTGGCGCGAGCGTCGGGGAGGCGCAGGAAAGCGAACGTCAGGGGCACGGTCATGAGCGTCCAGTAACCCGCCCACGGCCCTCCGAGCAGCCGACCGAGGTGATAGCCGCCGGCCGCAAGCAGGAAGCTGAGCGGCAGGGCGAAAGCCGCCACCGCCAACGTGGCGGGAAGGTCGGTGAGCGTCGTCACTGATCCCACCGACCCGATGTAGCCCAGGAACAGGCGCGAGGGCCCGTAGATCGGTGAGGGCGAGACCGCGAGCTCCTGGTAGCTGCCGTACGTGCGCAGGTGCTCCAATGGCGCCACATGGTTGGGCAGCACGTCGATGAAGGGAACGACCGGGGAGGCCAGTTGCAGCAACAGTGGGAAAGACCACAGGAGCAGCGGCAGTAGCCATGCCGCGACCGGTAGCCGCCGCTCCGTCGGATTCCCGGGCATGATGATCGGCCGCCATAACAGCAGACCCCCAGCGATGAGGCCGATATCCAAAAAGGCGAGCGGCAAGGGTCCGAAGTGGCCGACGCCACCAAGACCGAAGAGCAGCACGGTTCCCTTGGCTACGCTCCCGATCAGGCCACCCAGCACCGCCTCGGCGAACGAGTCGAATGGGGACCTGCGTAGGATCCGGATCAGCACGGCGCCAGCTGCTACATCCATCGCCGTGGCAAGGGCGACGAAAGCGGCCGGTAAGAGCGTGACGGGCAGCTGCGAGACCACGCCCGCGAGTGCGCCAGCGACATCGAAGGCGATGGGCCCCGAGGCCATCACGATGAGGCCGCCGGCCAGAGCCGCCACAGCTAGCGCAAAGATGAGGACTAGTGACGGATCATCGGTTGCGTGATCTCCCGCGAGCCCAGACGACTCGCTCCGGGACCACGGTCTTCCACCCGCAAGGCCTGCAGTCCATGCACGATCAGGCAGGGGCAGCCGACTGGCGCGGCGTGAACGGGAAGGCCGAGATGGTCGGATGATCTTCCTTGCTCGGTCTGGGGGAAGCTGCCGTCAGAGTCGAGTGCCAGCCTACCGGCCTAGGCATCATCACGCCGATGCGTCCCAGTCGTCCCGTGGGCCGACCTTCTGGGCCCCGTCAGTCCAGCCCCGCTGCTCGATTCACCTGAGGCCATGCCACCGCGACATCGCCGCTCACCTGAGGGCACCCCACTGCGATATCACCGCGCGTGAAGCCTCCCTGAGGGAAACGCCATCGGAGGGCGACCGTCGTGCGCGCGGGCCCTATGTCCATCCCGCACGACAGCCCTTGAA
>JBBJNS010000067.1:0-11801 GCA_037720745.1 Candidatus Limnocylindrales bacterium
GAGGGCGTTGTAGCGACAATGCCGAAGGGACAGCGTCGAGTAATCCGATACGACCAGCGTCCCGCCCGAGGCCAGTACGGCGGTGGCCGTCACCCCGAGGCCGCAGCCGAGCTCGAGCACCCGCCTTCCGGCGACATCCGTGGCTCGTTCCAGCACGACGTCCGCCAAGGCTACCCCGCTCGGCCAGATGTTCGTCCAGTGGGGCATCTGCTTGTCCGGATCGGCCCGCGCCTCCGCGAACAATCGTTCACGAGAGGGCGCGTCGGGCCTTCGCATGGTGTAACGGCGTCTGCTCCGCGGAAGGGTCACAAGCTGGGTCTCGATGACTACCTGTTCATTCAGCCACGCCTCCAGTGCACGAAGCTGTCGCTCGCTGCCGAGTCTCGGAGCAGCCGACTGATCTGGTCCGCTCACCGGATCAGGTCGGCCGGCCATGGGCGGCTCCATCAGCTGATGTCTTGTCACGTCCGGCACCGTCCTGGCGCACCACGGTGGATGACTCGACGGCGGCTCTGCCCGCGATCAGGATCGCTCCGACCAGCACGACGCTCGCGGCACTGAGGATGAGCGATACATCGGCAACGCCGCGAGAGGTCGTGGCCACGAACACCAAGGCGCCAGTCGCCTGGCCGCACACTGATGCACTGAGCATCGCCCGTGAGGTGTCGGCGAGGCGGTCCGCCGCTGTCAGCCGTCGTGTCACCGTGGCTACGATGGCACCAGCGTTGACCGCCACCAGGCCGAGCGCGAAAAGGCTGATCAGGACGACGAGGAGCGAACTCGTCAGCCCGATGACCACTACACCGGCTGCGGTCATGATCACCGCTGCTGCGATGAGCAGCTGGGCGGTGACATGGGCAAGCACGCGTATCATCGCCACAGGGCCGATCAACGTTCCGAGACCGACCACGGCCAGCAACCAGCCGAGCCACGATGCTTGGCCACCCAGCCGCTCCGTGGTGACCACCATCAAGACGATGATCAGGCTAGTGCACAACGCCCCGGCTGCGAACGATCCGGCGGCCATGAGGGTGAGGGTGGGATGTGCCTTGACCAGATCCCAGGCAGGTCCCCTGGCAGGGTGGATATCTTCGCGTCCGGTCGCGCTGGCCGCAGAGCCGGCGCGCAGCCCAGCGACCAGCCCGGTCCGGCCCAGCACCAGCACACTGGCGGCCGCCAGCAAGAGCCCCGCAGCCGCGAGGGCTGCCTGGACCCCTGAGATCGTCAGGATCAGCCACGCGCTGGCGGGCCCGAGGACGATCGCGATGCGTTCGGTCGTGGCATCGAGCAGGACCGCTCGGCCCAGGACCAGACGCGGCACAAGCAAGGCCACCGACTCGACTCGGACGGCATCGGCCAGCGCCCACAGCACAGCGTTCGCGGCCACAGCAGCGAGCAGCCAGGGAAGACCATCCGCATCGGCCAACAGCACCAGCCCAGCGGCCAGAACGGCGCGCATCGGTGTGATCAGGAAGAAGAGCTTCGCCGCGATCCGGCGTGCCTCGGCCGGCAGCCCGATGATCAGCAGCACTGCCCGGGGTAGCATCCGCACCAGGAGGAGAACGGCCACCACGGCCGGATCAGCCGTGAGGTCCCACGCGAGAGCAAGCGCGGCGATGAGCAGGATCCAGTCGCCCGACCGCTCCATGAGCCGCCCGGCCCACAACCCGCCGGCGCCAGGGGCGTCGAGCAGGGGCCCGAACGGGTGCCATGCTGCGCGCTGTCGCGGTCCGGTCACAAAGTCCTCCAGATCAGAGCGGAGCGCCCGCCGCCGCGACCTTACCCCATCCGTGCCGGCCTGATCTATGCGTCCGCATCGGGGTCGCGCAGCTCATCGACGCCGCGCAGCCGGCGGTACCGAGCTCGCGCCAGCGCGCCACCGGAAAGGACGGCGGCACCGAGTCGTGAGATCGGCAACTCCCATCCTCCGATGTATTGCTCCTCTCGCCCGCCGAAGCCGGCCTTGAACTGCGCGATGCCCTTGCGGGGAAGGCCCCACAGGTCGTATTCGCGGTAGCCCCATGCCTGACAGCGCTTGATCGCCTCCCACTTGAGCAGGTAGTTGGCACGGATCCTTGCGCCCTCGAGCGTGGTGCCGCCGTAGAGATCGACGACCCTGGGCCCACAGGAGACGAGGAAGAGCGTGCCGACGGTTTCGCGTGTGGACTCAAGCTCGGCGAAGAGCAAGTGGGCCATGCCTCGGGATGAAAGCTGTTCCCACATCGTCTGGAAAGTCGTGGGCGCGCGCGCGACGATCCCGACACGGACCATGGATTCCACATGGATCCGGTAGAACTCCTGCAGCCGCGAAGCGTCGCCGACCACGACCCGGACGCCCTGTCGCTCCGACTTGTTGATGGATTGGCGGCACTTCCGGTGGAAGCCGTTCCAGACGGCCTCGGCCGGTCTATCGATCTCTATGATGCGGGTGATGTCCTGCTGGACGCTGGGCACGTTCCGCCAGCCCAGCGCGATCAGCGACTCCTCCAGGCCGCTGCCCTTCAGCGCCTCGGGCTCCATGCGCACCGAGGCGACTCGACGCATGCGGCCGATGTCACGCAGCCGCTCCGTGAAGTCACGCAGCGCCGCCGCGTCAAGCGGAACCGAGCCGATCGGCCCACGCGGCACGTAGCCCAGTGCCCAAGGCAGGCCGCGTGGCTGCTGGACGAGCATCTGGGCGCCGATCGGTCCGGTACGACCGGCGGCGACGACCCGAAACGAAGACCAGCCGTTGGTTCGTTTGATGACCGCCCAGGCGGTCGTTTGAAGGTAGCTGGGCATGGCCGACGTGGCCACGAAGTCGTCCCAGGCAGCGTCGTCCGAGGTGAGCGTTCCGCCGGCCGTCACGGTCGCCTCATCCATGGCCTCGAGGGACCCGTGATGGCCGCGGCGGAGAGCCCGCCAGGAGCCATTCCGATCCGCTCACCGCTCGGGTTCCACGTCAGGAGACCGTAGGGCCCGAGCGCCGGCCTCGGTCATGCCGCTGTACGGCTGTGTCACCCGTCCTTCACAGGAAACGAGGAGCTTCGTCGCGGCTGGAGTGCCATCGGACAGCTCGGCGAAGGGAAGATGCCGTCTGGCGAAGCGGCGCAACGCAGCGGTGAAAGCCGACAGGCTGGACTCGTCTCGCCTCGTGGCGATCGGTCCCCGCGGCGCGTACCCGAACCCGAAGGGACCTGGGCCAAGACGCCGCGTGAGCACTTGGGCGCCGATGGGCCCGGAGCCCCTATCGACCACTACCCGCGCTGACCTCCAGCTGGCTGGCGACTTGGCGCGCGCCCCGGCCGTGAGTCGCAGTGGCGTCTCACGGGGATCTTCCAGCGTGTCATGTCGGGCAAGGAGGGAGAGGGCTTGTGTCACGGATGATCGCTCATCCGCGCCCGACGGCCGATCGGATCAACCCGAGGGCACGGGGCAACTCGGGAGCACGCACCAGCCGACTGTACAGCAGGTATGTCGCCGCCGCGGAGAAGGTGGCCAGGCCCACCTGCAGCAGCAGGCCGAGCTTGCCGGGGTCCGTGCCGAGGCTCACCTCGGTGAGGCGCACCGTGCCGAAGGCCACGCCTCCCGCCAGCACGGCGCCCACGGCGAAGATGCCCATTGCCGCCACCAGTGAAGCCATGTCGATGGCAGCGCTCCGTCGCCACAACAAGAAGGCGAGCACGATCGCCTCGAGCCAGCCTCCCACGGCGATGCCCAGGGCCAGGCCTGACAGGCCCAGCGCACCCACGGTGGCGACCGAGATGGCCACATTGACGGCCACCGACGCGACCGCCACCATCACCGGCGTGCGCGTGTCGTGACCGCTGTAGAACGCTCTCGCCAGGATGACGTTCATGGAGTGAGCGGCCGTGCCCAGCAGGAAGAAGGCCAGCGTGTCCGAGGTAAGGGCCAGCGCCGCCGCATCGAAGTTGCCGTAGTCGAACAATAGGCTGACCGTCTGGCGGCGAAGGACCAGGCCCACCGCGGTAACGAAGAGCATCACGAAGAGGATGAGCCGCAGGGCCTGCACCACTACCCGTCCGAACTCCGCCACGGAGCCTGCGGCCAAGGCCTTGGACATGGCTGGCAAGAGCACCACCCCCAGGGGGAAGCCGATGACGCCGATGGGGATCTGCAGGATGGTGAAGGCCACGTTATAGGCCACCACGGAGCCCGCCGCCAGGCCGGTAGCGAGCGCCGTATTGACGATGAAGGTGATCTGGCTGGCGCCCAGCCCGATGGCACGCGGCCCCATCAGCAGGAAGGTCTGGCGCGCGGCGGGATCGCGCAGGTCCAGCGCCAGGTCGTAGCTGAAGCGCCCGCGCAGAGCCGGCAGCTGCACCGCTACGTGCAGGAGCGAGCCCAGCACCACGCCCACGGCCAGAGCATCGATGCCCAGCCACGGCGACAGGACGAGGGCGCAGCCGATGATGGCCAGGTTGTAGAGCAGCGGCGCCATGGCCGCCGCGCCGAAGCGACCTTCCACGTTGAGCAGCGCCGAGATGACGGCGCCCATGGCCAGCAGGATCGGCGAGAGGAGCATGATCCGTGTCAGGCGCACCGTAAGCTCGGTGGTCACCACGTCGAAGCCGGGCGCCAGGATGGGTACGATCTGCGGGGCGAAGACGGCCATCGCGATAGACACGCCGACGAGCGCGATGAGCATGGCGTTGATGACCGTGGAGACGACACGGAAGGCGTGTTCTTGCTGGCCCTTGTGCAGCAGCCCGGCCAGCACCGGGATGAGCGCCGAGGAGACGGCACCGGCCGCGACCAGCTGATAGATGAGGTCGGGGATGCGAAAGGCCGTGAAGTAGGCGTCCAGGTCGGACTCGGCGCCGAAGAGATTGCCGATGACCACCAGACGCAGCCAGCCGAGGACACGCGAGCCGAGGTAGGCGACCGCCACGATGGCTCCCGCCCTCGCCAGGTTGCGCGCCGTCACGGTCGCGGCGGACGCGTCTCGAGGCTTGCCCGCGGATGCGCACCACGGTAGGCATCGCGCAACCGGCTGGGCGAGACATGCGTATAGACCTGGGTCGTGGCCAGACTGGCGTGGCCCAGCAGCTCCTGCACGACACGCAGGTCCGCGCCTCCTTCCAGAAGGTGTGAGGCGAAGGAGTGCCGCAGCGTGTGCGGCGAGGCACCAGGCGGGACGCCGGCCAGGCGGAACAGCCGGTCGACGCGATAGCGCAGGCCGCGCACCGTGAGCGGGCCCCCCGATGCGTTCAGGAAGAGCCTCCCTGGATCCGGCAGCTCGACGCCGCTGCGCAAGGCGGGTCGCGCCTCGTCCACGTATGCCCGCAAGGCGTCGATGGCCGGCGCGCCTAGCAGTCCGATGCGCTCCTTGCGACCCTTGCCCAGGACCCGTAGCTCACCGCGGCGCAGGTCCAGGTCCGCCACGCGAGCCTGGCACAGCTCGCTGACCCGCAATCCCGCGCCGTAGGCCGTCTCCACGATGGCGCGATCGCGCAGGAGTAGGGCGTCGCCAGGTCCGGAGCCCTTGCCGGCGACAGGACCCGTGCCGCCGATGGCGTCCAGGATCCCTTCCACGTCACTCACCTCGAGCACCGCCGGCAGACGACGCGGGACCCGAGGCGTGCTCACGGCCGACCAGGGATCGCCCGCCACCCAGCCCTGCCGGCGCGCGTACCGATAGAACGAGCGCAGCGCAGCGAGGCGGCTGCTCACCGATCGGCGTGACAGACCCTGCGCATCGAGGGCGCCGAGGAAGGCGCGGAGCTGGCGGCGCGAGGGGTCGCGCCAGTCACGGCCAGTCTCGGGATGCGCGTCGAGCCAGCTGATGAACTGCCCCACGCCGGTGGCGTAGGCGCGTCGCGTGTGCTCCGAGGCGTCGCGTGCAGCGAGGGAGCCGAGGAACCGATCGAGTGCCGGCCGCGCATCCTCGGGGGCGCTGTCCGGCCCGCTCACGCGGCGCTGGCAGCCGGCGGGCGGCGGCGCCCTGGTCGTACTGCAGAGGCCGGACGCGCCGTAGCCGCCTTGGCCTTACGGGTCGCAGCGGGCGAGGGGCGACCCGTGCTGGCGGCGCGGCCACGGCGTGGCGCGATGGCCGCCGGGTCGGGCGGGCCGCCGGGCAGCTTCTCACCAACGGGCACAGGCTCAGGCAACGGCACGTCCGCGCCGCACCGCAGGCAGATGCCGGTCTCGCCAATCCGCGCCACCGGCCCGGCATCGGCGTCATGGAGCGCCCCCACCGGCTCGCGGCTGGTCGTGAAGTCACACTTGGGGTAGCGCGAGCAGCCATAGAAGACGCTGCCCGTGCGGCGCGCACGGCGCGCGATGACCTGCCCTTGACCGCACTTGGGGCACTCGACCTCGAAGGGCAATGGCGGGGGCGGCGGGGGGCCGGTCTTCTTGATGTAGTCGCAGTCGGGGTAGCGCGAGCAGCCGGCGAAGACGCCGAACCGCCCGCGGCGTGCCACCAGCGTGCCCTCGTTGCAAGTCGGACAGGTCTCGCCCACGCCCTCGACCTCGAGCACTTCCGGTTCCTCACCCGGCAGCGGCCGCGACTCCTTGTGCTCAGGGTATAGCGAGCAGGCCAGGAACCAGCCGTTGCGGCCCATGCGCTTGACCATGGGGTGACCTTCCGAGCAGACCTCGTCGGAGGGCTCGGTGGTGAAGTCGCTGCGCTTCAGCTCCTTCCGCTTGGTGTCCACGAGTTCCTTGAGCGGTCCGTAGAACTCGTGCAGCAAGGGCACCCAAGCCAGCTCCCCGCGCGCGATCTCGTCGAGCCGCTTCTCCATCTCCGCCGTGAAGCCGAGGTCCACGAACTCGCCGAAATGCTCCACCAGCAGATCGGTCACGATCTCGCCGATCTGCTCGGGGCGAAGGCGCCGTTCCTCTACCCGGACGTAGCCGCGGTCCATGATGGTGGAGATGGTCGCGGCGTACGTGGACGGGCGGCCGATGCCGTTCTCCTCGAGCGCCTTGATGAGCGACGCCTCGCTGTAGCGTGGCGGCGGTTCGGTGAAGTGCTGTGTCGATGTCACGTCGCGGACCTCCGTGACGTCGCCCTCGGCCAGCGGCGGCAGCTGGCGCTCTCGCTCCTCTTCCTCGGCCGCCTCGTCGTCACGGCCCTCCGTGTACACCCGCGAGAACCCATCGAACAGTGTCTTCGTGGCACTGGCGCGCAGGCCGTAGCGACCGGCTGACAGCTCCGCCGCAGTCGTCTCCAGGCGCTTCTCGGCCATCTGCGAGGCGAGCGCGCGTTGCCAGATGAGCCGGTACAGGCGTAGCTCGTCGGGCTTCAGGTGGCGCTCCAGCGACTCCGGGTCGCGCCCGAAGCTGGTGGGACGGATGGCCTCGTGGGCCTCCTGGGCGCCCTTCGACTTGGTCTTGAAGACCCGACCCTTGGGCATCGTGTAGTCGTCGCCGTAGCGCTGGGCGATGACCGACCGCGCCTCGCCCAGGGCGTCACCGGCCATGGCCGTCGAATCGGTGCGCATGTAGGTGATGAGGCCCACCGGTTCGCCGTCGAGCTCGATGCCCTCGTACAGCCGCTGAGCCACCGACATGGTGCGCTTGGGACTGTAGGAGAGCTTGCGGCTGGCCTCCTGCTGGAGGGTCGAGGTGGTGAAGGGTGCTGCCGGTCCCCGCTTGCTGGTACGAAGGGAGACCTTGTCGACCGTCGGTCGCAGGCTGCGCAGGGCCGCCACATGCTCCGTGGCGGTCGCCTCGTCCGCGACCTCTGCTGCCTTGCCGTCGACCTTGACCAGGTGGGCATCGAAGGTGGCACCGTCGGCCGTGGCCAGCAGCGTCTCCAGCGTCCAGTACTCACGCGCTTGGAAGGCCTTGATCTCACGCTCGCGCTCGACCACCAGGCGGACCGCAACGGACTGCACGCGACCAGCCGAGAGGCCGCCGCGCACCTTGCGGGAGAGCAGCGGGCTCAGCGTGTAGCCCACCAAGCGGTCCACGATGCGGCGCGTCTGCTGAGCATCGACCAGGTTGGCGTCGATGGAGCGCGGATGCTCGAAGGCATCAAGGATGGCCCGCTGAGTGATCTCGCTGAAGGTCACCCGGTGCTGCTTGGCAGCAGGTACGCCGGCCGCCTCGGCCACGTGCCAGGCGATGGCCTCCCCTTCGCGGTCGAGGTCGGTGGCCAGCCAGACCGACGTGGCCTTGCGGGCCTCGCGAGTGATCTTCTCGACGTGACGTCGGGAATCCTCCGAGACCACATACTCGGGCTCGAAGTCATGGTCGACGTCAACGCCGAACTTGCCCTTGCCGGGATTCTCCGGAAGGTCTCGGACGTGGCCGTAGGAAGCGAGCACCTGGAAGTCCTCGCCCAGGTAGCGCTCGATCGTCCGCGCCTTTGCCGGCGACTCGACGATCACGAGGTTCTTCGTCATCGGCGGGAGTCTAGCACCGGCGTACGGCGCTTCCGGCGGGCACGGTCAGGCCCCCGATCGCCTCGCGCGAGCGTGCGCGCGGGCGCGTCGTGAGCCGGGTCAGGCCTCTCGGATGCGGCGCAGCAGGTCCGCGTCGGGCTCCACATCCTCGAAGACGTGCGGCTCGCCATCGCTGACTGGCGTGATGCCGAGCGGGAGGCTGCCCTCCACACCGGAGAGGGAGCTCTGCGGCACCTCCACGAACCGGATCATGGTCATGGGGATCATGAACCACGAGTCGGTGCGGTCGGACCAGCCAGGCTTCTTGCCGTTCAGATAGCGCAGGTTGGTGCACATCAGGCACGAGTCCGCGGGCGTGGGCATCTGCTCCACGTCCGCCTTGAGCGGTTGCTCGTTCTGCATGTGGATGATGACGTCTCGGATCACCGGGCCACCATAGGATCGCGTGCTGCCGGTGCATAGCCATCCGGTGGTCCCGGTGCGTGACTACCGCAGGTCCGCCGCAAGCAAGGGACCGGCTGGCAGGTAGGCCGGTCCCACGGCGGCGATCCAGCCTCTCAGCAGCAGAAGCGTGATCGCGCCCGATACGACCGGCGGCGCAAGGCCGGTCTCGGTGATCAGCGCATCGGCGTTCGCCGGACCGCGTGCCAGCCGCACGGCCACGGCCCGTTCGACTGGCCCCAAGAGGGCCAGAGCGGCCGCCAGCGACAGCCTTCCCCCAGCTGCTGACGCGTGCACGACGGTGTCATAGCCCAGGTCCACGATCATCTCATCGAGGCCCGTCAGAGGACGCGCCGGCGTGTCCCGGAGCAGGGAGAGGCAGCCCGCCACTGACGGATCACCCGGACGACCCGGCACCGCCAGCACCGACCGGCCCTGCTCCAGTGCGTGACGCGCCGTGATGAGGGCGCCGCTGCGGCCGGGTGCCTCGACCACGATGGTGGTGTCGCCCAGGGCGCTGATGATCCGGTTGCGCCGCGGGAACGTGCCGCGCGTGGGCAACGTGTCGGGCGCATGTTCCGACACGATCGCGCCGCCGCCCTCCACGATGTCTCGCGATAGTGCCCGGTGAGCGCGGGGGCCGGGATGGGCGTGTCCGCCGCCGATGACGGCCACCGTGCGGCCCCCGGCACCCACCGTCGCGGCATGCGCGGCACCGTCGATGCCGATGGCAAGCCCCGACACGACCACGGCATCAGCCGCCACCAGCCTCATCGCGATCCGTGCGGCAAGCGTCCTGCCGTCGAGCGTTGGGCGTCGCGTGCCGACCACGGCCACGGTCCGCTGCGCCGACAGGCCGGCCAGGTCTCCCCAGCCGAATATCGTCGCGGGCGGTGGGTCGATGTCTCGCAAGCGCACGGGGAAACCGGTGTCCAGGGGCGTCACCGTCCACAGCCCGAGCTCGTTGACCCGTCGAGCGACCGTGCCCGGCTCCCGGAATGCGGACACGATGGCCGCGCGGGTGGGTCGGGTGATGCGCAGCTCATCGTCGCGAGGCTTCCAGCCGGAGGCCACCGCGCGCAACGCCTCCGCCGCTCCCCCATGCGCCGCCACGAGACCCCAGAAGATGGTCTCTCCCACGCCAGACGCCGAGGCAAGGGCCAGCCAGGCGTCACGCTCGGTCATCGCTGCGACCATGTGATTCACGCGCTCAGCGACGGCAGCGCCGCCGGGTCCCGCAGCCCCGCCGCTGCCAACAGGTCCGCGTCGGTGACGCCATCGCGCCCGGCCAGGTCCGCGATGGTCCGAGACACTCGCAACACACGATGCACGCCACGCGCGGTCATGTGCGCGGCGGTGGCAAGCTCGCGCATCAACCCCTCCTGGGAGCGTTGCAGGCGACAGGCGGCCACTACAGCCGCGCCTGCGAGGTGGGCATTCGGGCGACCGCCATCGCGACGTAGGGCGCGAGCACGCGCCGCCGCGATCCGCTCGGCGACTACCCCACTCGACTCGCCCGGCGTAGCGCCGACCAGCTCCGCTGGCGGGACTCGGGGCATCTCGACCCGCAGGTCCAGGCGATCGAGCAGCGGCCCGCTGACGCGCCGGACGTATCGATCGGCTTCTCCATCGCCGCAACGGCACGCGCGCTGGGCATCGCCGTGCCATCCGCACCGACAGGGATTCATGGCCGCGACGAGCTGGAGACGCGCTGGATATCGGATGGAGCCACGAGCGCGAGCCAGTTCGACGGTCCCATCCTCGAGCGGCTGACGAAGGGCGTCGAGCACATTGCGGTCGAACTCCGCCAGCTCGTCCATGAAGAGGACTCCATGATGGGCGCGCGTGACCTCGCCAGGAGCCAGCTGCGGGCCGCCGCCAACCAATGCCGCATAGGAGGCGGTGTGATGCGGTGCCCGGAACGGTCGGTCGCGCCGCAGTCCGGAGCGCATCAACCGTCCCGCCACGCTCTCGATGACCGTGACCTCCAGAGCCTCGTCGTCGTCGAGCGGCGGCAGCAGGCCGGGGATGGACCGCGCCAGCAGCGTCTTGCCAGCCCCGGGAGGGCCTACGAGCAAGAGATTGTGAGAACCCGCCAGGGCGATCTCCAGCGCCCAGCGAGCATTCGCTTGGCCGCGGATGTCGGCCAGGTCGACACGGTCACCAGACGCTTCCAGATCCGGCACGCCCCTTGCGGCCGGGCTGTCGGCTGTCCTGACGGCGGTTGACCGCTGACCTCCCCCCGCACCGCTCACCGCCAGGTCGGGCCGACGCTCGGCTTGCGCCGCCCGCCGTCCGCGGGGCCCCGCCACCAAGCGTGCCGCATCGTCCAGACCATCCACGCCCGCGACCTCCACGCCGGCCACCAGACGAGCCTCATCGACGTTCCCGGCCGGCACCGCCACGCGCTCATATCCCGCCCGCGCCAAGGTGGCGACCATGGGCAGGACTCCCGCCACCGGTCGCACGGCTCCTCCCAACGACAACTCGCCCAGTAAGGCCCACGCGCCGCCGGATGTGCGGATCTGTCCGGATGCGACGAGGACACCGACGGCTATGGCCAGGTCGTACGCTGCACCGCGCTTGCGCTGATCGGCCGGCGCGAGATTCACGGTGATGCGCGAGAGGGGGTACTCGAAGCCGCTGTTGCGGATGGCGCCGCGAACGCGCTCGCGGGCTTCCGAGAGCGCCGTGTCGGGCAGCCCGACGATGTGGCAGACGGGCAGGCCCGGGGCCACATCGACCTCCACGCGGACGAGCTCGCCGCGCAGGCCACTGATCACCGCGGTCACGAGGGTCGCAAGCACCAGCACACGCTAGCGAGACCGCCTTCGCCCGGGCTCTCCTCGTACTTGACGCTAGCTTATCGCTGGGCGGAGAGCTCGGCCCAGCGAGCCGGGTGTCGGTACCGGCCGGTGGCAGAACGATCAGGCGAATGCTGCGCGCCTGGCAGGCGGCTGCACGCCGCGCGCAAACTCCCCATCGAGAGTCCTCCGCGTGCTGGTT
>JBBJNS010000068.1:0-11723 GCA_037720745.1 Candidatus Limnocylindrales bacterium
GGCCCGAATGGACCATCACGAAGGGCACAAGACCGATGACCGACGAGCGATGGGGGCCTGAGACGGCGGCGCTCTTGCGCCGCGCCAGCGACCTGGCCAGCGAGTACCTGGCGAGCCTGCCGGAGCGCCACGTCGCTCCCCGCGCACCGATGGACGAGCTGCGTGCCGCTCTGGCCATCGATCTGCCGGCGCACGGTGAGCCGGCCGCGCAGGTCATCGAGGCGATCGCCCGGAACGGTGATCCGGGGGTCATGGCGTCGGCCGGGCCGCGCTTCTTCGGTTTCGTCATCGGTGGCACCTTGCCGGCTGCCTTGGCAGCGGATTGGATCACCTCCGCCTGGGACCAGAACGTCGGTCTGTACGTGCTGGGGCCCTCCTACGCGGTCATGGAGGAGACCGCCGTTCGCTGGCTGCTCGACCTGCTGGGCCTGCCGCCGACGGCCAGCGTCGGCCTGACCACCGGTTGCCAGATGGCGCACTTCGTCGCTCTCGCGTCAGCGCGACGCGCGGTCCTGTTGCGCGAGGGCTGGGACGTGGAGGCGCAGGGGCTCAATGGCGCACCCGAGGTGCATGTGGTGGGCGGTGCCGAGGCACACATCACCATCTCCATCGCGCTGCAGATGCTGGGACTGGGTGCGGAGCGCATGAAGCGTGCGGCGGTGGACGATCAGGGTCGCATGCGGCCCGACTCACTGCGGGAGGTGCTGGCGACGTGCGATGGTCCCACCATCGTGTGCGCCCAGGCGGGCAACGTGAACACCGGCTCCTTCGATCCCCTTGACGAGATCGCGGACATCGTCGCGCAGCGCCCCGGCACCTGGCTTCACGTCGACGGCGCCTTCGGGCTGTGGGCCGCGGCATCGCCCGAGATGCGTCACTTGGTGCGGGGCGTGGAGCGGGCCGATTCCTGGGCCTCGGACTCGCACAAGTGGCTGAACGTGCCCTATGACTCGGGTCTCGTGGCGGTCGCCGATCCCGAGGTCCATCGCGCCTCGATGATGATGAGCGCCGCCTATCTGATGCAGCGCGAAGGTGATCAGCGCGACCCGTCCGACTGGGTGCCCGAGTTCTCGCGCCGCGGTCGTGGCCTGGCGGTCTACGCGGCGCTGCGCTCCCTGGGGCGAGATGGCGTCACCGATCTGATCGAGCGCTGCTCGCGTCTGGCGCGACGGATGGCCGACGGGCTGTCGTCGGCGAGTGGCGTCGAGGTGCTCAACGAGGTGGTGCTCAACCAGGTGCTGGTGAGATTCGGCGACGACGATGCGCTGACGCGAGAGGTGGTTCGGCGCGTGCAGGACGATGGCACCTGCTGGCTCTCTGGCAGTGTCTGGCAGGGCCGCGCGGTGATGCGCATCTCGGTCTCGAACTGGTCTACCACAGAGGCCGACGCGGACCTCTCCACGCAGGCCATCCTGCGTTGCTGGGAGGCCACCCGCGCCCCCGCGGATGCCTGACGCGACGCGCTCGAGCGACACGCATGCGTCGCTCACGGCCTCGCGGCTGAGCGGCGCCGTATGGGGCCACCTGGTGGGCGACGCGATGGGTGTGCCCTACGAGTTCCGTTCGCCCGATGCGGTGGGCGAGGTGCGCTGGGGCGCAGCGGGAAGTCACGGCCAGCCAGCCGGCACCTGGTCCGACGACGGGGCACTCATGCTTGCGCTCCTCGACTCGCTGTTGCTCGACCTGGGCGCCGAGCCGCCCCATCCAGGTGGCTTCGACACTGCCGACCAAGCGCGTCGGGCACTGGCCTGGGCCGAGGTGGGCGCCTACACGCCCGACGGCGAGGGCCGTTTCGACATCGGGGCAGCGACCTCGCAGGCCATGGACTCGATACGTCGAGGCGTTCCTGCCGAGGAAGCCGGACCCAGTCATGAACGCAGCCAGAGCAACGGATCGCTGATGCGCATCCTGCCCGTGGCGCTCACTGCGGTGGAGCCTTGCGTGAAGCTGCCCGGGCTGATCGATCGAGCGCACCGTTCATCGCGAGTGACGCACGGGCACGTCACGTGCCAGGTCGCCTGTGCCCTGTACGTGGTCCTGGCTCGCGACCTGTTGCGCGGCGACCCGGACCGACCGCGCGTGCTGAGCGCCGCGCTGGGACGACTGCGGCTCCACTACGAGCGAAGCGGCTCTTCGGGCGTGGCCCACCTCGCGGCGCTGGACGCGCTGGAAGCCTGGCCGACGAGGCAAGGGCGGGGCGGCGCCATCGACTCGTTCTGGTCCGCCTGGGAAGCCTTCGCTGGCGCAGACTCCTATGCCGCCACCATCCAGCGCGCCATCGCCTTTGGCAACGACACGGACACCACAGCGGCCATCGCGGGCGGCTTGGCCGGCATCTACTGGGGCCTGGCGGGCATCCCCGTCGAGTGGCTCGAGGGGATGCGCGGATCAGAGGTCGTGCGACCGATACTGGAGAGGCTGCTCGCCCTGCATCGCCGCTGAGCCGGGCCTCGACGCTATTCGAGGACCAGGTATGCGTCCACGTCGACGCGCGGCCGCCCCTTCGTGCCCAGCAGCACGACCTGGATGGTGCGTTCCGCGGAAACCGCCCAGGTGCGCGTGAAGACCAGCCGGCGTGTCGACTCGGTGGAGGCGCCCAGGTCGATGACGGCCACCTCCTTGCCGTCGATCGAGATGCGGGCCTCGCCTCGTCCAGGGCCGCGTGGCGCGACCAAGCCGATGGCTCTGCCGGTGAAGGTCAGGCTCGATCGTGCGCCAGCCGTCGCGGCGTAGCGGGTGTAGCCACCGGAGGCCTTTGGGTCGCGCTGCCAATGCCACTTTCCGCCCGAGAGCGCCGACTCCTGCGACTCCCTGATGCTGGCCCGGAATGGGGCTCCGACCTGGAACGTGCTCCAGTTTCGGTCGTTGTTCTTGGCCCGGACACGGAATCGATAGGAGCGATCGTCCTGGATGCCGAGGACGATCTGCGTGGCTGTCTTGGAGGGCAGAGTGACGTCCTGCCAGAAGCCTCCATCGACACTGCGTTGGAGCGCGTAGCGCCTGATGCCGGTCGGATCGGTGGCGCCCCACTCGACCGTGATGGCGCGACCAGCCAGCCGGCCGTCGGTGGCCAGTGCCGTCAGGGGTGCCTGGACGTCAGGTGTGCCCGGCAGGGGGCCCTCGTCGCCGGGCCCGCCGTCGGTCCACACGAACTCGATGCGGGGCTTGAGGTACAGCTCCTGGATCTCCTGGCGATCCATGCCATTCTCGGCGCAATCGATGGCGCTCTTGGCGTAGATCTTCCAGCCGTCTGCGTCGGCGCCGCACTGCGGCTCCACGCCAGCCCGGTAGCCGGTCAGGAAGAAGCGGCCGTTCTTGCGCAGGGTGAGGTCCCAGGTCGCTTCGATCGCGTCCAGCTGCTTCTCCTTGACATCCGCGCGCTCGGGCCGGAAGAGCTGATCGTTGGTGGTGTCCTTCACGTCATAACAGACGCCGTCCGCCGTTCGGTACCAGGAGCGGTGGTTGCCCTCCAGCGTGTAGTACCAGGCGTATTGCTTGGTCGCGGTCGCGCCCACCTCAAGAACCGCTTGAGGCAGGTAATAGGGCCACTCCCCAGAGGCCATGACGATGCCCACGTATTCGCGGAAGGGGACGATATCGACGGTGTCGGTCGCGGTCCGATGCACTCGGATGGAGGACGGAGGCGTGGCCTTGCTGTCGTGGTTCGTGCCACAAGACGAGCCCGCCGCGACCGGCGCCCCGCCGCCCACCACGGGCGTGGCAAGGGGACTCACCAAGGCCAGGGCGGCGCCCATCAGCAGGTGCGGCAGGAATCGGAGCTGCGCTCGTTGGGGGCGCTGGCCAGATGACGGCAACGTCTGCTCCTGACTGCCGCACGCTCATGCTGGGGCACGGTGGCGGCGTTCGTGGCCACCCGGTGGCCTGCGTGGGGCAGGGAACGGGTGTGATGCGGGGCGAGCGTATCAGTCCGGCGCAAGCCCATGGCACACTCCGGCCATGAGGTCTCTGCCCGTTCTGGCTCTAGTGGTCCTCCTCGTGGCCTGCAACGGCAGCGCGCCGCCCGTGGAAGGGGCCACCATCGGCGACACGCTGGATGCGGCGGGGACGCAGCGCGTCACGCTGGTCCAGGCGGAGGTCAACGTGGGTGGTGCCGAGTCTCGTCCCCCGCCCGATGGCTCCGTGTACGCCTCGTTCCTGTTCCGCATCGAGAGCCTCGCTCCGGGCGCGCGCTACGACCGGTTCCGTTTCTCGGCCGCTGGTGCGGATGGTGAGCGCTACCCCTACACGGCCGGCGGTCCCCAGCCCGCGCTGGAGTCACGCCGTATCCTGCCCGCGGGCGACAGCGCAGAAGGCTGGGTGAGCTTCGAGGTCCCGGACGACTTCCAGAGTCTGGCCATCAGCTACGACCCACCGTTCGAGCCGGCCGCTGAGTCGATCACCTTCGTGGTGCGAGCGCCGGAAGCAGCACGGAGCGGAGGCTGAGTGACCAGCACCATGCGCGGTGTGGCCCTTCCCGGCGATCGCCGGGTCGAGTTCCGCGACGTTCCCGTCCCCGTTCCAGGCCCTCGCCAGGTCCTGGTGCGCGTGCGTGCCTCATCGATCTGCGGGAGTGACATCCGGGCTATCTACCGGGAGCATCTGGGCGTGGGGGCGGAGGCCTATCAGGGCGTCATCGCCGGCCACGAACCCGCCGGCGAGGTGGTGGAGGTGGGCCAGGACTGCCGCCGGATCCGAGCCGGTGATCGCGTGGCGATCTACCACATCGCCGGCTGCGGGGTCTGCGACGAGTGCCAGCGCGGCTACATGATCGGTTGCCACGACCCGTCGCGCGCGGCCTATGGCTGGCAGCGTGACGGTGGCCACGCCGAGTATCTGCTCGCCGAAGAAGTGACCTGCCTGCCGCTCCCCGACGAGCTGAGCTTCGTCGACGGTGCCTGCGCGGCCTGCGGCTTCGGCACGGCCTATGAGGCACTGCTGCGCATGGGGGTGAGCGGCCGTGACCGGCTCTTCGTGGCCGGGCTCGGGCCGGTCGGGCTGGCGGTCGCCATGCTGGGCCGGGCACTGGGCGCGACTGCCGTGGTCGGCGTGGACATCGCCCCGGAGCGCATCGAGCTGGCGCGCCGGCTGGGTTTGGTCGACGATGCCTTTGCCCCCGACCATATGGCACTCGAGCGGCTACGCGACGCCACGGACGGCCGCGGTTTCGAGGCGACGGTCGACTGCTCCGGTTCGCCGCAGGGACGCCATCTGGCCTTGGAGGCGACGCGGGAGTGGGGCCGCTGCGCCTTCGTCGGTGAAGGCGGCCACGTCGAGTTCGATGTCTCGCCGCTGCTCATCCATCGCCAGGTGACGCTCTATGGCTCGTGGGTCACGTCGCTGGGGCACATGGCGGAACTGCTGGCCAGCCTCGTTCGCTGGCAGCTGCATCCCGAGGTCGTGGTGACCGATCGCTTCCCACTCGACCGTGCCGAGGAAGCATACGAACTTGCCGATTCAGGCAGGGCCGGAAAGGTCTGTCTCGTCTTCGACGAGTCGGCTCCGTGACAGCGAACGAGGCGGGATCGCTCCCGCCTCGTTCGCCAGAAAGTCGCTGAGGGTCCAGCCCTCAGGGTCAGTGGTCGATCAGAGGACGCCGCCGCCCTCGTTGCGATCGCGGCCAGCCCGATCGTCGGCGGATCCATCGTCGTTCGCGGCATCCTCGGCGGCATCGCCTGCGACAGCTCCGCCGACCGCTCCGATGGCGCCCCCAACGAGCGTGCCGACCGGACCGCCCACGGCCGTGCCGACAGCGGCGCCGCCGAGCGCGCCCGCGCCAGCGCCGGCTGCCTTCTCCTCGCCGTCGCTGCCGTCTCCCAACGGCCCGTCGTCGGTCTGGTTCGTGCCGCCGTCCACAGCGTCGGTATGGTCGTGAGTGTGCTCGTCGTTGTGGGCCATGTGATCTCCCTGTCGTGTCATGTCACCGGCGCCGACGGCGCCTCGGAAGCGGACCATAGGCGGGGACCAGCGGCGCCCACGTCACAGGGTGGCAGCACGTCTCACGAACGCGTGACAGCGCCGCGTCGAGTTCCGCGGCGACCGGCCACCGGCATCACCCGACCGAACCGCCGGGGCTGAAGCTGGTGACCTCCGTGGCCGCCTGGATGGCGCTCACGAAGTCGCCCGGGATGGCCTTGGATGGACGATGGTTGATGGCCCGCAGAGCGTCCGTGTCGACCTTGCACGATCGGTCGCCGTAGAGCAGCCCGTTGCTCTCCTGCTCGGTGTCGCTGAACTGCGTGTAGCAGAAGCCGGCGATGCCGGACGAGTCCAGGATGGCCGACACCAGCTCGTCGTAGCGCGCAAGCAGCTCCTCAGGGCTATCGACGACGCCATAGCCGAAGCGGCCGGTGCTGGGATCACGGTCGTAATTCAAGCCGCCGCACTCGGACAGGATGATCGGCTCATCCACACGCTTGCGCGCTTCCAGCGCGATGGCGTGGTGTTGCGGCTGTGTCGCGCCCAGCGTGTGTTCCAGCGCGGCAGGGCTGCCGTAGCGCTCGCGGATGTCCTTGCCGCGCGTGGCGTAGTCATGGATGCCCCAGGCGTCCGAGGCGAAGTGCTCCCAGCCGTCATTGCCGATCACCGGACGCGTGGGGTCGAGCGCCTTGGTCAAGTGGTACAGCGCCCGCACATAGTCGCGCTGCGCCGGGTCGCGCGGCAGATTGGGCACGCCCCAACTTTCGTTGAGGGGCACCCAGGTCACGATGCAGGGATGGCTGTAATCGCGGCGCAGGACCTCCGTCCACTCCGACACGAGTCGTTCCACGGCGGTCGGGGAGAAGGCATAGGCGTTGGCCATCTCGCCCCAGACCATGAGGCCCAGTCGGTCGCACCAGTACAGGAAGCGTGGGTCCTCCACCTTCTGGTGGATGCGCACGCCGTTGAAGCCCATGCCCTTGATGCACTCCACGTCGCGTCGCAGGGCCTCGCCATCGGGTGCCGCCAGGTGCGACTCCGGCCAGTAACCCTGGTCCAGGACGAGCCGCAGATAGGTGGGCACGCCATTGAGCAGGAACGAGCCGTCAGAGAAGGCCGCACTGCGCAACCCGGCGTAGGAATGCACCACGTCCACCACCTTCCCGTCCGACTCGAGCGTCAGTTCCGCGTCGAGGAGGTTGGGATGCTCCGGCGACCAGAGCAGCCGCCACCGTCCGATATTGGATACGGCGGGCTCGATGCCCACGGCACGCCGCGTGTCCTGGCGGTGGATGGCGTAGGACTCGTCCGCCACCGGCTCGCCACGCAACGAGAGCTTGACGCGCAGTCGCATGTCCGTAGTAGGTGCTCGATCCAGGGACACGTCCAGTCCCAGCATGCCGCGGTCCAGATCCGGCGTCCAGCGCACGGCGGTGATGTGGTCCGCGGCGACCGACTCAAGCCAGACCGGCTGCCAGATGCCGGTCGTGCGGTGATACCAGATGCTGCGCGGATGCTCCTCCCAGAACTGCTTGCCGCGCGGCTGGGCCAGATCGGTGGGCGAGTCCCGGGCACGCACGACGATGACCTGCTCGGTGTCCGCAGGCCCCAAGGCGGTGGTGAGGTCAGCGGTGAATGGCGTATGACCGCCCTGGTGGACTGCCACGAGCTTGCCGTTGAGCCATGCGTGAGCCTCGTAGTCCACCGCTCCGAAGTGGAGCAATAGCTTGTCGCCCATCTCGACATCGGAGGTGCGGAACGTGCGGCGATACCAGACCACGGCGCGGGGGCTGGTGTCGCCGATGCCGCTGAGCTTGGATTCGGGCGGGTAGGGGACCTCGATCGTCCGGTCGAACGGATCTTCGCGCTCGCACCAGCGCTCGGCGAGCCCGACATCGCCGTCGTCGTAGGCGAACCCCCACGGTCCGGCCAGGTCGGTCCATCGGTCGCGGCGCAACTGGGGGCGCGGATAGGAAAGATCCTGGTCCATCAGGCTCCTTGAAGTCTGCAAGCTTGTGCGGGGGCCGTCTTTCGCCGGCCGGATGGGCTGTCGGGGGAATGGTAGGTCGGGTACCCTCTTGCCGCTCGGCTACATGCATCGGGGGAGATCTCCATGAAGGTTCGATCGATCGGAGTGATGCTCTCCTGGTGACTGGCGTGGTGGTTGGCTGCACACCCGGCGCCGTGGCGCCTACCGCTGGCGCCCCCGCAAGCGCCGCGCCCCCGAGCCTGGCGCCATCCCCGGCGGCCGCGACCCCGAGCGCCGCGCCGTCCTCGGCGGCCGCGACCCCGAGCGCCGCGCCCTCGATCGTGGCGCCGCCGAGCGTGGGGCCGTCCGCGGTGGCCACGTCCCAGGCCCCCGCCGCGACCACGGCCCCCACCCTGGCGCCCGAGCCGAGCCGAGCCAAGGCACGGCCCTGCTCCCCGATCCGTCGGCCGACCACACCATCGGCGACCGGATCATCCTGAGCGACTTCATCGAGGAGGAGCAGGCGGCGATCACGGTCGTCGAGGCCATCCAACTACCCCAGTCGGACCCGGCGAGCGGCCTGGCCGCGTCCATCCACTACAACGTGCAGCAGTTCTCGATGTTCGACGACGAGTCCTTCGAGTACCAGCCCGAGTTCGGCGTCCAGCAACCAGAGCTGGAGTTCGGCGACCTGCCCAAGGGCCGCAAGGTGCGTGGCTGGCTGACGTTCGTCGGGCCAGACAGCTCGGAGTACCTGGAGCTTCAGTGGGCACCGATCACGACTGACCCCGTGTTCGTGCGGGTCCTCCTTCCGTGAGCCGGAACCACGGCGCGTTCGCTGACCCTCGTCTGCGAGAGCTTGATCCGCGGCCGAGCCCCTTGCCGGCGGCGCTGGTTCGGGCGCGAGCGGGTCTGGCGCGGTCGACCCCGCTGTTCCTCTCCATCCCCGATTCGGAACTGGAGCGCGAGTGGGGCTGGACCGGCGAGGGCGAGGGCGACATCCGAAGTGCCTTCTACATCGCCATGCAGGCTTTCGAGAGCGCGGCAGGGCAGGTCACGCGGTCCTTGGCCGGGTCCGCGGTGGGGCCGGCGGCGGGGTCGATCGGCGCGGCGACCGAGGCGCGTTGGGACCTACAGGGTCTTCTCGCTTCGCTGACTGACGAGTCGCTGGATGACGAGCCGGGTGGCGGCGATTGGACGATCCGACGGACATTGGCGCACGTCATCTCCTCGCAGCGGGCGTACGCCTGGTTCAGCGCCTGGTGGATGAGCCGGCGGGATGCGCCCGACTACCCGCTCTCCGTACCCGATGACCTGGCCGAGCAGTTCGACGCCGATATCTCGCCGATCGAGCGGCTCGCGGAAGGCTCGCTGGCTGAGGTCCGTGCCCGGCTCGACGCATTCCTCGATCTGTCCAGAGAACTCTGGCTCGAGTCGAGCGAGGACGATCTGTCTGTGCGCGCTCGCTGGATGGGCTTCCCGGTGACGACCGGGTTCCGGGTGGGCCGCTGGTCGACGCACATCCAGGAGCACACGGTGCAGGTAGAGAAGACGCTCGTCTTGCTGGACCGCGCGCCGACGGAGGTCGAACGGATGGTGCGCCTGCTGTACCGAGCATTCGGGCGGATGGAATCGGCCGCCTGGGTCGTCGGGCGGGGTGGGGGCGAGACGGCCGAGTCGCCGGCGCAGTGGATGGAAGTGGCTGTCGCGGAGGTGGAGGAGATAGCCGCCGGTGTCGTCGAGGCGGCTGGCCGGCGCTAGTCTTCGGATCCGAGCCGCGCGGGGTCTCTTCCGTGGTCCGAGTCGCCGTCCCCGTCGCCGTCCCCGTCGCCACCATCGGCGTTCGATCTGCCGTCCGCGACGTTGAGGACATCGCCAGGCGCGGCGGGGATGATCGCCCCGGGACCGCCGGAGGTCGGCATCGCGGAGCCTCCCTGCGCAGCCGCCACGGCATTGGGGGCCATCGCTTCTTCGCTGGTCGTCCGTGCCTCGTCTGTCTCGAGGTCTTCGAAGCTGGGTTCTCGCGTGTCGGGGCTCGTGAGTCGGTTCTCGGGATCGCTCATGACCGGCCTCCTCGTTCTTGGGTCGCGTCGCCGCGTTTTGAAGATACCGGTCGCGTGCCTACTTGGCCTCCGACCATGCCCTTCGGTATTGCGTCTGTCGGTCCGAGATGGCGAAGCCCATCGACTCGTAGAGGCCCAGCGCGCCGGTGACGTTCTCCGTGTCGACGCCCAGCATCGCGTCGTCCATGCCGGCGTCGCGCAGCCCGATCAAGGCAGAGGCGATCAGCGCTCGGGCCAGTCCCCGCCGCCGCCACGGACGGCGGACGGCGATGCGCTCCAGCCAGCCGCGTCGGACGCCCAGCTTCGCGTTCTCGCTGCGCCAGATGTAGGTCATCACCGAGCCTGCCACCTGGTCGCCATCCCAGGCCACGCGCCAGAGGCTGGTGTCCAGCTCCGGTTCCGCATAGCGCGCCACGAAGTCTTCCTCGGTCGCGTCGCGATGGCCCCAGGCGTCGCGGAAGGCCTCGTCGTCGGCCTCGAAGATGGCGCGGTGCTGCTCGGCAGTGACCGGTCGCAGCTCCAGGCCGTCGGCGAACGGGACCTCGACCACGTCGCCCAGGCCTGCGCGCCGCATCACATACCCGAAGCGAGCCGGCGCGTACCCCTCCGAGACGAGCAGCTCGCGCGCGCCAGCCTCCTTGTCGTCCACCCACGAGCCGAGGGCACGGCCGCCGGCGTCCTCGAAACGCTGGGCGATCTTGCGCCCTCGCGCCACATTGGCGTGAAGGATGGCCCGCCCCAATCCGCGGCGTCGATACTCCTGGAGCACGGTCCCGAATGACCAGTACACGGAGACACCGTCGCGCACCTGACGTGACGCCTCGCCGAACCCGACCAACCGCCGGTCAGCTTCCGCCAGGAGCAGGTCGGTCCTGGGGTCGAAGTCGGCCGTGTTCTCGTACTCGTTCCGCAAACTATGAGCGTTGGGTAGATACGGGATCCCATCCGCCTTGTTGCTGTCCCCGATGAGGCCCGCCAGGCGCGCGTAGTCGTCCCGGTCGAAGAGGCGGCGGAAGGTCAGGCCTTTGATGGCGATGCCTGCGGGGGAGGGGAGACTGGGATCGGAGGTCATGACGCGAATCTAGCGTGCATCAGAAGAGCTCGGCGAGCAGTTCGACGAAGAGCCCGTCGGCGTCGACACGGACACCTCGTCGACCGAACCAGGTGGCCACGTTGGCGATGTCGCGGTGCAGGAGCTCGGGGGCCTGCGCGTTCGTTCGGTCGTCCACGGCCTGCGGCAGGTCGATGACCACCAGCCGCTCCTGCCACCAGAGCAGGTTGTAGACGGACAGGTCGGCGTGGACGATGTGCGCGCGACACATCAGCGTGAGGTTGTGCCGAAGCTGGCGCCAGGCCTCCTCCAACGCCGGGCGATCCAGCCGCGCGTCGACCAGGCGCGGAGCGGCGCCATGTTCATCACCCAGGAACTCCATGAGCACACCATCGTCCAGGTGCTCCACGGGATACGGCACGGAGGCGCCGGCATCCCAGGCTCGACGGAGCGCGGCCAGCTCCATCTCCGGCCAGATGGCGGCCTTGAGTTGGCGGCTGTACGCGGTGTGTGTCTCCATGGCTCGCGAGTCGCGGCTGTTCAGATGCCAACCGGTGCGATAGACCGCATCGTGGTGGTAGGTGGTGCCTTTGCTGAAGCCCAGCTCGCGCAGCTCACCCTGGCCGGGGTTGCGCGGGCGGTAGCGCTTGTGGGCGAGAAGACAGGATGCGTCGGCCGAGCGGCGCTCGACCAGGAAGACCTCGGCCTCCTTGCCGGACTTGAG
>JBBJNS010000199.1:0-3095 GCA_037720745.1 Candidatus Limnocylindrales bacterium
GTCGGCGCTGCCGGCGTCGGCGCTGCCGGCGTCGGCGTTGCCAGCGTCCGGCGCGGCCACGGGACCGACGATGCGGTCCTTGCCCAGCCGCTTGGACTCGTACATTGCCGCATCCACGGTGGCCATCAGCTGCTCGAGCGTGGCACCGCCCTCCGGATGACACACCAGCCCGGCCGAGATGGATGTCTGGACCGTCCCGGTGTCGAGTCGAAGGACGAGTGCCGCCACGTCTGCCCGCAATTTCGAGGCGACCGTGAAGGCACCGCTCGAGTCCGTCTCCGGCAGCACCACGACGAACTCGTCGCCGCCGTAGCGGGCGGCCAGGTCGCTCTCTCGGACGGAGCGGCGAATGACCTCGCCGACGGCCCTGATGATCCGGTCGCCGGTAGGATGGCCGTGGGTGTCGTTGACCTTCTTCAAGTCGTCCAGATCGAGCATCAGGAGGCAGAAGCCGCGACCCGTACGCGTAGCTCGGCTTATCTCGCGCTCGATGGCGCTGTACAGGAAGTGTCGTGTGTAGAGGCCAGTGAGCGGGTCGAAGCGGGCCAGGCGCAGCGCGGCCTCGCGCGCGCGGCGCTGCTGCCCACCGATCACGGTCGCAAGATAGGCGAGCAGGCCGAGCGCAGCCATGCGGAAGCCGATCTCGGCCACGACTGGGGCGTTCAAGCCGTCGGATGACGGCATCACCACCGCGACCAGCACGTAGGCCAGCGAGGCGAAGATGGACACCACTGCTGGTGCCACATCCTCGGAAGAGAGGGCGGCGGCGGCCACGATCACGAAGTAACCCGCCACGAATGGACTATCCATGCCTCCGGTGAGCACGACGAGCGCCGTCACCACTCCGATGGCTCCGCTCGCCTGGACGACCCGGCGACCACGACCCAACAGGGCCGGAGGCAGAAGGACCCCGACCATCACGACCGCGACGGTGGCCGCCGTCAACAAGACATAGATGGGCACCCCGAAGCGAGCGAAGGAACCGCTTACGGCGACGGCCAGGCCGGCTGTGGCGAGAAAGAGAAGGCTGACCAGGCGCACGACGCGATCGATGGCCGACATGGAAGGCAGGCCGACGCCTTCGCCGGCAGGTTCCTCGAAGCCTCCGGCATCGGCTGGACGCAGAGGCCGGAACCGCCGAACCTCGGGTCCGTCGTTTGGGCGGGCAGCGACGCGCGGCAGCACGAAGGCGGCGAGCACGCCGAGATGAGCCAGCACGATGACGCTGACCAGCAGGAGCAGATGTTCGGTTGGCACGTTGTACTACGGGAGGGTCGCCGCGACTGGGGGAGGCGACGGGGTATCCCCTCTGTGTCAGCCCGATGGTACTGCCGCACTCCGATCGGAAGGGGCCAGCCTGCCTGTTAGTGTGGACGCCATGCAACAGGCCAGGATCGAGGCGCGACCGTGAGCCCCCTCCGCCGTCGCTATCGAAGCCTGCCCTTGCAGCGACCCGAGGCCCGGTCGGAGCAGGGGCTTGATGCCGAGCGATCCGCTCAAGCCTGCCCCGCCTGCGGCCAGCACACCGTCAGCCTGCTCGGGTTTCCCTACGTGGCCACGATGGGCGCCCAACCAACGGCCGACATCCTGGGCATGGGCGAGCTCTCGCCCGATCAGCCGCCCGCCATCGCCTGCCTATCGTGTGGGGTTCAGTGGGCGGACGTGGCGACCTTCCGCCAGGCAGAGAGGTCGCGCGGCGGCCCGACCTGACCGGATCCTCCCCCACGGATCGACACATCGCGGATTGACACACGGTGGCAACGAGGATCGGCTACCGGACCGCGCCGACGGAGCGAGCAGTGGCCGATCATGAGGCGCTACGTGGACGCTCGAGTGGGGGCACCGTGACACGAACGTCGCCGACCGTCATCATCAACCCAAGGGAAGACCTTCGGTTCCGTGGGATGGTGGACCGGTCACTGCTGGCGGGAGTCGAGTCACCCGAGGCTCTGGAGCGACTGTTGAGGGATGCCTACCCGCGAGCGGTCGTCCGGCGCAGAGGGCTGGCCGGCGAGCAGATCGAAGTCTGGTACGTCTACCGCGAGGGGTGGTGGGTGTCCGGAGGGTAGGCGCCGCGGCGCCTGAGGAGGAGTGACGATGTCCGAGCGGATCGATGACGTACGCGCGACATCGGATGCTCTCCTGGCGGACACCCAGCGGCTCTACGCCCTGGAGGTCGAGAAGCGGCGTCTGGACCCGGCGAGCGGGCGCTTCCGGGACCTGTCGCTACAGATCGAAGACTTGGGCACGAAGATCGCAGCGCTGACGTCCATCGAGCGCGAGGTGGCCGAGCCGCTCGAACGGCCGAAGGGCAGCTGACCGACGCGGATGGCAGGGAATGACACCATCCGGAGCGCGCCATCGGACGTACCAAAGACAGAGCTGCCATGAGATCCGTGGCGGCAGACTGGAGGAACGTCGCATGAAGCGCACCGCCCTGCTCGTGTTGGCCCTGGCCGTCTTCGCGGCACCCGGCATCGCCCTTGCCGCCGGGCACGAGTTCACCGCAGATCTGACCATCGAGGCGGAAGTCCCGCCGCCGGTCGAAAGCAGCGGCTCCGGAAGCGGCACGGTCACCCTCGACGAGGATGGGTCGATCGCTTACGAAGTCGCCTATAAGGACCTCACTGGCGCACCGGTCGCCGCCCACATCCACTTCGGCGCAGTAGGCGTGGCCGGTCCCGTCATGCTGACGCTGGCGCAGGGTGAGAGCCCCTTCTCGGGGACGCTCACTGAAGCGGATTTCACGCCCGTCGATGGTGGGCCGCAGACCTACGAGGAAGGCCTGGAAGCCATCCGGGACGGGATGACCTACATCAATGTCCATACGGAGACGAATGCGGCCGGCGAGATCCGCGGCCAGCTCTTGGCCCTTCCCCCGACCGACGGCGGGACGACCAGCGCTACACAGACCGGCATCCTGCTCATGGGCTTGGCTGCCATGGCACTCGTGCTGGGCTTCCGGCGCTTCGCCGTCCGGCCGGTCCGCCCCTAGCATCTGACCCGCGAGACAAGCGCGGCGGGGGGGGGGGGGTGGGGCCCCCCCCCCCCGGTTGCGTGGCCCGCACCGGGGGGTCGCCCCCCCAGCAAGGCGG
>JBBJNS010000200.1:0-3093 GCA_037720745.1 Candidatus Limnocylindrales bacterium
CACTGGCGCTTGTGCTGCCGCACCTCCTGCCGCTCCAGCGCGTGCACCCAGCGACGGCGGCGTCGGTATGGCTCTGCGCGTTGAGCCTGAGGGCGCTGGTGGCGATCGGCGCTGTGATATTTGTGTTCGTGTACATGCCGAGGACCGGTGTCTACGACGCCGTCGCCCACTGGTGCTGGCACGAGGCGCTGCCGGTTGTCGCCACTCACCTCGGTCTGTCGGGCCACCCGCTGGTCCACGCTGCGATCATCCTCCCCGGTCTGGCCCTGGCCGGATCGGTGCTCTGGGCGCTCTTCGGCCTCGCTCGGGCGTGGCTGCTGCTGCGGACCAGGTTGCGGGGAGCCGTCGGGGAAGGCCCGCTGGGCAGCACGATCATCGCCGACGACCAGATCGTGGTGGGCGTCACGGGCCTGGGCCGCAGCAGGATCGTGGTCTCCGACGTCGCGCTCGGGTCCATGGACGCAGCGGAGCTCCAGGCCAGCCTCAGTCATGAGCTGGGACACATCCGCCGCCGCCACCGCCCGCTGCTGCTGGCCGCATCCGTGCTGGGGGCCACCGGCCGGCTGCTCCCGGGGACCCGGGCGGCTGAATCCGAGCTGCGTTTCAGCCTGGAGCGCGATGCCGACGAGTACGCGGTGGGCCGTACGCGCGATCCGTTGTCCTTGGCGAGCGCGATCTGCAAGGCGGCGACCGCCAAGTCGCTCGCCGGGACCGCGGGTCTGGGCGGCGGCGGCCGTGTGTCCCTGAGGTTGGACTATCTGGAAGGGCAGTCGAAGCGCGCCGGCCGCGGCCTGGAGCGCGGCGTGCGCCTGCTCGCGGTCACCTTGGCGATGGCGGTCTGTGCCCTGTCGGCGACCCTGCCAAGCTGGGCCCTCGCCACGCCCCGTCCCGAGCACTCCGTCAAGGTCACGGGCGCGCACTGCGCTACGGATCGAGTGCCTTCGCGTTAGCTCCACGTCTCGGCCACCGGTGCCACGGCAGCCATCGGCGCCGACCTCGCCGCCCCATGCCTCGTGAGGAGCGCTGGCCGTGGTAGTGCTCCGGTTGGGCGTCGAAGGCACGGGCACAGGCCGCCGAGCAGAAGCGGTACTCGACGCCGCGGTAGTGGCGCTCGACCTCGGAGCGCTCGCGGTCGACCGCCATCCGGCAGACCGGATCGATCGACAGAGGGGCGGAGACCGGCCCAACCGAGGATGTCTCGACCACCGCATAGGCACGCACCGGATCCCGGACGTTCTTGAAGCGCTTCTCGCCGGCGTAGCGAAACTCGCACTGAGGCAGATCATCCAGCGCCGCAAGCCGGGTTGCCTCGGTCACGAGAACCTGGCCGGCGATCGCAGCCCCGGAGACCCGCGAGGCCAGGTTCACGGCCGCGCCGAACCAATCCGCGCCGCGCGCGACCGCCGGGCCGGTGTGCACTCCGACGCGTATGCCGGGAAAGCCGTGCTGTCCACCGATCTCGGTCGCGAGGCGGCGGGCCAGCAGTACGCCCTGGGCGGCGTCGGGGGCGCGGAGCATCAGCGCGTCACCGATAGCCTTGACCTCGGTGGCATCGTAGGCGCCCATCACCGCGCGGGCTTGGCCCACGAAGTCGTCGACCAGGTCTGCCGCCCGCTCGTCGCCATGGGCTTCGGTCAGCGCGGTGAACCCGGCGAGGTCTGCGAAAAGGAAGGTCTGCGAAGCGGACGGACTCACGCCTTGGATGATGACCTCCTGCGCTACGATCTGCCTCCTACATTTTGTAGGTCACCCGCCACCTGGCCGCAGAGGCATCCATGAGCACATCAGCCAAGAACTGGGACAACCACGTCGTCGAGGTAGAGGAGGTCGCGCGCAGAGCCGGCTTCCAGGATCTGTGCGTTCGGATCATCGAGCGCGCGCAGCTCCAGCCAGGCGACGTGGTCGCCGACATAGGCGCGGGAACCGGTCTGCTGTCGCTGCCCATCGCCCAGAGGACCACATCGGTGTGGGCGATCGACATCGCCCCCGCCATGCGCGACTACCTCCGAGCGAAGGCGGCGAGCGCGGGTGTGGAGAACATCGATGCCGTGGTCGCCTCGGCCGTGAGCCTGCCGCTGGTCGACGAGTCCGTCGACTTGGTGGTGTCCAACTACTGCTTCCACCACCTGAGCGACCCTGACAAGGCGGAGGCGCTGCGCGAGGCCGCGCGGGTCCTGCGCCCCGGCGGCCGACTTGTCTTCGGAGACATGATGTTTCGCCCATCGCTGAACGATCCCCGTGATCGTCGCGTCGTCTTGAGCAAGGTCAAGGCGATGATCCGCAAGGGGCCGGCCGGCCTGCTGCGACTGGCCAAGAACGGTGCCCGCTTCGCGACGGCCCGCTGGGAGAAGCCAGCCCGTCCACAGTGGTGGGAACATGCGCTGGTCGCCCAGGGCTTCATCGATGTCTCGGTACAGACTCTCCCTCACGAAGGCGGGATCGCCAGCGCGCGAAAGCCGGCATGAGGTCGCGGCAGGGATCCGGCCCGAGAGGGGCCCCCGGGGAGCGGTCACAGATCTATGTTCGAGCGACGGGCCGCCGGCGCCACCATGGCTGGCGGCTCCTATTGACCCTGCTGGTGCTGCTGGCGGTCGGAGCCGCTGTCTGGCTTGCCCTCGCCGAAGGGAGAGCCAAGCCGGTCGCACAGCCGGGTGAGGTTCGCCTTGTGCAGGGCAAGCGAGTCGTCCTGCGGCGCTTCGCCGATGAGCTCCGCGGCTCGACACCACGGCAGCTGAGCGACTGGCTGAGGCGGATCCCCGATCGCCGTATAGGGCGGCTGGGTGCCGGCCGGGCACCTACCAGACAGACCGCTCGGCGCTTGCCCAGTTGGCGCGCACCGCCATCCGCTCGGGCGGAGATGACGTACGCGTCCCCGAGCGCGCGATCGCCTTTCGATCACAGATCCCGATCGTCAAGCAGGCCCTGCGAAACAACTGCGAGACCGCGGCCTTGTCGATGCTGTTGGCAGCCAAGCCCGTCCGGGTCCCGCAGCTCGCGTTGCAACGCCAGCTTCCGCGTGCCCGGCCGATCGACCCGGTGGCCGGTGCCAGGGGCAACGTCTGGGGGGATCCGGCTCGCGGCTTCGTCGGTCGT
>JBBJNS010000069.1:0-11627 GCA_037720745.1 Candidatus Limnocylindrales bacterium
TCGTCATCGTCGACGAGTTCACCGGCCGCCAGATGCCGGGCCGTCGCTGGTCGGAAGGCCTGCATCAGGCGGTCGAGGCAAAGGAGGGCCTGCGCGTCCAGCGCGAGTCGGTGACCCTGGCCACCATCACCTTCCAGAACTACTTCCGGCTCTACCACAAGCTCTCCGGGATGACCGGCACGGCGCTCACCGAGCAGGAGGAATTCTTCAAGATCTACGGCCTGGAAGTGGTGGCCATCCCCACCCACCGACCGATGATCCGGGCGGACGAGCCGGATCTCGTCTTCCGCACCGAGAACGCCAAGTTCGAGGCGCTCATCGATGAGATCCAGGAGGCGGCCGAGGCGGGCCGTCCGGTGCTGGTCGGCACGGTCAGCGTGGAGAAGAGCGAGATCCTGGCCGACATGCTGCGTCGACGCGGCGTGAAGCACGAGGTCCTCAACGCCAAGTTCCACGAGAAGGAAGCGCCCATCGTGGCCCAGGCCGGGCGCACCTCCGCGGTGACCATCTCGACCAACATGGCCGGACGCGGAACGGACATCAAGTTGGGCGGCGACCCGGCCGGCATCGCCTCGACCAACCTGCACCGCAAGGGCATCAACCCCGCCGAGGCCGCTCCCGAGATCTACCAACAGGCGCTGGCCGATGCCCAGCGTGAGACGGCCGAGGACCACGAGCGAGTCGTGGCCGCCGGCGGGCTGCACATCATCGGCACCGAGCGCCACGACGCCCGGCGCATCGACAACCAGCTCCGTGGCCGCGCTGGTCGCCAGGGCGACCCCGGCTCGTCCCGCTTCTACCTTTCGCTGGAGGACGCGCTGATGAAGCGCTTCGCTTCCGATCGCGTGGCGGGATTGATGGAGCGGATGGGCCTGGAGGGGGACGTGGCCATCGAGTCGCGGCTCGTCTCCAAGACCATCGAGAACGCCCAGTCGCGCGTCGAGGGCTACAACTTCGACATCCGCAAGCGCGTCGTGGAGTACGACGACGTGATCAACAAGCAGCGCGAGACGATCTACGCCGAACGCGACAAGGTGCTCAACAACGAGGACCTGACCGAGACCGTTCGTCTCTTCCTGGACGATGAGATCGACACGCTCGTCGAGGCACACCTGGGGCCGGTCGTGGAAGAGTGGGACGTGGACGGCCTGGCTCACGCCGTGGCGGCCATGAACCTCATCGGCGACGACCTTGATGCTGACATACTGGCTGACCTCACGACCCGGGATGCTATCGACGAACGACTCCGTCTGGCTGTGGACGAGACCATCGCCCAGCGCGAGGAGGAGCACGGGGCCGACACCTGGGCGCTCGTGGAACGGATGGTGCTCCTGCGCGCCATCGACTCGCTCTGGGTGGAGCACCTCACCGAGCTGGATGACTTTCGCCGCGGCGTAGGGCTGCGCGGCTACGGCGGCACGGACCCCCTCAACGAGTTCAAGCGCGAGGCCTACAAGCTCTACGAAGAGCTGCGCGGTTTCATCCGCCATGGCGTGGCCAGCACCGTCTTCCGCGTCACGGTCCAGCGGCAGGCTCCGCCACCGCCCATGCCCAGCCCGGAACAGGTAGCGGCCATGCGCGGCGAGGGGGCTGGCGGCACGGGTGATGGCCTGGCGGCCACGGCGGCTGGCGGTCGCACGGCCCATCCCGTACCCGATGGCGGGACGACTGGCGCCACGGCACCGATGCTGAGTGGCGTGACCGGTGGAGGCAGGCCCGGCACGGTGCGCCTCCAGCGCGGCGATGAGGAGCTTGCGCCGGTCGCGGCGGCGGCAAAGCCCGCGCTGCCCAAGGTCGGGCGCAATGACCCATGCCACTGCGGTAGCGGGCTGAAATTCAAGAAGTGTCACGGTGGCTGACCATTCCAGGCCCGGGCGGGCATATTCATCGGCCTGACCCCTTGAGCCCGGACCATCTCATCCATATACTCGGCCGAGATGGCGCCGGAGTCACTCCGGCGTCGGCAGACAGCCCGGGGCGAGACCGTGCCCAACGCCCGGCGGGCATGCGAGGGAGTGATGGTGTCCGTGGATCCGAGCGCCACGGCGGCCGGCATCGAGGTGGGAGATGCGTCGGTCGTCGATCTGATCGCCTGCGAACGCGACTGTCGAACGTGCAGTTACGCCGCCTGGCTTGATTGCGACGGGGATTGCGCCCCGTGCCCCCACAATGGCTACTGCCCCTGTGTCAACCCCGTCGTCGCACGGAGCAAGACCGCGTTGAAGATCATCGAGCTTCGCCCGATCCTGCTCCAGGATGCCCGCGCCAGGAGCTGATGGAACCCGCCGCCATCCGCGATCTCGCCAGCCGGATCCACGCGACCTCGGGGAGGCTTTGACCTCGGCGGCAAGTCCGAACGTCTGAGCGGACTGGATGACGAGGCGTCCCAGCCCGATCTGTGGGATGACCCGCAGCAGGCCCAGCGGGTGATGCGTGAGGCAGAGGCACTGCGCACCGAACTCGCCGATTGGCAGGACGTCCAGCGACGAGCCGACGACCTGGTCGAACTGAGCGAGCTCGCTACCGGCGATCCGGCGATGGCCGCCGACATCGACGCGGAGCACTCGGCACTGAGCACCGACTTCGATCGCCTGCGTACCGCGCTCCTTTTCAGCGGCGAGTACGACGAACGCCCCGCCATCTTGTCCATATCGGCTGGTGCCGGCGGCACGGAAGCGACCGACTGGGCCGAGATGCTCCTGCGCATGTACCTGCGCTGGTCGGAGAGTCACCGCTTCGCCACGGAGATCCTTGACCAGCTCGAGGGTGAAGGGGCCGGCATCAAGAGCGCCACCATCGCGGTGGACGGCCACAATGCGTACGGCTTCCTGCGCGCCGAGCGTGGCGTGCATCGCCTGGTGCGCATCAGCCCATACGACGCACAGAAGCGCCGCCACACGACATTCGCGCTGGTCGAGGTGCTGCCTGAGGCTGAGGACGCCCCCGAGGTCGGCGATATCCCGGACGACGACCTGAAGATCGACACCTTCCGCGCCCAGGGCGCCGGTGGGCAGCACGTCAACAAGACCGACTCGGCCGTGCGCATCACCCACCTGCCCACGGGAGTGGTCGCCCAGAGCCAGAACGAGCGTTCGCAGCATCAGAACCGCGAAGTGGCCATGAAGGTGCTCAAGGCGCGCCTGCTGGAACGGCTGCTCATCGAGCGCGAGAAGGAGCGCAATGAGCTCAAGGGCGCACACGTCGAGGCCGGCTGGGGCAACCAGATCCGCTCCTACGTGCTGCACCCCTACCAGATGGTCAAGGATCATCGCAACGAGCACGAGACGAGCGACACCTCAGCCGTGCTGGACGGAGGTCTGGACGGGTTCATGCTGGCGGAGCTCGAGCGCGTCGCCACGGAGTACGTCGAGCCGACGCCCGAGGGCGTCTGAGCGCCGTGACCCGAGACTTCGAGTGACTGACGCAGCCGCAGGGCCACGCCGCTGGACGGCGGGCATCATCCGCCCCATGCAGGTGGCCGACCTGCCCGACTGCGCGGACGTCTTCTACGCAGCTCTCGACGAGCACTACGCGCGCATCGGACGACCGCCACTGCCGCACAATCCCGAACCGATGATCCGTCTCTTCGGACACCTGCTGGAGACCGATCCAGGCCGTTGTCACGTGGCCGAGACGGGATCGGGAGTGGTCGCCTTCGGCATCGCCCACCGCCGTGCATCGACCTGGTTCCTGTCCTTCCTCTTCGTCCGTCCCGAGCAGCAGTCGGCCGGCCTGGGCAAGCAGCTGACCATGCGCTGTCTGGCCGAGGGAGACGGAGGGGTCGATGGCACGGGTGCCCTGCCATCGGACGGCCTGCTGACGCACGCCGTCTGCGCGGAAGCTATCCAGCCCGTGTCGTTGGCTTTATACGCCTCGCTGGGGATGCGACCGCGCGTGCCCATCCTCCTGCTCACCGGCAAGCCCGGCCCCGACCTGCGAGTGGGCGACCCGACCGCGCTCGAGGCCATACCGTTCGCGGAGCTGGCGGCGGCCGATCATCGCACGCTGGCGGCTTCGGTGGATGCCATCGACCTGGCCACGCTGGGCTACGAGCATCCCCAGGACCATCGCTTCCTGGCCAGGAGTGGGCGGCAGGGCTGGCTGTTCCGCGAACGTGCCACCGGGGAGTCGGTCGGTTACGGCTACGCGCAGCCCTCCGGCCGTCTGGGTCCCGTGGCCACGACAGATGCACGCTGGCTGAGCTCCGCCGTGGCCCATCTCTTCGGCGCAGTCACGCCGACCGATGGCTGGCAGCTCCACGTGCCCGGCCCAAGTCCCCTTCTGCCCTTGCTGCTGCGGGGTGGCTTCCGACTCGACGGCGACGCACCGATCCTGTGGTCGGCCACCTCCGACGGGCCCGACTTCGAGCGATACCTGCTGGGTTCCTACGCCGTCCTATGAGCGAGGACGGACCGTTCGACGCAGCCGCCTCCGCCTGGGTCGAACTGGCGGTCGCTGCCTGTGATGAGGCCGACGTGCTGGCCATGAGTGCCTATGTCGGCGCGCGCGAGGTGTCCACCAAGTCAGACGGCACGCTCGTGACGAGCGCGGACCGTGAGATCGAGCGGCTCCTGCGAGAGCGCATCCTTGCCGTGCACCCCGACCATGGCCTCATCGGCGAGGAGTACGGCCCTGAAGGTGCCCAACGGTCCGTGCGCTGGTACCTGGACCCCATCGACGGCACCAGCAACTTCGTGCGCGGCGTGCCTATCTTCGCCACGCTCATGGCGGTCGAGCGGGAAGGGCTCCTGGAAGCGGCCATCGTCTCCGCTCCGGCGCTGCGCGCGCGTTGGCTGGCCTGGCGCGGCGGAGGTGCCTGGCGCGTATCGTCGGAAGGGCCGCCCCGCCGGCTCAGCGTCTCGGCCGTGGACACCATCCCTCAGGCACACCTGCTCTATGGCTCCGCCACCGCTCTGCGGGCCTCCGAGACCATGCCCGGTCTTGACGCCGTGCTCGGCGCGGCCTGGCGCGAGCGCGGCTTCGGGGACTTCTGGGGCCACATGCTGGTCGCAGAAGGAGCCGCCGAGGCGATGCTCGAGTTCGGCTTGGCAGCATGGGATATCGCGGCGCCCATGCTCATCGTCCAGGAGGCGGGCGGGCGCTGCACGGACCTCGAGGGAACGCCCGAGCTGCACGGCGGCGGCGGTTTCGTGAGCGCGAACGCAGTGATCCACGAGCCCCTGCTTGAGGCGCTGCGCGGATGACCAGGGCCCCCGCTGACGCGCGACACTTGGTTCGTGGCCGCGATCCTCTGGCTGAGACGTTGCCGCGCATCGCGGTGGCGCTGCGCGACGTCTCCATGGTCTATGCCAACGGACGGCGGGCACTCAGTGACGTCGATCTGGTGGTGCCCCAGGGCGACTTCGTGTTCCTGGTGGGCCCTTCCGGAGCGGGCAAGAGCACCCTCATCCGGTTGCTGGTCCGGGACGAGCTGCCCAGCCAGGGAGAAGTCTTCGTGGCCGGCTACGAGCTCTCCCGGTTGAGCCGCCGCGACGTGCCTCGTCTGCGACGACAGATCGGTATCGTCTTCCAGGATTTCAAGCTCTTGCCGCGCAAGACGGTGCGCGAGAACGTGGCCTTCGCCCTGGAAGTGACCGGCGCGTCCAGGTCGCGCATCGGACCGGCGGTCGAGCGCGCGCTGGCTTTGGTGGGCCTTTCCGCCCAGGCCTCTCAGCGCCCCTCGCAGCTATCCGGCGGCGAGCAGCAGCGCACGGCCATCGCCCGCGCCATGATCCACGAGCCCAAGGTCATCATCGCCGACGAGCCCACGGGCAACCTGGACCCGCTCATCAGCTGGGAGATCATCCAGCTGCTCCTGCGCATCAACGAGATGGGCACCACGGTCCTGATGGCCACCCACAATGCGGACGTGGTCACCGCCCTGCGCAAGCGGGTGGTGGCACTCGAGGACGGGCACGTGGTGCGCGACGGAGTGGGCGGTTATCACCGTGAGTACTGAGCTCGCGCTCCGTCCGAGCCCGCTGCGCCCGTGATCCACTTTCTGGCCTTCTCGCTCCAACGCGCCGCGGAGGGTCTCTGGCGCAACCGTGTGATGACTCTGGCCGCCACGGTGACGATGATCCTGATGCTCGTCCTGCTGGCCAGCTTGGTCATCGTGCTGTCCGGGATGCAGGCCGGACTGGACTTCGTGGAGAGCAAGGTGGAGGTCCGCGCCGAGCTGCAGGAGGGTGTGCCGCAGGAGCGAGTCGACGCACTTCGCGACCACGTCGCGGCGCTGCCCGAAGTCGAAGGCGTGACCTACGTCAGCAAGGAGGAGGCGCTGGCGCAGTTCCGGGCACGACTGGCCGACGGCCAGGAGGACCTGACCGAGGTCGTGGGCTCGAACCCCTTGCCGGCGCAGCTCGTGGTCAAGCTACGGGATCCACGTGAGTTCGGTGCCGTCCGAAGTACCCTGCTGGAGCCGTCCGGCGTCGTCATTCGCGTGGTCGAGCAGCAGAGCAACGTCGATCGCCTTGTCTCCATCACGGGCCTGCTGCACACGGTGGGCATCATCATCATCGCGCTGGTCGGTCTGACCGTTCTGCTCGTCGTGGTCAACTCCATCCGCATGGCGCTCATGTCACGGTCGGACGAGATCGAGATCATGCGGCTGGTGGGCGCCTCGGATGCCTTCGTGCGCTGGCCTTTCATCTTCGAGGGACTGCTGGTGGGATTACTAGGTGCACTCGTGACGCTCGGACTCCTGAGCCTGGCGGCGGCTCCCATCTCTCAGCTGGCCACGACCATCGCGGGGCAGGTCCCCGTCGGGTTCGGCGACCGGCTGAGCTCGCAGGTGGCCGCTGTGGTGATGACTGCTGGCCTTGGCTTGGGCGGGTTCGGGGCGTGGCTTTCGGTCCGCGCTTACCTTCGCCCATGAGCCGTTCGGAGAAGTCTTCTCTGATCTTCCATCCCTTGTGCGGCAACGCGCGTAGATTCCAGTAACGAGGCTAACTTCTTCCAACGCCGATCCGTCAGCCCTTTCCTTCGGAGATCCACCTATGTCCGACCCAGCAGCACCCCTCGGCATGCCTCCGCCGCCCACGCCAGACCGGACGCGCACGCCGATCTATGTCGCGTTGTTCGTGGTGGCCGCCTTAGCTGGCGCCGCGCTCTTCTCCTCCGGCTTCACGCTGGGCGCCCAGCAGGCCGTGACGCCCGGCACGAGCGCCGCGAATCAACAGCTCTTCACACCCTACTGGGAGGCCTTCAACAAGGTCAGCCACGAATACGTGGGCGACGTCGACGAGCGGAAGCTCGTGGAGGGATCCATCAAGGGCCTGTTCGACGCCATCGAGGATCCATACTCCGGGTACATGACGTCGGAGGAGTATCGCCTTAGCCTGTCCGGCCTTTCCGGCCAGTTCCAGGGCATCGGGGCCGAGATGTCCAGCCAGGATGAGGATGGGGCCGCCTGCGCGCCGGTCAGCGAGACGTGCCGGCTCGTCGTCGTTCGCGTGATCCGCGGTTCACCGGCCCTGGAAGCCGGCCTGAGGGCCCAGGACATCGTGGTCTCGGTCGATGAGGAGAGCGTCATCGACTCCACCCTGGAAGAGACCGTGGCCAAGGTACGCGGCGAGAAGGGCACGCCGGTCACGCTGGGGCTGGAGCGTGACGGGCGGCTTTTGGATCTGACCATCGTCCGTGACACCATCGACATCGAGGCGGTCCGCAGCGAGATCCTGGCCGATGGACAGGTGGGCTATCTCAAGATCGACGGCTTCAGCTCCAACGCCGCCGACGATCTCGTGGAGCAGCTGCGTGAGCTGGTCGAAGTCCAGGACATCGATTCGCTCATCCTCGACCTGCGCGATGATCCGGGCGGCTTCGTCAATGTGGCCCAGACGGTGGCCTCCCAGTTCATCGCTGAGGGCCCCATCTACTGGGAGGAGACAGCGGGCGGAGATCAGAAGGCGTTCGAGGCGACACCTGACGGGATAGCCACCGACCCGGCCATCCGGCTCGTGCTGCTCGTCAATGGCGGTTCAGCCAGCGCCAGCGAGATCGTGGCCGGTGCCCTCCAGGACACCGGGCGCGCCACGCTGGTGGGTGAGACGACCTTCGGCAAGGGCACCATCCAGCAGTGGATCGAGCTGTCAGGGGACAACGGAGGATTCCGGCTCTCGGTAGCCAAGTGGCTGACGCCGGACAAGACCTGGGTCCACGAGGCCGGCATCACCCCTGACATCGTGGTGCCACGCCCCGCCGACACGCCGGAGGGTGAGGACCCGCAGCTTGATCGCGCCATCGAACTGCTCACCCGTGCCACCGGCGAGGTTCATGGCCTCCGTGCCGCGGCATGAGGATCCGTCCCGGCGCCGCGCGGCTGCCACTTGCCACCTCCTGCCGGTGTGGTATCGTCTCGGCGTACGAAAGGAGGTGATGTGCAGTGATCGATAGTAAGCGTAGCTGCACCACCTCGGAGGGTTCGCGCTAAGCGCTGAGTCCACCGGGTGGTGAAGCAGCCACGAAGCGCCGGCCTACTGTGGGCCGGCGTTCGTGCGTCCGGGCCCGTCACGCGCCGGACATGCCGTGTCCTTCGGACACGAGGACACCACTCCCGCCGCAGCCACCTCGAAGGAGCCCGTCGATGGGCGAGCAGACCGTCGCCGTCAATCGCAAAGCCCGCCACGAGTACACCATCGAGGACACGATCGAGGCCGGCATCGCTCTCACCGGGACCGAGATCAAGAGCATCCGCGATGGACACGCCAATCTCCAGGAGTCCTACGCCCGCATCGAGCGCGGCGAGGCCTGGCTCATCGGTTGTCACATCGCGCCCTGGGCTGGCGGCAACCGGAACAACCATGAGCCGCGCCGCACGCGCAAGCTGCTGCTCCACCGCGAACAGATCGACCGCATCCTGGGCCGAGCGTCAGCCAAGGGACTGACCATCGTGCCGCTGCGCCTCTACATCTCGGGGCGCGGTCGGGCCAAGCTGGAACTCGGCCTGGCGCGCGGCAAGCAGCTACACGACAAGCGGCGCGACATCGCCGCGCGCGACGCTCGACGTGACGTCCAACGCGAATTGGCCGACGCCACGCGGGGCCGGCGTTGATTCGCTAGCCTCGATCGACCAGCGGCTTGACCTGGCCGATGAGGCGCTCGAGCGTCTCGATGTCATACGGCGCCGGTACCTCAGAGATGATGGTCCGGAACCCCAGCTCGACGTAGGGCGCCATCCGCTCGGCGATCTCCTCCGGCGTACCGTTCCAGAATGTGTCGTCGTCCTGGACCCGCTCAAAGGGGGTGCGGTTGTGCTCCATGGCCGCCCGCCACACGCGGTCCGCTTCGGCGGCCGAGTCTCGGATGGTGATCTTCACCCCGAGCGTGAACTCGATCTCCGTGATGTCGCGACCGACGTCGTCGCAGTGATTCCGGAGCACGTCCACCTTGTGCGCCATCTTCTCGACAGGACCCATGGCGTTCCACATGTCGGCGTAGCGAGCCACCGTGCGCAGGGTCTTCTTCTCGCCGCTGCCGCCGATCATGATGGGCAGGCGCTGCTGGATGGGGAGGGGCTGGTGACGCAGGTCCTGGAAGTGGTACGCGCCGCCAGGCTCGGAGGTGACCGTCTCACCGCCGAGCAAGCCACGACAGGCTGCCACCGACTCGTCCAACCAGTCCAGGCGCTGTCCGAAGCCGGAACCGAAGTCGATGCCGTGCGCCTGGTGCTCCAGTTCGAACCAGGCTCCACCCAGGCCGAGGATGGCCCGCCCGTCACTGACGTGGTCGAGCGTGGTCACCGTCTTGGCCACGATGGCCGGATTACGGAATGTGTTGGCGCCGACCATCAGCCCGAGGCGAGTGCGCTCCGTGATCATGGCCCAGGCATTGAGCAGCGACCAGCCCTCGAAGGTGGGCTGATAGGGATCGCCGAAGATGGCGTAGACGTGATCCCAGGTCCAGAGGTGGTCATAGCCGAGGCTGTCGACGCGTCGGGCCGCGTCTGACATCTCGGGCCACGTGCCGGTCTGACTCCAGAGGAGGATGCCGAGTCGAAGGTCTGTCATGAGCGCGACTATGACCTACTGCCGCGCCGGGCGCCGGGCGATATGCGAGTTCGGGGTAGACCGAACGGGTGTTCGGGTGATAACATGCCCGGTCTTGGGGATGCGTGGTCTCGACAGGGCCGGATTCCCGAGGAACGCGAGCCGAGGTGCCGTCGGGCCTCGTAAAAAGGCGGCAAAAGAAGTAACTGGCAACCGCCAGCCTGCTCTCGCCCTCGCTGCTTAGGCAGTAAGGTGAGCGTGGAAGCAGTCTCATCCCCGTGGACTGTGGAAGCGTCATTCAGCGGGGATGCGCTTCGGAGTAGCGTCACGTAGTCCGAAGCAAAGCCCGAAAGGGGACGTGACTGGTCCTTCGTGAACGGTGCCGATGCCGGCTGCGGAGGATGACGACAAAACATCGGACACGCTCGTAGTGGGCCTCGGCTGAACGCTCTGGACGGGGAGTTCGACTCTCCCCCATCTCCACCAGATCCCTTCGGCGTCTACCCGCCATCGCGGGCGAGGTCTGCCCGACTCTCGGTCATTCGCAGGGCGGTCCGGATGGCGGACTCGAGCGACTCGAGGTCGTCGGCGCCGCGGTACTACACGTCGTTGATGAAGAACGTCGGCGTTCCCGCCACGCCCGCCGTCTCGGCACTCGCCACGTCATGGGCCACCCGCTCGCTGAAACGCCCCTCCCGCAAGTCGCGCTCGAAGGCCGCCTCATCCAGGGCGAGTTCGTGTGCGCGGCCGACCAGGTCCGAAGCTGCAGGGCATCCCGGTCCTCGAGGAGCCGGTCATGCATGCCCCAGAAGTCGCCCTGCGCACCGGCTGCTTCCGCCGCTTCAGCCGACAGGGCTGCGTTGGGGTGGACATCGGGCAGCGGCAGGTGCCGCCACACGAAACGCAGCTTGCCGTCGAACCGTTGGAGCAGCTCCAGGACGACCGGCGCCGCCGCCCCACAGTGCGGACACTCGTAGTCCCCGCATTCGACGAGCGTGACCGTCCCATCCGGCGCGCCACGAACGTGATCGACCTCGGCATCGACCGGCACGGCCAGATCCACCAGCGGCATCTATGTGCGGGCCTCCGCCCGCCGCAGCCGATCCCGGGGAAGCAACGACATCCCGTAGAACATTACGATGCTCAAGAGCGCGGCCACGATCGACGCGGCGAGGATGCCCAGCTTCGCGCCCCCCAGCAGGACGCCGGTGTAGCTCAGGTCCGCGATCAACAGGGAGACGGTGAAGCCGATCCCCGCGACCGACGAGGCGGCGATGAGCGACGGCCAGCCCACCGACAAGGGCAGACCGCCCATTGAACGACCGGGTGGCCAGCCAAGCACCGGCCGGGATGCCCAGCGTCTTCCCCACGACCAGCCCGGCGATGACGCCGATGGCCAGCGGCGAGCCAAACAGGCGGCCGAACACATCGCCGCTTAGGTCGATTCCTGCGTTGGCCAGTGCGAAGAGCGGCACGATCACGAAGCTCGTCCAGGGATGCAGGACGTGCTGGAGTCGCTCGTTCGGCGAGAGTGACATGGTGATGCGGCGCGCAGCTTCGGCCGCGAGCGCAGGGCTCGGCTGCTGGCGGAACGCTCGGGTCACGCCGGTCGCTTCCTGGAGCGACGCGCGGCGCGGC
>JBBJNS010000201.1:0-3085 GCA_037720745.1 Candidatus Limnocylindrales bacterium
GCTGGCCACGACGCTGCCAAGCCTGGCCCCGCACCTCGCCGCGGTGTGGGGTGTCTGGCACGAGGAAGCCTTCTGGTTCAGTACGGGTGGCCGGTCCCGGAAGGCGCGCAACCTGGCCGCGAACCAACGCTGCTCGGTCGCGCCCGAGCTCGCCACGGAATCAGTGGTGGTCAACGGCCTCGCCCGCCGCGTCGTCGAGCCCAAGGTGCTCGCAGCGGTGGTCACGCTCTACGCCGACAAGTATGGCGAGGGCTTCCCCGATCCGAACGAGAACCCCGTCTACCGGGTCGATCCGGAAGCGGTCATCGCCGTCATCGAAGCCGAGCCGGGATTCTCTGGGCGCGCCACCCGCTGGAGCTTCCGACCGTGAATGCCGCCGTTGCCGTCGCCAAGACGATTGGGACCGCCCAGCACAAACTACGTTGCCAGCCAGAGCGCGCCGCATCCTGAGCCCCTGCTCGCCTGACGGCGAATCCGTCGATTGGCGCTTCGATGACCGCGCCGCGTTTGGCGAGGCGTCGCAGATCGGCGAATGGGGGTGCACGACCACACGGTATCGGATGCTCCGCTGTTGCGCTCGCTCGGCGAGGCCCCACGGACCCGTGGGAATCACACCTAGAACAGCCGTTCACGCCGATCTGAGCGTGAATTCGATTCGCTGGCGGACCCTCGCCGACCAATCATCGATTCGTAAGGGTGCTAATGAGGGTGCTTCAAGGCCCGTTTAGAACGGCAGTTCTATTACTCTGAGCGTGGACCGGGCCGAAAAGAGGCTGTTTGGTACCGCATACCGGATTCGAACCGGTGATCTCCGCCTTGAGAGGGCGGTGTCCTGGGCCTCTAGACGAATGCGGCACGGCCCGGGAGCCGGCGCGGCGTGGCCGCGGGCCCGAGCAGCGAGGCTGTTAGCACGCGTCCCGCTGGCAGCCTATAGCCGCTGTACTTCCAAAAAGGTCCGTATCACCTCGGCCGCTGCCTCATGCGATCGCTCGCCGACCACCAGGCCGTAGTGAGAGTGGTCAGGGAGGTGGTGATATTCGGCGCCCAGCCAGTCCGCCAGGCGTTGACTCTCGGCGGCGGGGAAGAGACGGTCCCGTCCGCCGCCCAGCACCAGCGCGGGGACACCCTCCAGCGCTCCCCGGTCGACCGCGAGGCCGGCCAGCATCTGACGCCGGGCGGCTCCCGACTCGGCGCCCATGAGGTGCTGGATACGCGCCACGTCCGCCTCGGAAAGATCAGGATCGCGACGACGGACGTCATCGACCGATCCCGCCCACCCGATCAGCTCCTGGCGAAAGATCGTGGGCACCAGGCGGATCACGTGAGGCGGGGGTTCGGGACGGATGGGCTGGGGCAGCGCGGGGCTGATGAGGACCAGTCCCATCGCCTCGTGGGTCTCAGCCAGCTTCAGCGCGAGCAGCGCGCCCAAGCCGTGGCCGACCAGCACGGCCGGCTTGCCCAGTGCCTCCAGACCCGCCCGTGCATCGGCCAGGTACGTTGCCATGTCGAGGGAAGCCAGATCGGCCGTCTCGGACCAGAAGTGTGCCCGCAGATTGAGGGCGTGACCCTCCCAGCCGCGCTGCGCGAAATACGAGAGGTAGCGCTCCCACAGCCATGACCCAGAGAGCTCGCCGTGCAGCAGATACAGCGGCCTGCGACGGGAGCGACGCTCCGGCAGCCACGACTCGACGTACAGGCCTCGCTCGGTGATGACGATCTCGTCCTTGCGCACCGGTCTGGACGGCCGCGGCTCGACTGCGGCATCTCCCGTGCCTGGACCGCCGCCTCCCAGATGGCCATCGCGCACGGTCATCTCCTACTGCTCGAGCGGATTGAAGAGCAGCCCGGTGGGCGCCTTGGGATGGAAATAGGTCGACTTCTGGGGCATCACCCCACCCGCCTCCGCCACGCGCAGCACGGACGCGACCGGCGTCGGGTCCAGCAGGAAGGCCGTCGACTGCTGGTCGCTGGTCATGGCCAGCGCAGCGGCGGCATCCTTGACGTAGGTCACCCGACCACCACCGCTCAGATCTTCCGGCCCGATGGCGGCGAGATGCCGGAGCGCAACGGCGAGGAGGCTGGTGTCCAGCCAGCGGGCCGCTTCGGGCAGGTCCGCGTCGAGGAGTGGCGCGAAACGCTTCCGCCGCACGGTGAGCAGGGCGACCCCGTCTGGCCCTGCATAGCCGAAACGTCCGGTGTCCGACTGGACGGCCGATCCCGCCAAGCGGTCGCCCAGCTGCTCCGCGTCAGCCAGCCGATCGACGTGAAAGAGTCCCTCGGCGGCAGCCAGGAACCCAGCGCCCTGCGCCGACCCCAGACCATGGACCACGCGGTGAGTGGCCAGTGCCGCGGGCGCCGCGTCGACGGCATACACGAGAGCCAGCACGTAGTCGTATGCGGGATCGCTTTCGCAAGCCCGGCGCTGCCCGCGTTCCCCGCGGTAGCGCAGCGCGGTCTCGTAGCGGTGGTGCCCGTCGGCCATGGTGAGCGGTCCGCCCCCGATGACCCCGAGCAGCTCGCTGGCCGTGGCAGCCGCTGCGGAGACCCGGCTGGCCGCATCCCCAGCGCCTGCTGGCACGACCCAGAGGCGATGCTGGATGCCCGTCGAGTCGCTGGTCTCCGCGTCAGGCGGTCCCGAGGTCAGCGCGTCGAGCGCCGCCGCCGTGGCGAGTTGCTCGTGTATGAGGACGACGGGGCTGAGGTTCGTGCCCGTCGCGCGCAACAGCTGGTAGCGATCCTCCTTCGGTGCGCTCATCGTGCGCTCATGGGGGCGCACGCCGCTGCCGGGCCCCAGAGGCTCCAGTCGCAGGCGCAGCATGACGCCGCGGGCGACCGTTGAGCCGCGGGCGACCGTTGAGCCGCTGGCTGGCCCGCCGGCGTAGCGCATCTCGTGCACATAGATCGAGGGCAGCGCGTCCTTGGCCAGCACGCCCTGGCTCCGCCACGACGCCAGCTCGCGGGCCGCTTGTCGATAGCGCGCGTCGTCATGCGCGCCTCCCGTACCTTGGACGTCGGGCACGCCCTCTGGTGCGGACGGCAGCTCCAGTCGCACGGCGTTGTAGGGATGGCGCTGTAGCAGCTCGAT